>PBRM01000121.1 GCA_002725915.1 Gemmatimonadota bacterium
GTCGACAGGGTGGATGACTGGGATCCGGGGGAAGGGGCGAAGCTGCCGGACGCTGTGCGGCCCTTCTTCGGTGGCCGCAACACCCGTCTCTGGGATTTCGGCGGCGGCAACAAGCCTGCCAACATGGCCACCGAGGCGCCGGGGATGAATCCGAGTCGGTGGGCGCTCGAGTGAGGGGCCCGGTAGCCGCATGGCAAGAAAAGCAGTCGCCAGCGACGCCAGCAAACGAAGAAACAAGGTGACGCCCCCCAAGCTGTTGGCCGAGGCGCGTCTGCGGCTACGGGAGGGTGAGGCGCGGGAGACGACCTCTCCGGGTTGCGCCCTGGACGCTACCAGAGGGATCACATACAAGATGGAGTGGTTACGAGACTGTTCAAAAAGGACTTATGGCGATTGAAGCAGCATGACTGACAAGATTCGCGTAGGAATCCTGTTCGGTGGGCGTTCGGCCGAGCACGAGGTGTCGGTGAGGTCGGCTCGCTCTGTCCTGGAGGCGATCGATCGGGATAAATACGACGTCACCATGATCGGTATCGATCGGGGGGGCAGGTGGCTGGCGGCGGGAGACGCCGCCAGGGTTCTGGAGGCTGGTAAGGTGGAAGGAGACGACCTGCTGCCCGCCGTTCTGGGTTACGCCGGAGAGCGGGAGTTGACGGTCCAGAATGGCGCGGGCCCCGGCTCGGTCTCCTCCCAGCGGCTGGACGTCATCTTCCCGATTCTGCACGGTCCCTATGGAGAGGACGGCACGGTGCAGGGCCTGCTCGAGCTGGCCGACGTCGCCTATGTGGGCTCCGGTGTCCTGGGATCGGCGGTGGGGATGGATAAGGACATGATGAAGCGGGTCTTTGGCGCCGCGGGTTTCCCCCAGGTCGATCACACCGCCGTGCTGCGCCGGCGCTGGCTCGAGGAGCGGGAGGCGGTGCAGCGGGAGATCGAGCGCGACTTCGACTACCCGGTGTTCGTCAAGCCGGCCAATATGGGTTCGAGCGTGGGCGTCACCAAGGCCCACGACCGCACCGAGCTCGCCCGTGGCATAGACACCGCCGCCAGGTTCGATCGCAAGATCATCGTAGAGGAGGCGGCCCTGGAGTGCAGGGAGGTGGAGTGCTCGGTACTGGGGAACGACGATCCGGAGGTCTCGGTGGTGGGGGAGATCGTCCCGGCCAGCGAGTTTTACGACTACGAGGCGAAGTACATCGACGACAAATCAGAGCTCCTCATTCCCGCCCGCATCAGCGACGAAACGACCGAGGCGGTGCGCGACATAGCCCGCGAGGCGTTCCTCGCCGTCGAGGCTTCGGGGCTGGCGCGGATGGACTTCTTCGTCGGCGTGGAGACGGAGGAGATCCTCCTCAACGAGATCAACACCCTGCCGGGATTCACGCCTATCAGCATGTACCCGAAGCTCTGGGACGCCAGCGGGGTGAGCTACCGGGAGCTGATCGACCGTCTGATTCAACTGGCGATGGAGAGGCACAGGGAACGCCAGCAGACGAGCACGGACAGGTGAGTGAAGGGCGGGGAGAGAGCAAGTCACAGAGGAATCGAGGTTAGAGCAAGCCATATGAGACAGCGAGTGCTGGATAAGGGGACGGTGAGCAATCTCATCTCTCTGGCGGTGCTGTTGGCTGGCCTGGCGCTGTCGCTGGCGGCGCCGGCCGCTGGCCTGCGGTCCGGAGCAGTGGGCGAGGAGGCACTGTCGCTGTGGGTGGTGCTGGCGGGTCCCTGGCTGCTGGCGGCGGGCGTGTTCGGCTTTGCCGGCGGCACCACGAACTGGCTGGCCGTGAGAATGCTCTTCGACAAGGTTCCGTTCCTCTATGGCTCGGGGGTGATCCCCTCTCGCTTCCGGGAGATCCGCGCCACCATCAAGGACCTGATCCTGACTCATTTTTTCGACGAGGATTACCTGCGGCGTTTCCTCCAGGAGCACACCGAGCTCTTTCCAACCGGAAAGGCGCTGGAGGAAAAGCTGGTCACGGCGCTGGAATCGGAGCAGGCGGACGAGGCGATCCGAGACCAGCTGGAAAAGCTGAAGGAGGGTCCCTTCGGGATGATGGTGAAGATGGCGGGTGTCGACATGCTGACACCGGTGATCCAGCAGTTCCTCACCCGGTTGGCGGTGGAGCTGGCGCCGCAATTCAGCAAGCTGGGCGGGCAGGATACGCTGGATATTCCAGCCCTGCGGGAGCGAGTCGGCCTGTTGCTGGAGACCAAGCTGGTTGAGTTGACCCCGGAGACGGTGAAACAGATGATGGAGCAGGTGATGCGCGAGCACCTGGGCTGGCTCATCGTCTGGGGGAACGTCTTCGGCGGCGCTATCGGGCTGCTGTCGCGGGCCCTGGCTCTGTACTGGGGGCTGGGTGAGTGAATTCCCCAGCAGCCCGCTGATGAAGCCCATTCACGCTACCATGGGCCCCTGGCGGCCGATGTCTGCGTGGTCCGAATCGCCGCGCGCACCGTCCACGTCCCTGTGCGCCTTCGCTCCCTGAAATTGATATTCAGCGCCGCTCAGGCGCCTTGACCTCGCGACCGCCAGGACCCATCTCTCGCCAGCAGCGGCTTTATCATCGGCTGCTAGGCTCTCCGGTTCCGAAGCCTTACTGAGAATCCCGCCAGCGAGCGAGGGCGAGGAGACCTATTTGAACAGGAGTTTCAGGTAGAACAGGGGATTGGTGAGCTGTTTCTTGGGGACGGCGTTGGCGATCATGCCGCCGATGAGGTCGCTCACCTCCGGGTTGCCGGCGGCGCGGCGGATGGCGAGGTTCAGCAGGGACCGCCAGCGGCCGAGTCTCTGCAGGCGGGTGCTGATCTGGAGTTCGTCGCCAAGGGTGTCCCACAGCCGCCGCCCGTAGCGGTGCTGGAGAAACCGGCCGCTGAAGTCGCCGGCCTCGACGGCCTCTGCGGCGACCTCGGCGGCGAAGCGGGCCGAGTAGAGCGCATTGCCGATACCCTCGCCAGTGAAGGGATCGATCAGCCCCGCCGCGTCCCCAAGCAACATGAAGCCGTCACCGCAGCATTTCCGGCGCTTGCTGCCTACAGGCAGGTTCCATCCCACGGGGCCCTCCAGAGGGCGCGCGTCGGCGAAGCGGTCGGCAAAGGGAGGCCGGGAGATGACGCTGACGAGTGCTTTCCTGAGATCGACATGGCGCTTCTTCAAGGAACTGTGGAGCATCCCTATGCCGATATTGGCCTGCCCGTCGGCGAGGGGGAAAATCCAGAAGTAACCCGGCAGCACCTCGTCGACGAAGTGGAGCTCCATCTGGTCGGTGAGCCCGCCCACGTTCTCGTAATAGCGCCGCAGGGCCACCGCCAGGTGCCGGCTGTCGTGCCGATATACTCCAGTCTTGCGGGCGACGATGGAATTGAAGCCGTCGCACCCCAGGACGAGGCGGGCGCGAAACTCGGTCTCTTGCCCTTTGTCTCCTTCACCGGTGCTGCGGCCGCTGACGCCGCACACGGCGCCGTTCTCGACGAGGAGATCGCTCACCGCAAAGCGCTCGATACAGCGATCGGACGCGGCGCGAGCCGCCTCGAAGAGAAAGGCATCCAACACCTTCCGACGGATGACGAATCCCTCCATCGGCAACAACTTTCCGGTGAGCAGGTCGCGGTGGACGTGACGCCTGAAATCGATGTGGGCGTCGACGTGAGCGGGACTGCCGAAGACAAAGTCGTGGACCGTGGCCCCAGGAAGCTCTCGGACGCCATCCAGCAGGTCGAGCTCGTGCAGGATGGAAATGGCCTTACCGGAGAGGGCGTCCCCGCAGACCTTGTCCCGGGGGAACCCCTCTCGGTCCAGGAGCAGCGTCCGCAGCCCGCGGCGGCGGGCGAAGAGGGTGGCAGCCGCACCGGCTGGGCCACCGCCCACGACGATGAGATCGTACATCTGGTGGTCGGAGTGGCTCACGTCTTATTCGGGGGACGCATCGGTCCTGAAGACGACAACTCGAAGGCTGGAGGTTGGTCGCAATGGAGGTGACCCACCCTCACCCGTGCCCGGGATACTGCGGTGAGATCCAATATCCACACACAAGAAGAGGAATCGAGATCGTTAAATCGGACGTCCTACGATGGTTAAGGTAGCTGAGGTAACATAGGACCGGAGCGCAGTCTTGCCAATCGAGACCGGTTCCTTAAGTTCTGTGACTTGCCCAATAGACGACGATCTCGTTTAGAAGCCTGCGCGAAGTCCCGGTTTCACATGACCTCCGGTCAGGCGCGGAGTAGGCGCACAAGATACAGATGGCGAGGTCCTTTAGAGGACTCAATTGCGATTGCATGACATAAGGAGTCAAGATAAAGATGGCAGCTGAAGCGGAAAAAACGGTCACCGAAGAACAGGCCCAGGTCGAGGAGCGACCCTTTCAGACGGAGGTCCAGCAGCTTCTCAAGATCCTTATCCACTCGCTGTACACAGATAAAGAGATCTTCCTGCGCGAGCTGATCTCGAACGCTTCGGACGCCCTGGACAAGATTCGCTTCCGGTCGCTCACCGACCGCAACATCGTCGATCCGGACGCCGAGCTGAAGATCGACATAACCATCGACAAGAGCGCCAAGACCATGACCATCAGGGACACCGGAATCGGCATGAACCGGGAGGAGGCCAACGACAACATCGGCACCATCGCCCATTCGGGATCAGCCAACTTCCTGGCCAAGTTGGCCGAAAGCGAGAAGGAGGAGGACAAGCTGCAGCTCATCGGGCAGTTCGGCGTCGGCTTCTACTCGGTGTTCATGGTGGCGGAGCGCGTGGTGCTGACAACGCGGTCCGCCGACACGGATTCAGAGGCGGTAATGTGGGAGTCGACGGGTGACGGGAGCTACACCATCTCCACCACCAGGGACAGGACGGATCGCGGTACCGAGATCAAGATCTACGTGCGCAGCGACTGCGAGGAATTCCTCGACGCCCACCTTATCGAGGGGGTGATACGCCGCCATTCTGATTTCGTCTCCTACCCGATCAATGTCGCCGGCAAGCAGGCCAATCAGGCGTCGGCCCTGTGGACGAGATCGCGCGGCGACATAACCGACGAACAGTACCGGGAGTTCTACACCCATCTGACCGCCGATCACGAGGAGCCCACAGCCTGGGAGCACATCGTCGTCGACGTGCCTATCCAGTTCTACGCGGTGCTGTACATCCCCAAGCGATCACCTATGGAGCTGCTGTTCTCAGCCGAGCCGAAGATCGCCATTCACCTCCACGTGAAGCGCGTCTTCATTCAGGGCGACTGCGACGAGCTGCTGCCCCTCTACCTGCGCTTCGTGCGAGGCCTGGTGGACTGCGACGATTTGCCGCTGAACGTGGCGCGGGAGTCGCTGCAGAACAACCCCGTAATGGTCAAGATCCGACAGACGCTGGTGCGACGTGTGCTCAAGATGCTGGAGACGATGGCCAAGAACAAACCCGAGGACTACGCCGTGTTCTGGACGTCTTACGGCATGGTATTGAAGGAGGGCATCGCCCGCGACTTCGAGAACAAGGATGAGGTCAGCAAGCTGCTTCGCTACACCTCCTCCCTTTCGGTAGAAGGTGTGGCCGCACCGTCTGCCGCAGGCAATCCCGAAGCCGCCAGCGGCGAAGAAGAGGGGGGTGGTTCGGATTCAGACGCCGCCGCCGACTCCGATCTCATCTCGCTGCAGGACTATGTTGACCGCATGCAGTCAGACCAGGAGGTGATCTACTACCTCGCCGGCGAGAGCAGGGAGGCGGTCGTCCAGAGCCCTCTGCTGGAAGCCTTTGTCAAACGCAATCTGGAAGTGCTGTACATGACCGACCCGGTGGACGAGTGGGTGGTCAACTCCCTCCTGGACTTCGACGGCAAGAAGTTTCAGGCGGTCGATGCCGAGGACCTCGAGTTGAAGGAGGACGTCAAGCTGGAGGGTGTCGAGGCCGACAAGGAGCGCACCGTCGATTTGATCTCCTTTCTCAAGCAGGAGCTGGCGGGCCGCGTCGGCGACGTAAAGGAGTCGCAGCGGCTCACCGACAGCCCCTGCGTGTTGGTGACCCCCAAAGGGGGGGTAAGTCAGCATATGGAGCGGCTGATGAAGATGGCGGACGAGAAGTTCGAGTCCACCAAGCGGGTGCTGGAAGTCAATCCCCATCACCCGGCCATCGCCAACATCGGCGCGTTGCAGAGGAAGGAGCGCGATTCGGAAGGGATGAAGGAGTGGGCCCATCTGCTGGTGGACTACGCCCTCATCAGCGAGGGCACGGTGGAGGATCCTCAGCGCGTGGTGAAGACCATCCAGAAGCTCATGACCGCGGCCAGCGAACAAGAGATCAAATCGTAACGGACCGGCCCATGACGACATCGACTGCTGTAGCGACAGGGGCGGCCGAGACCGACATCGGAGCCCGCGCCAGGGCCGCTCGCGTGGCCGCCAGACAGCTGGCCACGACGTCGACAGCGGTGCGTGACCAAGCCATGGTTGCCATCGCCGAAGCGCTGGTTGCCCGACGGCAAGACATCCTGGCCGCCAACGAGCGCGACATCGACTTGGCAGAGGAGCTGGTGGCGAAGGGGGAGCTGACCGACCCGCTGGTAAAGCGGTTGGATTTGAGCGGCAAGTTCGCCAGCACGGTGGGGATGGTTCGCAGCGTGGGATCGCAGCCGGATCCAGTGGGGGTCACACAGAGGGCGACGCAGATCGACGAAGGCCTCGATCTTTTCCGGGTCTCGGTGCCGATCGGCGTGATCGGGGTGGTCTTCGAGTCGCGACCCGACGCGCTGGTGCAGATTGCCGCTCTCTGTCTGAAGTCGGGCAACGCCGTGCTCATGAAGGGGGGGCGAGAGGCTGCCGAGAGCAATCGAATCCTGGCGGCGACGATCACCCAGGCCACCGCCACAGTAGCGGGAATTCCGCAGGGCTGGATCAGCCTCCTGGAGACACGCGACGACGTCGTGGCCATGCTTGCCCTGACCGACGACATCGACCTCCTCATCCCCCGGGGCTCCAACGAGTTCGTGCGCTACATGATGGAGAACACCCGCATTCCCGTCACCGGACACGCCGACGGGATCTGTCACGTCTACGTCGATCGGGCGGCCGACCTGGAGAAAGGGGTGCGCATAGCGGTAGACTCGAAGATCCAGGGGGTCGCCACCTGCTGCGCCGCCGAGACTCTGCTCGTGCACAGCGACATCGCCGCCGCCTTCCTGGGGCGCGTAGTAGGAGAGCTCGAGGACCACGCTGTGCTGATTCGGGGAGACGCGCGCACGCGTGAGCTGGCCGGAGTGCTTGGAGGCGCCATCGAGCTCGCCTCGGAGGAGGACTGGAGCGTTGAGTACCTCGACTATGTCCTGTCCGTCAAAGTCGTGGACAGCACGGAGCAGGCGATGGACCATATCAACCGCTACAGCAGCCATCACACCGACAGCATCGTCACCGAGGACGCGGCGGCGGCCAATCTGTTCTTGTGTGGGGTGGACTCCGCCTCTGTGTTCCACAATGCCTCGACACGTTTCGCCGACGGCTTTCGTTACGGTCTGGGGGCCGAGATCGGCATCAGCACTGGACGGCTCCACAGCCGAGGACCGGTGGGCCTCGAGGGACTCACCACCTACAAATACATCCTGGAGGGAGACGGCCACATCGTCGACGACTACGAGGGAGATCATCCCCGCCCCTACACCCACCTTCCCCTGGAGACTGTCTGGAGACCGCGTCTGGGGACACACCACCAAAACGACAGGTAGGTCAACCAATCGTCATGAGCGAGCTTCCCGAGGTCCAGCCGGTAGAGATCGTGCGCCACATCTTTCTGTGCGCCACGCCCACGAAACTCAAGTGCACCAGCGATCCCGAACTGGGGAAGGAGCTGTGGGACTACCTGAAGCGGCGGCTGCAGGAATTGGGGTACGGAGATCCGCGCCGGGGTGGGATTCACCGCACCAAGGCGGATTGCCTGCGTGTCTGCGAACGCGGGCCCACGGTCGTGGTGTACCCTGATGGAGTGTGGTATCACTCCATGACCACGGAGAAGCTGGAGCGGGTAATCCAGGAACACTTGATCGGTGGTGAGGTGGTGGCGGAATTCGTCAATCGGGCTCCCTTTCGGAAGCTGGATTGACGATCTCGCAAGGGGGACGCGCTCACCCGTCCACGAGAAACAGTGGTGAGATCCGGAGATTTCGAGATGGCGTAGGCGAGATCGTTTAACAGGCCTTTATTCGATTGATTCTTGATTGAGGTCGATGCCTTTGGAGTGGATCGAAGATGTTGAACACCTGACCAGGTTCGTGGACCGGGCGACTGGCCACGGTGTCGTCGCCGTCGATACAGAACTATTCTGGGAGCGCACCTACTACCCGCGCCTGGCCATAGTTCAGCTGGCTGTTGGCGATGAGGATTGCTGTCTCGTTGACGTGCCGGCCCTCCCCGATCTGTCTCCTCTTGGTAGTCTCCTGGCCGACACCGAGGTCGTGAAGATCCTGCACGATTCGCCGCAGGACCTCAGCATTCTGCGCCGGGAGACCGGCTCTACACCGTGCAACATCTTCGACACACGCATTGTCGCCGGCCTTGCGGGGCTGACCTCGACGATTTCGCTGAGAGACCTGTTGGCGGAGCTCATAGGGGTGGAGCTGGCAAAGACAGAGACGCGAACCGACTGGTTCCGCCGGCCACTGTCTGGAGCACAGCTGAGTTACGCCGTCGACGATGTGCGCTTCCTGCATGCTGCACGGCTGGCGCTACTGGCGAAAGTCGCTGAGCGAGGGGTGGAGGCGTGGCTGACAGAGGAGCTGGCGCGGCTCGACGATCCCTCGCTGTACGAAGAGCGGGATCCACGGCAGCAGCTCGAACGCATCAAGGGCAGCGGCAGGCTCACATCGAGGGAGCTGGCCGTCCTGCGCGAGCTGGCGGCATGGCGAGAGCAGGAGGCCAGAAGTCTGGATCGGCCCAGAGGACGCGTGGTGCCGGACAAGCTGCTCCTGGATCTGGCCCGGAGACGGCCGATGACACAGGAGGCGTTACGCTCCGTGCGGGATATCAAGAACGGGCAGTTAAGGCGCTTCGGTGACGGGATTTTGGAGGCGGTTGGCACGGGCCTTGCCGTCCCGGATGAGGAGTGCCCGCCTCGGGCGCCCCGCTCGCGCTACGACGAAACTACCGAGCGTCGGAGCGTTGCGGCGATCCAGCTGCTCGAGCAGAGGAGCGCCGCTCGAGGCATCGACCACGCACTGGTGGCTACTCGTTCGGAGGTCCGCTCACTGTTCCGCGACGGTGAGCGGGCGGATCAGCGCCGCCACCGTGTCCTCCGCGGGTGGCGGAGGGACTTTGTGGGCGCGGAACTCCTGGCGCTGGCGGCGGCTACCAGGTAGGCAGTAGGGAGGTAGGGGGGGTAAGACAAAAAAAACGGTGCGCCTAGCGCGCACCGCTCAAATCTGAGACTGTTATCCGGCAGACGTCAGCTAACAGGCGTTACATCCTGAGCCTGAGGTCCCTTCTCTCCCATCGCCACTTCGAATTCCACCTGCTGTCCCTCACCCAAAGAACGAAATCCCCCCGCTCTAATCGCAGAGTAGTGAACAAAGACATCATCGGCACCTTCGCGCTGGATGAACCCGAATCCCTTGGATCAGCGCCTGCCGAAACCGCCCCCACCGGTAGAGAAGTTTCCGCCGCTGCCGCTGCTTCCGAATCCTCCGCCGCTCCCGAATCCGCCACTCGGCCTGCCGCCGCTGTCGCGTCCGCCCTTGCCTTCTCTGCCTTTGGCGTCTTTGCCCTTTTTCTCGACGATGCCGGCGGCAGCGAGCTCGGCGAGGCGCTCGTTCTTCTTCTGCCGACGAATGCTCTTCTGCCGATCGATCTTCTTCTGCACAGAAGGCTTCGTGTAGAAACGCTTTCGCTTCAGGTCGCGCATGATTCCGGTCTTCTTGGTCTTTACTGAAAACCGGCGCAAAGCCTTCTCGAAGGGCTCGTCGGAGTGAACCTCGACGCTGAAATTAATCATTCTACCTACTTTCGGTCTGCTGGATAGGATAAGTATATAAACGCCAAAGATATAGAACAAGGGCGAGCCGGGCAACCCCGAAGAAGGGCCACCTGCGAGCGCGCGCTCCGATTATCTGCTATAACTGATTGTAAATTGATACATTACACGAAATAAACCGAGCGGGTCTCGGAGCCGGGTCCGCCTCTTTCAAGCCCAGACGAAGATCTCGTCATCACTGGAGGTGAAGCCCATGAAGACGGCGAGGACGACGCGAGGCTCTCTTCCCTGAACGGCGGGCACCTCGTGAATGAGGCGGGTATTGAAGAAGTAGAGGTCTCCCGGATCCAGTGCCACGCCGCAGTGTTCGACGTTGTGGGTGGCGGCGTACCGGGGGAATGTGCCCGCGGCCAGATGGGGCTGGACCTCCTCCGTCCATAGACAGCGGTGAAGAATGGCCTGTGTGTTCCCGTCTCCCTGCGACGAATTCCGGAGGCAGAGGACGCCGGCGAACTGGTGCTCGAACCGAGTGACGGCGTAGTCGAAGCGCTTCTCGCGCAGGCTGACGTGGTCGATGTGGGGACTGTAGGCGTGGCCTCCGTAGTGTATGCGGAAAACAGCCGGCCCATACAACCTGCCGTCCGGCTCGCGTGCCACCTTCACCTGTCTGCCAGCCGCCAGCTGCGAAAGGTGGCCGTACACTTTGTCCACGGGGTTGTCGAAGCCGTCGAAGAGGTGCTGGAACAGACTGTGGGTAGCGGCGGCGTGGTCGAAAAATCCCGCCTGGTCACCGCCCCGGTTCCCCAGGCTGGTGCCGACGTCGATGCGTGTGCGCTCTCCCTCGACGGCGGGGGTGTCCGGATGGCGCATCAGGTCGCGCTCGATGAAGCGCTCGATCAGACCGTCGCAGTCGGCTCGGCGGTAGACGCGGCGCAGCAGAATGGCGGGTACTTCCGCCTCGGAAAGGACCCGGAGCGGGTCGTCGTAGCGTGCCAGGACGGCATCCACGTCGGGGCCGGCCGGGGTCCATGATTCGGGCATGATCGATCCTGTCAAGTCGGGAGCCAGCGACGGCTCGGCTGGATGCCGCCCAGATTGCACGAGCTCCCTGTGTGAGTGAGTGAGTGAGAGAACCTGCTTCAGTCCGATCCGCGGCACAAGGCTGACGATCTCGTCGGGAATGGGGTATGGCGATGCCGGCTTGTCTCCCGCGCGGGCCCGGCCTTTATTAGATCCGCACACCGCTATTCGCAGGGGTCTGGTCGCAAAGTCGGGGCCGCGAAGGAAGGTTCTACGAATGCCAGCCATGGACAACGCCATGCCCGAGCTGGAACGGCAGCTGGAGTTCCGGCCCACTGTCAATGAAGATCCCGCTCATCTGGACCCTCGGCAGATTCGCCGGTTCAACGAAGAAGGATACGTGTTTCCCCTGGATGTATTCGCCGCGGACGAGGCCGCCGCCAACCGGGATTACTTCGACGATCTGATGGCGCGGTCGGCTGCCGGCGGTTGGGACGCGTACTCCATCAACGGCTGGCACAAACACTGCGCCGCCATCCACGACCTGGTCACCGAACCCAGGATCCTCGACTACGTCCAGGACCTTCTCGGGGAGGATCTTATCTGCTGGGGCACGCACTACTTCTGCAAGCTGCCCGGCGACACCCGGCAGGTCAGCTGGCACCAGGACGCCTCGTACTGGCCGCTCACTCCCAGCAGGACGGTGACCGTGTGGCTGGCCATCGATGACGCCGAGGAGGACAACGGCCCTATGACCGTTATCGCCGGCTCGCACCGGCGGGGACAGATCCCCTTCGATCGCAGCGCTCCCGAGGAGGAGAACGTCCTCAATCAGACGGTTTCCTCGCCGGATTCGCACGGCAAGGCACAGGTGCCATTCGTCATGAAGGCGGGGCAGATTTCGCTGCACTCGGATCTGCTGCTCCACGGCTCGAACCCGAACTGGAGCGATCGTCGGCGCTGTGGTCTGACCATGCGCTTCGTGCCCCCTGAAGTAAAGGCCTACAACGGCTGGAATCGGAACGCCGTCATCTGTCGCGGCGCGGACGCAAGTGGGCATTGGGTCGACAATCCCCGGCCCGACGGGGACATGATCCCGACGCGGGGGTGAAGGGGTCGCCCCGCCGAGCGGGTGAGAGGCGAGGTCACAAGAGCCCGGTGATAAACTGATGCGGATAAAGGAGGGATGAAGAGAAGATGAACATACTCATGCTGCGCCACTCGGCGGGATTCGAGCACAGCTATCTGCCGGACGCCGAGGTGGCCCTCAAGAAACTGGGGCGGGACAACGACTGGAAGGTGGCCACCACGCACCTTTGCCAGAAGGTCACTCCGGATGCCCTCGCCGGCACCGACGTGCTCGTTTTTGCCACTACCGGCAACCTGCCCTTCGACGACAGCCAGAAGGAGGCTATCCTCGGCTTCGTGCGCGGCGGCAAGGCCCTCGTCGGCATCCACAACGCCACCGACAGCTGCTACGACTGGCCCGAGTACGGGGAGATGCTGGGCGGGTATTTCAACGGCCACCCCTGGACCCAGGAAGTGGGCGTAATCGTGGAGAACACCGACCACCCCGCGACGCGCATGCTCGGGGAGAGCTTCACCGTCTTTGACGAGATATACACCTTCAAGGACTGGGATCGCGGCAAGACCCAGGTACTCATGCGCATCGACAACGACACCGTCGATGTCGCCAAGGGCAATCGCGATGACAACGACTACGCCCTTGGGTGGTGCCACGAATACGGGTCGGGTCGGGTGATCTACACGGCGTTGGGGCATCCGGACGAGCTCTGGCATCAGGACTGGTTCCTGGAGCACATCCGGGGATGCATGCGATGGGCAGCCGGACTGGATTCCTGACTCGCTTGACGACGGAACACGCCCGCGTCACAGGTGCTCAGGCGCAGGGAGAACCTGCTCGAAGCGGGAGGAGAGAGAGTGAGAGAGAGTGAGAGAGAGAGTGAGAGAGAGTGGGTGTGAATGGAGATCCTGTGTCTAGCCATGGTGCGGCGTCTGGCGCTCCTCCTCCTCGTAGGTGCGGTGGCGACTGCTGCCGCCACCGGTGGCTCAGACGTCTCCGCGCCCGCTGCCGGCGTCAACGGTGGGGTGGGCACGGCGGGCAGGGCCTACTTTCTGTCCCCCAGTGGCGACGATGAATGGGATTGTACCGACCAGTACCCCTGTGCTTCCCTGGCCAGGGTGACTGCCGCAGCAGAGCCTGGAGACACCCTCATCGCCTTCGTTGGAAAGGGAGACGACACCTGGCTGCGAAGGGTGCTCGACATTCGCCGGCAGGACACGGGCCGTTACCGCGGCATGATCCTTCGGGGGACCCACGGAAAGCGGCAGGCGCGCGGGTTCGTCAGGCTGGCCACGACCTGGGCAACTGATCTTGAGCCCGCTTTCTCCAGCGCGGCGCGGGCGATCCCCAATCTCGTCGACGCCATCAATGCCAAGACGGGCATCTCAGCCACCGTCGAAAAGCACGTCTTCATCGGTTCTCGCGAGTTCTTCCGCTCTCCCTTCCTCTACATGACCGCGACGACGGCATTCGAACTGACCGAGCGGGAAATCCACGCTCTCGGCGAGTATATGCGGGGCGGGGGATTTATCCTAGCCGACAACGCCATGTCGATGTTCGAGTTCAGCCCGGTAGAGGCGGTGATGCGCCGGATGTTCAGCATGGCGCTGGGAAGGGAAGGCAGGCTGAGGCGGATTCCCAACACCCACCCCCTGTATCGGTCCTTCTACGAGTTCGACGGGCCGCCGCTGGGTCTGGAGGAGGCGCGCAGAAGCTACTCCCTGGATGGCGTATTTCTGGGCCGGCGGCTGGTGGCCGTGTTCGCCGAC
>PBRM01000122.1 GCA_002725915.1 Gemmatimonadota bacterium
AGCTCCCGCACCTGGGCGGCGTTGGTGTTTCCGCCGATGCCGCTGATTTGCTCCCTTTCCGCTGACAGGGGCACGTCTTGCCAACCCTGACTCTGGACGTTGAGAAGACGCACTCGCGCCTCGCTCACATGCAGCATTCCCTCGGTGCCCTGGATCTGAAAGGAACCCGCCGTGGCCCCCTCGCGCATGAGGTCGGACTGGATGAGGAGCTGGACTCCGCCTTCGAACTGCAGCAGGCCCAGGCAGGCGTCCTCGATGGCGGTGTTCCGTTCGTAGCGATTGGTTCGACGCTCCACGGCGCCCATCACCCACTGCGGCTGAGGGTCCCCGAGCACGAAGCGAGAGCCGTCAATGCTGTGGGTTCCCCAGTTAGTGAGGCCCTCGGCCACCTTGTTGGTGACCAGCACCGGATCGCCGACGACCCCCTCGCGCATGAGCTCTCGGCCCCGTTCCCAACCCGGTGTAAACCGCCTCTGGTGGCTGATGACTAGCTTGGTGCCGCTGGCGGCACAAGCGTCGACCATGCTGTCGGCCGCGCCCATGCCGATGGCCATCGGCTTCTCGCAGATCACCGCCCGTACCCCGGCCTCGGCGGCGGCGATAGTGGGCTGTGGATGCAGCCCGTGCCAGGTGCAGACGCTGACAATGTCCGGCCTGGCTTCGGCCAGCAGCTGCTCTACCGTGTCGTACCCCTGCAGTTGACCGTACTCCTGCACATACCGTTCCCGGGCGGCGTCCACGGGATCGGCGACGGCGATGACCTCCACCTCGTCCACCAGGTTGTATCCGTCCATGTGCGCGTGTCCGATGGCGCCGCAGCCGACGATGGCTGCCGTGTATTTCGGGGACATTGAGATTCCTCTTCGCATCTCTGGCGGGAAAATGGTGTGTCCAGACGCCGCTTGTATGTAAGTTCTCTGTGGAGCCTGGGCCGGCCGGCGGAGGGCTATCCTCGGCCAGTGTGGGCGACCTCTCTCCATCCATGCCGCCGACGTGGCGGCGGTGAATATAGACAGACCCTTATCCGGGCAAAAGGCACGTGGATTTCGTCCAGATCAATGAGCGACTGCACATCCCCATGGCGGAGCTGCGGTTTTCTTTTGACCGCAGCTCGGGCCCTGGTGGCCAGCACGTCAACAAGGTGAACACCCGGGTTGAGCTTCGCTTCGAGCCCGCTTCGAGCGCTGCTCTGACGGAAGATCAACGTCGCCGGCTCTGCGGCTCCCTGCGCGGCCGTCTGACCCGGGACGGCTCCCTCATTGTCCGGTCATCCCGCTTCCGGTCCCAGGTCCGCAACCGACGCGACTGCCTGGAAAAGCTTGCCCGCCTGCTCGCCGAGGCCCTGAAACCCCCTGCTCCTCCCCGCCGGCGCACCCGTCCCGGGCGCAGCGCCGTGGCCAAGCGCCTGCAGTCGAAGAAGCTTCAGGCTCTCAAGAAGATCCGCCGCTCCCGTCCCGCCCCGGAGTGAGCCCGCCCGCGCCGAATCGCGCTAGCGATTCGGTCAACACTCCATGGCTCGGCGCACCAAAAGGAGGGTGTTTCCGCGACCGCAGACTAGGGACTCCACAAAGATTTGCATCAGGTACGTGCGTTCTATATATTGGCTGAATATTACAGAGCTAACCTTAACGTTCACGTCAAAGCCTGATGCTCGGTCGCAGATCTGGTTAATGGAGCATCATATGTCTCTAATAAACATAGTGTTGCATCCGCTCAATCCGATCCAGAGGATGGTTTCTCGAAGATGAACATCAATCCCACAGAGCTCTACTGGCGAGAGATCAAGAACGCTCAGCCACTTTCGCGTACGGACGAAGTCAGGCTGTTCAAGCGAGCCCGTCAGGGCGACGAGGAGGCCCGCCAGCAGATCATTCAGGCCAATTTGCGCTTCGTTGTCAGCGTCGCCCGCATCTACAGGGACTACGGCATGACCTTCGGGGAACTGATATCGGAGGGAAATGTCGGGCTCCTGGAGGCCGTCAAACGGTTTGACGAGAACCGAGGCTTCAAGTTCATCACCTACGCCGTGTGGTGGATACGTCAGGCCATTCTCAAGGCGCTGGCCGAACAGAGCAGGATCACCCGGCCCCCCATGAGCCAGATCAACGACCTGCAGAAGATCGACAAGGTCGCCAGCTCTCTGTCCCAGGAATTGGGGCGCAGTCCCACCTACAACGAGATCGCCACGACCGTCGACATCAGCGCCCAGCGTACGCACAACGCCACCGAAGTGGCTCAGCAGGACCTCTCCTTCGACGCCCCCGATCATCCAGATGGGGATGCGACCGTGTACGCCACCTTCGCCGCCGACGGGGAGGGTGCCGACGAGGAATGCATGGGGGCGGAAATGCGGGATACCCTAGCCGGCTGCCTCGGTGTGCTGGAGAAGCGGGAATACGAGATTCTCCGGCGCTACTTCGGGCTGGGGGACCTGGAGCCGATGACCCTGGAGGAAATCGGGGGCTTCCTCGGCATCACCCGTGAGCGCGTACGACAGTTGCGTAACCGAGCTCTCGAGAAACTGCGCGACAGCTGCGGCGAGATTCTGTCCGAGTTCTCCACCAACTGAGACGTTCTTCTGTTGCGGTGACGCCGTGGCACGACCTCAAGTCTCTCTGTCGATTGGCGCCCTTTCTCTACCGAAGCCACCGTCGTTGTGCTCCACTGGAAAGAGGGAAAACGCTATCCGCCAGGTGCCGGTCCTCCTATCTGCTGAGAGTGCGCGAGGGCCTCTCGAGCAAGCGGGAGACCTTCTCGTTCTCGCCTGTTTCTTCTGGGGTCTCGTCCTCTTGTAGACCGTATGGCGCAGCAGCGGCACTGGGCCACCCTCGCCGCAGCCCTTCGAGCTTCTCCCGCACGCTGTCACCGAAATCGGCTTCGAACTCCTCGTTCGAGTCGTAGCAGCAGCCAAACGTCGAGTGCCAGAAAGCGGCCTCCTCCATGCACAGATACATGAAGACGCGGTCGTGCCAGGGCCCGAATGCCCGGTACATGTGGCCGAACATCTCCCTCTTCAGGTCCGCCGGGTAACTTAGCTTCCCCTTGGGGCCGCGGACGAGCTCCATCTGCAGCATCTTCGTGTCCCGGCCGCGGCGGCGGATCGCCTTCATCACCGGCTTGATGAAGGTCAGCGATCCCATGGACAGGAACAGCACTTCTTCGGGGAGGAAGCTCTCCGTTACGGCAGTCGCCAGACTCCCATAATCATCCCGCCAGCTGTCGTAATACACCATGGGGTGAAAGTGAAAGGCCACCCCAATGCCGCGATCCGCCACCCGCCGCGCCGCCTCCAGCCGCCGCGGCAGATCGGCGGTGAAGTGCTCCTCATTGCGAATGATGGCAGGCGTGTTCAGCGACCAGCTCAGGACGATGTTGGCCGGCGGACTTCCCCTGAGGAAGTAGGCGACATTCGCCGATTTCGTCTTGAACTCCAACAGGATGTTGGGATGGGCGCGGGCGAAGTCGCACAGACTGTCGAGAAGGCCGTGCTGGTTCCCCCACATGAGCGAGTCCGATGACTGACCGGTACCAATGTGGTAGAAGCGGTCAGGCTCGAGCTCCATCGCCGCCAGTTTCGCCGGCAGGTCCGCGTCGAAGGTGACGCGATCGCCGTAGAACGTCTGAATGGTGCAGTAGCTGCAGCCCATGCCGCAGTTCTGCACCGCATCGATGGTGCGCAGGTTGCAGCAGACCGTTTCCTCCGAAGCGACGGGGCACATGCCCAGAATATCCCGCTCGGAGCTCATCGTCACCGGCTTCAGAGAAGCGGTCTCCGGTCTCCGCATGCCCTCCTCGGGATAGGACTTCGCCGAGGCCCGGAGGGCCGCCATCCTGTCGTCAAGACGCTGGAAGAATCGCTCCTTGGTCCTCCCTCGTGCCTCTACATCGGACTCCTGCCGCTCCCACCAGATTCCCAGGGACGCCTCTTTCCACATCCGCAGATCCAGAGCCGCCTCACTCACCTGTCGCAGCTCCTGGAAGGTGAACCGGTGCGCCTCCGCCATGCCGCGGATGAAGAGCTGCTCCTCTTCTCCAAGACGCGGAAAACAGGTGTCCTCGCTGTACCTGTCGAATTTCGCCCTGTAGTCGATGGCTGTCCGGTTGGCCATTCTATTGCAGCACCTGCCGGTAGATCGCCGCCGCGTCCTCGGGCGTTACCTCTACGGGATTGGGGTCCAGCAGTCGCCGCACACCCATGCCGATCTCCACCATTCGGGGGATCTCCTCCTCTCCCAGTCCGGCCGACGTGAGCGAGCCGAACGGAGTGTATCGCCGTCTGAAAGTGTCGATCCAATCTGCCATTAGCTCCACGCCCGCTTCCCTGCTTCCCCCCTCGAGCTCCAGTCCCGCCACGCCCCCTGCGTAGTAGTACTTGTCTCCGGCAACTGGCGCGTTGTGCCTGATGACCCCCGGCAGGACCAGGGCCACGGCCGTGCCGTGCGGCACCGGCTTGCCCATGGCGTGCGATACCTTCTCAATGCCGTATCCCAGGGCGTGGGCCGCTCCGGTGTTTATCGGGCTCAGCAGCAGGCCCGCCAGCAGACTGCAGCGGCTCATCTCGTACCTGGCCTCCGGATTCTCCATCCCCTCTTTCACAGCTGCGGCGATGTGAGGCAGTCCGGCTCGCAGCGATTCCCGCGCGACTGCGTCCCCGACGGCACCGCTCTTCTTCGACGCCGTGCACTCCAACGCGTGTCCCAGTGCGTCCAGGCCGGTGATCGCGGTCAGCACCGGCGGCAGATCCCGGGTCAGCAGCGGATCGACGATGGCCACCGCTGGCTGGATGTGATCGCTGTACACCGCCTGTTTCCCCTCCTCGGCCACCACCACGGCGACCCTGCTGGCCTCAGCGCCGGTCCCGGCGGTGGTGGGCATGGCGATCAGCGGCCACTTGGCCGGCTCCGCAAACTGATCGAAGCCGAAGTAGTCGGCAGAGGATCCCCCCGATGTGGCCACGGCCAAACCCACTTTCACTGTGTCCATTGTGCTGCCGCCTCCAAGGGCGACCACGGCATCGCAGTCCGCCTCCGCCATCGCAGCCGCGAAGGCGTCGACGCTGGCCACCGTGGGATTCGGCACCACTTCGTCGTACACTCCGACCAGCTCGATCCCCTCTCGTTCAAGCGTCCAGCGAATCGTCCTCTCGAAGTCGGCTACGGCCGGGTCCCTGACCAGGAAGACCTTTCGCGCCTTCAGGCGAGCGCACTCGTCACCCAGGTGATAGGCGGCGCCTTCGCCCAGGAGAACGCGCCGTCGGTCGAACTTGAAGAGCTCGGCGAGCTCTCCGCTGTGCTCACCGTGGGCGAAGAACCCGCATTCGCCCAGAAGCTCCGCGTTCACCTGAATCGGTTTCATGCCCACCTTGTGCATTCCCTTGGGAAAGGAGCCGCCCACTCCCACCCAACTGCTCGATTGAGGCTTTGTCCCATAAGCGGCGGCGATCGCGCAGGGGTTGAGCCCTTTAGTAATCTATGAACAGGGCATCGCGCAGGCCAAGCCTACGGCGCCGGCGAGCGCTCCACGCTGTTGACCTTGTTGACCCCTTTGCCAAGTGCTCTAGATTACCTGACTGGTTCGAACCCTGTCGTCGCCAAAGCGGAGAGCTTATAGATGGTGGATCCCAACGGTATCAGCCGGAATTACACGGAGAACGGATACGTCACCGCTCTGGACCTGTTCAGCCAGGACGAGATCGCAGCCTACCGTCAGTGCTTCGACGCCCTCGAGGCGAGAGAGGGAAAGGAGAACTGCCAGATTGGGCTGCAGGCCCGCCATTTCGACGAGGAGTTCATCTGGCGCATGGCGTCCGACGACCGCATCATCAACCTCATAGCCAGCGTCATGGGTGAAGACATCCTCCTCCTCTCCACGCACTTCTTCTGCAAATACCCCGACCCCGATGGGGAGAAATTCGTCGCCTGGCACCAGGACGTGACCTACTGGGGGCTGGAGCCTCCCGAAGCCCACACCGCCTGGATCGCCATCGACGACAGCGATGTCGAAAACGGCTGTATGCAGATCATACCCGGATCCCACAAGGACGGCATCGTCACCCACGCTACCTCAGACCGGGAAGGGAACCTGT
This sequence comes from Gemmatimonadota bacterium, assembly GCA_002725915.1. Lineage (GTDB taxonomy): Bacteria > Latescibacterota > UBA2968 > UBA8231 > UBA8231. The sequence continues at coordinate 6,086 of PBRM01000122.1, forward strand.
TGAGCATCAACCAGGAAATCCCCGACGAGTACGTGGACAGGAGCAACGCCGCCAACATAGAGTTGAGGGCCGGGCAGATATCCATTCACGACGGCAAAGTCTACCACGCCAGTCACCCCAACCGTTCGGACCGCCGCCGCTGCGGCCTCACCTTGCGGTTCATCCCCCCCAGGGCCCGGCAAAAAGAGACCAACTCGTTGGGAGGCGCGTGGAAACCCGTCCTCGTCAGGGGTGCGGACCGCTATCATCACTATCCGGAAACACCGACCCCGTTCTAAAGGGCCGCGAGATCGCCAATCGCGCCCGGGCGTCATAGGGAGAAAAGAGAGAGGGAGAATAAATGGCTCAACACGATCGTTTCACCGTCCTCAACGCCATGTTCGACGTCGGCGTGGTGCCCGTGTTCTACCACGAGGATCCGGCGACGACGATTTCCGTCGTCGAGGCCTGCGCCGAGGGGGGCGCGCGCGTGGTGGAGTTCACCAACAGGGGAGACCTGGCTTACAAGGTCTTCACGGAGGCGGTGGAGCACGTCATAGCGTCCGACCTCGACGTCATCCTCGGAGTGGGTTCGATAGTAGATGCCCCGACAGCGGGTCTTTACATCGCCAGCGGCGCCAACTTCGTCGTAGGTCCGCTGCTGAACCCGGAAGTGGCCCGACTGTGCAACCGACGCAAGATCCCCTATTCCCCCGGGTGCGGCAGCGTCAGCGAAATCTCCCAGGCCGAAGAGCTGGGTGTGGAGATCGTCAAGGTCTTCCCCGGCAGCGAGGTGGGCGGACCCGAATTCGTCAAATCCGTACTGGGTCCGTGTCCGTGGACGCGCATCATGCCCACCGGCGGCGTCGATGCCAGCCGCGAGTCCCTGGAGGCCTGGTTCGGGGCGGGTGTGGCCTGTGTCGGCATCGGCTCCAAGCTGGTGACCAGAGAGATCCTGGCATCGGGGGATTTCCCCGCTCTCGTGGCCAACGTGCGGCGGGTCGTGGGCTGGATAGAGGAGATTCGCGACGAGCTTGCGGGGGGCTGAGAGCCCGCGTTGCAGACGCTGGACGGATACCGGGTTTGCGGTTTTGGGCCAATCTTGTATTTTCATAAGGCTCAACACGAAAGGGGGCAGTGCATGAACGAGTCCATCTTCTCGCGCGACATCTCCACCGGCCTGCAGGATCTCGAAAACCGCTACAAGGCCTGCCGGTCTCTCTTCCACCGCGCCCGGAAGGTCAATGCCCGCTACCACGAGGAGGCCGACACCTCGAACCCCACGGCGCAGGCCCTGTCCGACTTCACCACGGGCAGGATAGTGATCGTCGAGGAGGAGTTGTCCGAGACCTAACTCGCACCTCAGCAACGCAAATCAGCAACAGAGAAACCCCCTGCCGGCCGCGTGGTCGCCAGGGGGTTTTCTAATGTCTTGCCCCCAACAGGGAGCTGCAGCTATAGTCCTAGTATTTGTAGTCTTCCGGCTTGTAAGGCCCCGCCACTGGAAGCCTGAGATAATCGGCCTGGCCCTGGCTCAAGCGGTCTAACCTGACCCCCAGTTTCTTCAAATGGAGACGCGCCACCTGCTCGTCCAGCTTCTTGGACAGGCGGTGCACGGCCACCTCGTAATCCTTGGTGAACAGCTCGATCTGAGCCAGCACCTGATTGGTGAACGACATGGACATGACGAAGGAGGGATGCCCGGTGGCGCAGCCCAGGTTCACCAGCCTGCCCTCGGCGAGAAGGATGATGCTGTGGCCATCGGGGAAGGTGAACCTGTCCACCTGAGGTTTGATCTCCTCCCTCTTGATCCCCTTGTGGCCCTCCAGTTGAGCCACCTGAATCTCCACGTCGAAGTGGCCGATGTTGCAGACGATGGCCCCGTCCTTCATCTTGAGCATGTGGTCGAGGGTGATGATGTCCTTGCAGCCGGTAGTGGTAACGAAGATGTCCCCCTCTTTGACCGCCTGGGCCATCGGCATCACTTCCAGTCCCTCCATGCTCGCCTGCAGAGCACAGATCGGATCGATCTCCGTAACGATGACGCGGGATCCGAATCCCCGCATGGACTGAGCGCACCCCTTACCCACGTCCCCGTAACCGGCCACCACGGCTACCTTGCCCGCCGTCATGATATCGGTTGCCCGCTTGATGCCGTCCAGCAGTGACTCCCTGCAGCCGTACAGGTTGTCGAATTTCGACTTGGTGACGCTGTCGTTGACGTTGATGGCCGGGAATTTCAGCGTCCCCGCCTCCAGCCTGTGGTAGAGATGGTGGACACCGGTCGTCGTCTCTTCGGACGTGCCGCGGATGTCGCCCAGCAGCTCCGGACGCTGGTCGTGGACCCAATTGGTCAGATCGCCACCGTCGTCGAGAATCAGGTTTGGCCCCCGGCCGCTCGGCCAGTTCAGGGTCTGGTCCGTGCACCACCAGTACTCCTTCTCAGACTCGCCCTTCCAGGCGAAGACGGGAGTCCCAGTCTTGGCGATGGCGGCGGCGGCGTGGTCTTGGGTCGAGAAGATGTTGCACGAGGCCCAGCGCACGCGGGCGCCGAGGGCCTGCAGGGTCTCGATGAGGACCGCCGTCTGAATCGTCATGTGCAGTGACCCGGCGATGCGGGCCCCTCTAAGAGGCTTCCTCTTCGAGTACATCTCTCTCAACGCCATCAATCCCGGCATCTCCTTCTCCGCCAGTGCGATCTCCTTGCGCCCCCAAGCCGCCTGGGTGATGTCGGCTACCTTGAAGTCCTTCGCCCGACCGCTCTTCTTGCCGTTCTTTTTGCCGTTCTTCTTGCCGTTCTTCTTGCCGCTGTTGGCGGCGATTTTCCGCACTGTGCTGGTCATGGTTTCTGTCCTTTGAAGGTGATGAGTTCGAGCGGCTCGGGCTCACCTTGTTCAACCCGTTGAGCCGCCGCGGAGTTGTCCGGTCCATGGGTGTTATCTGATCCATCGGGTGCGGGTACGGCTTTTCCCGCTTCGACGAGCTGAAAGCTCGCCGATCTCAACCAGCCTGCGATGTCCTCGGGTTGGAAACCGAGCCAGAGATCGGCCATGCGCTCCCGCAGGGACTCGTCCGCGTGTCGGTGCAGGTCGACGACGACGATGACCCCGCCCGGCGACAGGGCTCGATAGGCCTCGGTCAGGACCCTGGCGGGATTCGACAGGTGATGGAGCACCATGCAGGCCACAACGGCGTCCACCTCCCCATCCGGGACCGGCAGGTGCTCGAGATCGCCCAGCCGGAAGTCGCATCGGTGGGACTCGACACCCACGGTCCGGCGCGCCAGCTCCAGCATGGTGGCGGAGGAGTCCACCGCCACCACTCTCTCCGCCCGTTCCAGCAGCGTCGGCACCAGCAGACCCGAACCGGTGCCCATGTCGAGTACGGTCCTGCACTGCTCGGGCATCAGCTCCACTGCGACCTGGCGGTAGAACTGACCGTCGAGGCTGTGGTGCTCGAGGAACTCGTGCGGATCCTGCAGGCTGTCGAAGTAAGACCGCGTCTGATCCCGACGGCGCGCCACCACCGCCTCGAGGCCCTGAATGTCCGATTCGTAGTGGGACAGGTCCCTTTCGTGCGCGCCCAGGTGGGCGAGCGTGTCGGCCACCAGAGTCGACGTCCCATCCGCCCTGCTCCACTGGTAGTAGATCCACGTTCCCTCGCGTCGGCTCGTGACCAGATCCGCCTCCGCCAGTATGCGGAGGTGGCGAGAAACCCTGCTCTGGCCCATCTCCAGGATGCCGATGATCTCGTTCACATTGAGAGCCCCGCGGGCCAGGAGCCGCATGAGTCGCAAACGGGTCTCGTCAGCCAGCGCCTTGAACACTTTCACCTGGTCCAGCATCAGCGCTCGCTTAACCTCGGTTCCTTCGTGCCTGCCTCTTTGCCGTCCGCTGACTGATGAAGCCAACCTACCGCATATATCAGGAAATGTCAATATTGAGATTTATTGATATGTCGGCTTGAGCTGCTTTTTGGCCAGCGTGTCAGATCGCCATGATCGTTGCGTCATGATCAGCGCCCCGGCGCGACGATTCAAGAGAGTCTGTACGGTGTCGAATGGGATTGGAGTGGCGGGTGCCCCTGACGAACTTCTGGTGCTGCGCTGAGTACCTACCAATGGGCCATCGACGGCGATGGCGTAAGCGGACTCGAACACTCCCTGTGAAAACCCGTCAGGCCTCCTCACCAGCCCGGCGAGCGGTGTAGTTCAGTCGGTCGCTGAGCCACCAGGAACTGTCGTTATCCGGGAGAGCGCCCTCGTACGGCCTCAGCGCCTCGTCGGGTTGGCTGATATTCCCGAGAGTACGCATAGAGCCCAGCCAGGCAGACACCCGATGCCAAGACCATCGGGATCTGCGCGGCTTCGAGTAAGCGCAGGACCTCCCTCTGCGCTAGCCCCTACACCAGTACCGTGATGGCTGTGGTGGCGAGGGCCAGGTTTCTGGTCAGCTGGCGATAGCGCTCCAGGGCCGCACTCATCCCCTTGCCATAGCAACGAGCTTGTCGGCCAGTCCCCAGCCGTTGACAACGGCGATCGAAATGAGAATGACAGCCGACAACACGCTGCCGATAAGAAAGTAGTTCGATGTGCGGTACATCGGCGGCAGCTTGAAATTCAGATACAGAGCCGCTACCATGATCAGGGCAATGGAGAG
>PBRM01000123.1 GCA_002725915.1 Gemmatimonadota bacterium
ATCGCCGCCAGCGAGAGCATGAATGCAGCTACGAACAGTGCTCCGAATATCGGTTTCAGGTTCATGTTTGGCCTCTGCGCCGCTTGGACGCATGGTCGCGGCCTATTCAGGCAGGTATAAAAGCTTATTCAGGAGCCAGATAGTATTTAGCACGGGCAGCCTCGCCCCCGGTGCAAAGGAACAATTACAGGGAAGAGAGCGGCGAACGGCTGACCCGCTCACGATTCCTGGTCCTGTTCACCCTCGGCTGCATTTTTTTCATCATCCTGCCAGTCCTGAAATCCCAGGCCGATGAGGAAGGGACAACCGGCTGGGACCTCGCACCCGTAGCAGCCGACGTCGATTTTAGGGCGATTGCGGCGCTGAATACCACCTCGGCAGTAGCGGTCGGGGAGAACGGAATAATTTTCTCAACGAGCAATAACGGCTCAAGCTGGAGTGCGGAAAGCTCTGGAACGACCCGGGACATGCTTGATATTGACTACAACGGGATAATCGTAGCATGCGGTGACGAAGGCACGGTGCTGGCCAGTTTTGAACTCGGGACCTGGACTGACATCTCGCTGCCAAACGCGACGCAGCTATCCGGCATTACGATTGCTGAATACCTGTCGCCCGCTAATTCCACCATCTTCGTCGCCGGCAACAATGGAGAAATCTGGAAAGGCGATGCAACAGGCAACTGGTCGCAGCTCACAACAAGCGTCACGAACGACCTCTACGACATAGACTTCCTGGACTCCACCAATGGAATTGCAGTCGGCGTGGAAGGGGTAATCCTCGGGACGGAGAATGGCGGAAACCTCTGGGAGCCCCGGATTGTGCCCGAAGGATACACGGAGGTCGACTTCCATGCTATCGAGTATGTGAGTCCCATCCGCGCCTTCGCCGCAGGGTCGAACGGCAGCTTCATCTCCAGTTCCGGGGCGGGAGACACGCCAGTCGGCTATCTCTGGAGCGGCTGGCAAACCGGGGTCAGCAACACCCTGAATTCTGTGAGTGCCTCTTCCATCTACAAGGTATGGGTTGCCGGCGATAGCGGCTACATCGCCCTCTCCAAGAAAGGCGGCAAGGACTTCGTAAACCAGACCTACCCGGGCGAAATCAGCAGCGATTTTCATTCGGTCTCGATGGGGACCGGTTTCTACGGTTTCGTAATTGGTGACGATGGGGTCGCGCTCCACACCGATCGCGAGGGGACCGACCCCGCTACCATCCCAACGGCCCGCAAGTTCAGCGGATTCCGGGATTATGCGAGCTACGCCTATCCCGAACTGGTGGAGGGGCTGAAGAACACCCTCAAGATAATCTACATCAGTATCCTGTTCGGTTTCACGATTGGAATCACACTTGCCACTTTCAAGACCTCACAGTTTAACGTCAATGTCCCGATTTCGCTTCCCAATAGTGAAGGCGCCTGGCGCACCTTCAGTTTCAACCCTCTGAAACTGTTCGCCACGTTCTATACCGACATCTTCCGGAATACGCCACTACTGGTCCAGTTCTTCTTCATCCATTTCGGGCTGGTCCAGATCGGGATTGACCTTACCTTCGACGGTACCTTCGAGCGGGCCTACGGTAGCGCCATCGTCGCCCTCGGCCTCAACTCGGGCGCCTACCAGACCGAGATCATCCGCAGCGGCATCCAGGCCATCCCGACGGGGCAGATGGAAGCGGGGCGCAGCCTAGGGCTGACCTACCTGCAGACCATGCGTCATGTCATCATGCCGCAGGCAATCCGGATTGTCATCCCGCCGCTCGGTAATGAAACCATCAACCTGGTCCTCAATTCATCACTCGCCTCGGCCATCGGCTACGGCGAACTGACGCGGCATGGCAAATTGCTCATTTCGATTACCTTCGAGACGTTCTGGACCTGGGGGCTGGTGCTGCTGTTCTACTTCTCGATAACCTACACTCTGACGAACATCCTGAAATACGCGGAGCGCAAGCTGAAGATTCCCGGCCTTGGTATCGGAGGCGAGACATGAACGCAGGGGCTTTGCCGATTATCCGGGTGCAGAACCTGGAGAAAGTATACCCGGGCAACGTCCACGCTGTGCGGGGAGTCAGCTTCGAGGTGAGGCCGAAGCAGGTTGTGGCCATCATCGGCTCTTCCGGCAGCGGCAAGTCAACCGTGCTGCGCTGTATCAACCGCCTGATTGAGCCGACCGAAGGCGAGATCTACCTGGAAGAAGTAAAGATTAACGACTCGAAGACCGACATAAACAAAATCCGCTCCGAGATCGGGATGGTCTTCCAGTCCTTCGAACTCTTCGCGCACCTGCGGGTGCTGGAGAACGTTACCCTCGGGCTGCGTAAGGTAAGGGGCTACTCGCGCGCCGAGGCGAACGAAATCGCACGTGGGGTGCTTGAAAAGGTGGACATGCTCGACAAGCTGGAGGCCTTCCCGGGACAAATCTCGGGTGGACAGATGCAACGCGTTGCAATCGCACGCGCGCTGGCGATGAATCCCAAGGTAATGCTCTTCGACGAACCGACCTCGGCGCTCGACCCGGAACTGATTGGGTCGGTGCTTGAGTCAATCAAGGCGCTGGTCAACGAAGGGATGACCATGATCATCGTCACCCACGAAATCGGCTTCGCGCGCGAAGTAAGCGACTGGATTCTCTACATGGACCACGGTGCAGTAGTCGAGGAAGGGCCACCCTCAATGCTCGACGCGCCGAAGACGGAGCGAATGCAGCAATTTCTGGGGCAGATACTTGACGGATAAACGGATTTCATAATTAATTAATTAATTAATCAATTAACGTATTATCAATGATATAATCTATAGATAATAATTATAAATCAAAATTATTCACCCTGATTGTCAAAGAATTGTAAGGAAGTTATTAATACACGAGTCCCATGAATGGTCGATGAGCACAAGGATATCCTGCTGGTATGCCTTGGTTGGGGCCCTCTTTCTGGGTGTCCTTGTGTTCCTCCCAGGTTCGGAAGCTGAATATACGCAGTTACTAAAATACAATCATTTAAACGCAAATGAAGAAAATCAATTAGAATATATTATACATAACCACCAGGATGAAAGCCTTGACTACGACCTTAAATTCAGCGTCACCAGCATTGACCACCAGACAACTGTCCAAGGCATACCTGAAGTGCAGTCGATTTCCCTCGATAGATATATAAGTCAAATAATCTATTTCAATTTCACAGTACCCACTTCGGGCGACTACAGTTTCAGCCTCACAACCACTATTTCCAATTCCACCTCAGAGTGGACCGAGACAAGCACCAGCACCCTCCGGTTCCGGGAAGTAGTTGCCAGCCTGAACCTACAGCAGTTCGACCGAGTGGACTACGACTCGAATACCGGCAACGGCTTCTGGGAATGGGATGGCGGCCTCCGTATCTCGGACTCGCCGGAGCCTTTCGTCGCCGGCGCAGTCATCGGGCCGATAGCTCTCGGGCACCTGCGCGAGCCGTGGCTGGAACTTTCCTCAGATGCTAGCGCCGGCACGGGCGAACTGCGCCTGGGCTATTCAACCGACTACCTCCCGGAAGACCGTTATTCCGCAACTTGGACTCCACTCCTGACGGTGAGTAGCAGCAGTGATAATTTCATAATTGCGCTGCCGGAAACGGACGAAATATACCTACGTTTCTACGCCAGTTGTGACGACGGTTGCGGCTGGGAGATTGGCCAGACTTCGCTTTTAGGTGTCAAGCGCTGGCACGACCTCCGGGCCAGCGTTCCCGGATACCACTTCATGCCCCTTGACGGTGGTAGCAGCCTCGACGCCAGCCTTACCAACTTCGGATTGCTGGATGAAGAACTGGGGAATATCTCTGCCCATTTCCTGATTTACGAAAATGAGGTTGTGATTGATGAAGGACTCCAATCAGTTGCCCTCACTTCCGGCGAGCAGAAATCAATCACATTCGCCCCCACGCTCGCGGAGCCGGGAATCTACCGCGCCGAACTGCGTCTCGAAACCAGCACGGGCGTTACATCTACGCTGGAATTCTACATTGGCCATTCGGCAGCGGCTATCGCCGATTTCGAGAGCCCCGACGCGCGTAATTGTGCCGTCCTGCTGAAGGGCAACGACGAAGCGGTTCCCGCGCTCGGAGTACCCTTCACCCTGCTCGACTCGCACGGAATATACCACATCCTGGAAGTCGAGACGGAAAACCTGCCCGTGATTATCGCCTCTGGGGCCGAAATCGTAGCTGCCCTGAGCCTTGACACCTACGGCATTTCCATCGGTAGCGAGCTGGCCGTGGTCGATACTGGCGACGAATGGCAGGTCTATACGGCTGAACTGCTTGACCCGGCGCCCATGCAGATTGAACTGGCAATCGGCAACAGCGGTTTCTATAGTGAAGAATTCATGCTTGAATACCACTATTCTCCGTTGTTCCTAGCCTCGGTTTCCGGTCCGTCCACGGCGCTCATTGCTCCCGGGACAGTCGCAACCATCCCAGTCACCATCGCCCCCCACGCCAGCATCCCGCAGCCCGGCAACAGCCCGGTTACCGTCACAGTGAGGCTCCCCGGCGTCGGAATCAGCGAATCTGTGACTCTGCTATTTGATTACCGTGAACCCGTTTTCGAAGCTTCGGAAGTCCGGCTTGACCGGCACTCATTACTCGCGGGGCAGGAAATCCGGGGCAAGCTGACGCTACTCAACGATGGCTTCCCGGCCAATGGGCTACGGGCGGAAATTATCCTGCTGGCACCGTCGGGCAGCGAGAGCAACATCTGGAGTCGCAATATTGAGGAGCTCGGGCACGGCGAGGAATTCAGTGCCAGCTTCAACCACACTCCACAGCAAGGAGGCCTCTACCAGCTGCGCCTCAAAGTTTACCAACAGGATCAATTGCTCTACTCAACCATTGCGGAGCAGGACTTCCGCGTCGTCGCTAGCGACGGGGACGCGGCCACGGAGCCGCCTGCGCTCGAGCTGCCGCGCCCTGCACTGAACATGCTGGCGCTGCTCTCGTTCCTGGGACTGGCATTCTACACTGCCTCCTCGGAAAACAGCCGCTATCTTGGCTTCAAGCTTCTCCTGCCGCTCTATACTCGGCTGCGCCGTGACACGCTGGCGGACGAGCCGACGCGGCAGAACTTGATGCGCTACATCTACGTTCATCCCGGCGCCAACTTCACCCAGCTGCGCGACCATTTCGACCTGCACAACGGGACCCTGTCGCACCACCTCAACGTCCTCGAGAACCATTCGGTCATCGAATCGTTCCGCGCCGGCCGCCAGCGACTCTTCTATCCTTGTCGCGCCGAGCGGGCGGGCGTTGTCGCCCGCCCGCTGGTGATCGGCGAAGTGCAGCAGCAGATTGTGATGCTCATCAAGGAAGAGCCGGGAATCACCCAGTCGATGATTGCGACGCGGCTCGATATGAGCCGGCAGAAGGTCAACTACCACGTCACCGCACTCACCCGGCAGGCGCTCATTCGCGTCGAGCCCAGTGGTCGTATCACGCGACTCTATCCGCTGCACTTTACCTAGGGCACATGGCGGGCCTGAAGGGATTCGAACCCATGGCCGTCCGGTTAAGAGCCGGACGCTCTACCTAGCTAAGCTACAGGCCCGCGAGGCTGCGCAGGCTGCCGCCGATAAAAGATTATCTTACAGCCAGACCGCTTCGCGCCGGATAAACCAGCTCGGCAACGCCGCCAGCAGGCAGAGCTGGATGGCACCCTTGCGGATTTCGCGGCTCCAGCTGCTCAACGTTTCTGCTGGTAGGTCGCCCAGGCATCCCCTTCCCGGTCCGGCTCACGGTGAGGCGGGGGTGTAGCCGCACGGCGCTGCGCCTGCTGCCGTTCTGCCTGCGCCTGCCGCTGGGTATGTTCCTGCTCGTGTTGTAATTGCTCCTGCTGGCGCGACGCCTCGCGGTCGCTCCAGGCGACGCCGCGGCCTTCCCACTTGCCACGACTCTGCGTCCACCAGTCGCTCGCCCCGGGCTGCTGGTCAAGTTTCTGCTGGTAGGTGAGTTCAACCCGCTTTTCGTCGAGCTCCATAATCTTGCTGCGGCTGAACTGGAGCGCCCCAATCGCCACGACCAGCGCGAAGATGAAGCCGATTCCCGGCAGGAATTCATAGTAGGTTAACGTCATCATCCCGTTCCAGAAAGCGTGGAGCCCCACCGCCATCAAGTAGTATTTTGCCACCACCTTCCACGAGGCGCCGTGAACTAGGTACTGGCTGAGGCCGTGACCCGTGAAGGAGGTGGCGCTGGCGTGTATCAGCGTCGCCGAGAAGGTGCGCATCACGATTACCGCCGCCGTCACCGCCACGCCTTCACCGACAACACTCCAGCCGTACATCAGGTTCTCGGTGGCGGCGAACCCGAGGCCGCAGGCGGCGCCGTAAATCAGTCCGTCCTCGACCTCGTCCACCTCCTCCTTGACGCCGGCGCGCATCAGCCCCATCGCCTTCAGGAATTCCTCGACAAACGGGGCAATAATCACGGCGCCCGCGATTTCGGCCACAACCACGCCCGCCGCCAGCGCGACCATCACTATCAGTATGGAATTGACCACACCTGCCAGGATGATGCCGGTGATAGCACCCCAGAAGAACGCCTGATAGAGCGCCCCCCACGGCTCGGGGTCGTGCTTCTCGAAGTTGCGGAACCAGTTCAGGTAGAGCAAAGCCGGGACAAATGCCATCCCGAGGAAGATCGCCGCCAGCTCATAGCCGAAGCTGGCCGACAGCGCTATCAGCATGATGAGGAAGAACCAGAGGTAACGGGTTGGAGGTGCCTGCATCTAAGTCGCCGCGCGACACATTCCATCGTGGATATATAGAATACCACGCCGCACCAGCTTCTGCATTTCGCGTTGCGGGTTGGGTATCTCGAGTCGGGCCGCCTCGGCCAGCAGCTCGTCCGGGTCGACGCCGTCACCCTTGTTCAGCGAACGGAACAGCGTCAGGATACGGAACTTGGGCGTATCCTCTGGTCGCAACGCGCCTACGTCCAGTTTCGGATTGAATGGGACCACCGGCGTCCGCTTGCGCACCTTGCGCACCTTGCGCACCTGCGGCTCTTCGGATTCAATCAGCACCCGCAGGTCTGACTCCTCACCATGAGCCTCGTCATCGAGGTGCTCCATCACCAGCTCCTGCAACAACTGCGCCGTGGTCTTGCCAGCGTCCTTGGCCTTCTGGCGGAAATCATCCCAGTCGACCCGGAACTGTGAATCAATCGGGAAGCGGAAAGTTACGCGGTCGGGAGCCACACCTAGATGGAAGCCTGATTTTATTTAAGTGTGTCGGAGCGCTAGCGCAGCTCCGCGTAAAGCGCCTCAATCCGACCCACGATGCTCTCCCAGGTGAAGTCGCGCGCGACCCGCTCGCGTCCCGCTGCACCCAGCGCGGCTGCCGCAGTCGCGTCCGAGAGAAGCGATGCAATCGCCGCGCCGAGGGCAGCGGGGTCACCGTATTCGACCAGCAGCCCGGTCTCACCCTCGGCGACCGCATCGGGCACGCCACCTACGCGCGTCGCGACCACCGGCAGCCCGGCCGCCGCCGCCTCTAGCAGCACGATGCCGAACGCCTCGTAGTCCGAAGGCAGTGCCAGCAACTCAGCGGCGCCGAAGGCGGAGCGGTAGATGTCGTCGTCGAGATGCCCCAGCCGGTGCAGCGTGATGCCTGCGGCGGCGGCCTGCGCGTCCAGTGCTTTGCCGGGGCCCATGTCCTGACCTACCAGCAGCAGCTCCGCCTCGGGGAAGCTGGCGGCGGC
>PBRM01000124.1 GCA_002725915.1 Gemmatimonadota bacterium
CTCGGTGGTCGCCGTCTCGGCGCTCAGACCTGAGTCTCTATCAGGGCGCGGCTGACCGGATCCAGCTTGCGGTAATCGGGAATCTCGTAGCGATTCCCGTCCGCGTCGAGGATGAGGACGCGCCCCCCGCCCAGCGGTCTGATGTCCCTCTTGCTACTGCGAATTTCGAAGACGCGGGGCCCGCGATCCGTCATCACATCCCACTCGGGAACGTGGAATCGACCCGCGATCCGCTTTACGTGGGTGATCTCGGCGGTGAAGTAGTTCATCTCCAGCTCCTCCTCCAGCACCTTGCGGCTGGCGGCGTCGAGCTCGGCGACGTCCCGGATGATGCCCAGCTCCGCCCCCTCTCGGTTCTTAATGATGAGAAACCGGGCCGCCTCGCTGATGGGGAAGGTCCGGACAAGCCTTACCCTGGCGTGGATTTCACCACCGTTCAGATCGAGGTTCAGGTCGTCGAACTGGTCCCGGAAGAGGCGCACTGTCGCCCGATCGAGGACCGTCAGTTCCTCTCTCAGGTTGTAGGTGTAATCCTCCCCCTCGTCCCCTTTTCGACTTCCTTGATCCACGCCCGACAACCCCTCTTTCACCGGGCCCCCAATTTCCCTGCGTTCGTCTGCCACAGCACTCTCTCTGATTGCCAGCTCTCTACCAGGCCCGAATCTTCGACATGTCCGTCTGTATCTTGCACAGGCGCGAGTACACGCCGCCCGCCTCGATCAGCTCCTCGTGAGTGCCGATCTCGCTCACTCGACCCTTGTCGAGGATCAGCAACCGGCTGGAGTGCCTGAGCGTGGAGAGGCGGTGGGCAATGGCGAAAGTGGTGCGCCCCTTGATGAGACGCTCGAAAGCCTCCTGGATCTGGACCTCGGTCTCGGTGTCGACGTTCGAGGTGGCCTCGTCGAGGATGAGTATCCGCGGGTCCCGCAAGATCGCCCGGGCGATGGAGATGCGCTGGCGCTCCCCGCCGGACACGCGCGCCCCGCGCTCCCCCACCAGGGTGTCGTAGCTGTCGGGCAAGTCGAGGACGAATTCGTGGCAGTTGGCCGCCTTGGCCGCCGAGACGATGTCATCCAGCGACGCGGTCGGATGACCGTAGGCGATGTTTTCTGCCACCGTGCCGTTGAAGAGGAAGGGGTCCTGGAGAACCACGCCTAGCTGATCCCGTAGGGATTTCAGGGTGACGTCGCGGATGTCGTGGCCGTCGATGGTGATCGCCCCCTCCTGGACGTCGTAGAATCGACAGATGAGGTTGATGAGCGTGCTCTTGCCGGCGCCGCTGTGCCCGGCGAGCCCGATCATCTCCCCGGGTTCCACCGTGAAGTCGAGCTCGTTCAGGACCGGGCTCCCGGTTTCGTAGGCGAAGCTCGCACCGTCGAACACCACCCGCCCGTCGATCCGCGGCATCTGTATCGCCCCCGCTCGGTCGTCGACGTCCGGCGGCGTGTCCACCACTTCGAAGACCCTCTCGGCCGAGGTGGCCGCGCGCTGGAAGCGGTGATTGAGTCGGCACAGGCTCTCGACGGGACCGTAGAACCGCCACATGTACTGGGTGAAGGCGAGGAATTCGCCGAGCGAAAGACTGCCCCCGATCACCTCCTCTCCCCCGACCCACCAGATGATGAGGGTGCCTATGGAGGTGAGGAAGGCCATGACGGGACTGAACAGACTGCGAATCCGCGCCACCCTCAACTCACCGCTGAGCAGAGCCTCGCTGCGCCCCTCGAACTTGATCACCTCCCGCCCCTCCTGGGCAAACGCTTTTACCACCCGGACCCCGGGAATGACGTCGGCCAGAAGCGCGCTGATCCCCGACCAGCGCCGCCACAAGCCACGGTAAATCGCGTGGAGCCGCTTGCCGAACTTCAGGGTGGCCAGTACCAGGAAAGGGGTCGGCAGCAGCACCAGCGCCGCCAGTCCGCTGTTGAGGTAGAAGAGGATTCCGCAGATGATGAGAAGCGTCAGGACATCTCGAATCACCTCCTGAAGCCCGTCGCTGATGAAGTCCTGCAACCGACCCACGTCCTGGGTGACGCTGGCCATGATGCGGCCGGTCTCGCGCTCGTTGTAGAAGCTGAGGGAGAGCCGATGCAGCTGTCTGTACACCTGGTTGCGCAGATCGAAGGTGACCTTCTGCCCGATCACGGCCATTATGTAACCGCGCACCGCCCCCAGCCCGTTCTGCGCCACGTGGACGAGCAGCAGCAGCAGCACCAGCACCCCCAGCTGGCGCGTCCTCTCAGCCGTTGTGACGGGTGATACCGAAGCCTCTGCCGCTGCCGCCTTCAGCGCCGCCCCCGAAACCGCGTCGGCGCCCGTGATAACCGGCGTCAGCGCCGCCCTCGAAACCGCGTCGGCGCCCGTGATAACCGGTGTCAGCACGTCGTCGACCAGCGACTTCATCAGCAGCGGCGGCGTCAGGCCGATGAAAGTCCCAACCAGCATCAGCGTCAGGCTGAGAGCCACCATCCCCCGGTGCGGAAGAGTGTAGCTCAACAGCCGAGTGATGAGCTTCCGTTTATCGAGGCAGGCCGGGCAGACCCCCCACCAGTGTGGGATGACCCTGTTGCAACGCTCGCACCGCTTTCCCTTGCCCCGACCCGCGCCCACGCTCCCCTCGACCAGCTCCCCCTCTCCCCTCCTCCATTCCGGGGTCGCCTCCTTTACGAGTATCTCCAGCTGCTTCGGTACGCTTGAGAACTTGCCGATCAAGGCCTTTGAAAACACCGCCACTGTAGCGCCGCGGCTCTCGGTCCGCACCTTCATGACGCCGCTGCCGGACAGCTCTCGGATCTCCACGCTCCTGATATCGGCCAGGGGGAGGTGGACGATATCAGGCGTTTCCCCATTTGGACTGAAGGCGATCAGCAAGCTGTCGGTCGCCAGCAGCCAGGCCGCGCCGTAGCGGCCGGCCAGCCCGATGTCAGACGACACCGACAGGCGAAACTCTTCGCCCGACCGCATGAGGTGGTCGAGACTTCGTCGGACCGACTCCGGTACCCCCTCCTGGGGCGTGGAGTCTGTTTCGCTGAGTGCTTCCATTCAGCTAGCGCATTAGCTCTAGTGAAACTGACCGGTCAGTTTTCGTGTAAAGGTAGGACAACTCGTGGTTTCTTTCCATCCGTATCCGGGGGATCGTTTACGGCTGCTCTCTCGACGCTCAGCCTTTCTCCTCCTCCTGACCGTAGGAGTGCCCGCCAAAGATTGCCCTGACCTCGGCCGCGGACCCCGCCCCCTGCAGCTTGCCCATCCGCTCCTCCTCCTCCTCCTGCAGAGCGCGCACGTTGGTGAGCACCGCCTCGAGGTGCCGGGCGGGAAACTTGCAGGCCCCGTTCTCATCCATGTGGATGATGTCGCCGGGAGTGACATCCATCCCCGCCACCGAGACCGGCACACTGACCGCGTGAACCGCCATCCCCCCGTGCCCAGCCGTGACTCCGCTCAACAGGTACTGAAACCTCATCGGCCTGATCTCGTCGATGTCGCGCGACGGGCCATTGGAGATCGCCCCCACGCACCCCATCGCCTTCATGGCAGAGGTCATGTTGCCGCCCGCCAGCCCCACCTTGCCGGCTATCTCCTTGGGAAACTTCTGTTGGAAGATCAGCACCGTCGGTTTCTTCGACTCGTCCATCGCGTCGACGACGTCCATGAAGGACAGGCGCGAGTAGTCCGGATCCGGCAGCCCGAACACGCAGGTCACCGCGTACCCGACCGTCCTGCCCAGCTCGGGATACATGCAGCGGATCGACTGGTCCGTGTATGTACCAGTTCTCGGACCAGGGGTTGTAGAGACCGAGACACAGCGGATGCTGTGGATAGGTGGCCACTACGTTGGTGATCGACGGGGTGTCGAAGTTGCGCAACTCCTCCAGCATCTCTCCTTCGGTCGATTCGGTCATTTCTCTATTCTCTCCTGTTTTCTATTGTAAATCGGGGGGCCCTCCCGCCGCTGCTTCTCCACTTACATCAGCGCCAGCGCGCCCTCGAGGATGGCGCGGTGGAGCGAGCGCGGCGAGACGCGTCACCCACCACGCACACCTCCGCCCTCCCGAGCGCCTGCGAACTGAAGTGCGACCGGCCACGAGGTGGACTTCGGATAATAGGGAATTGCGTCGGTGATGTCTCGTGCGCGGGGGCAGGCCCACGCCCCCGGTGCCCACAAGCTCAGTGACTACTCTCTATCTGCTTCCTCACTACCTCACTACACAGCCGCGTCGACGAAGCGCTTCGCCAGCTTCGGCCCGAGCCCTTCGTCCTCGTGCTTGAAAAACACGAACACCCGCTTCCAGCTCTGCTCCTTGACGCGATCGACGAAGTGCTTGAGCTCCGTTTCGCCGTACTCACTTCCCCGCAGTCTCAGGTATCCCCAATCCGCGGTGCTGGCGAACTTCCTCTCCACCTCCTCCTCACCGTCGTCGTCTTCGTGGGCGAAGCAGAGAGCGACGTTCTTCGACCTCAGGCAGTCGTGAACCTCTTCGTCGAACCAGGAGTCGTGGCGGAACTCCAGTGTCGCGCTCGCCGACTCGGGCAGCAGCTCCAGAAAAGCCTGAAGTCGAGGCATGTCCTTTTTCAGGTTTGGCGGCAGCTGGAATAGAATCGCTCCCAGACGCTCCTCCAGGTGGGCGGCGATTTCGAGGAAGTACTCCGTCTCCTCTCCCACCTCCTTCAGCCTCTTGAAGTGGGTGATGCGACGCGTCGCCTTCAGCACGAAGCGGAAAGCGTCCGGCACTCTCTCCGCCCACGACCTGACCACAACCGGCTTCGGCACGCGGTAGAAGGAGTTGTTGATCTCCACCGTGTTGAAGCGCTCTCCGTAAAAGCTCAGCATCTCCTTGTCCGGGAAGCGCTCGGGATAGAAAGGTCCCTTCCAACCCTTGTAGTTGTAGCCGCTGGTTCCGACGTAGAGTTCCACGGCACCGGGCCTTATTTGGAATCGGAAGGGGAGCCGATGATATTCGCCGGCGCCACACCAGTCTGCATGGGCGTCTTGTCCGGCATCGGGCTGTAGGCGAGGGCGCCGCCAGGGAGCACGAGAACGACGGCGTACACCTTCCCCATGGACAACTCTCGCTTCAGGATATCTGGGCGTGGAAAATCCAGAACGATCATAGTTTCAGGGTAGCTGCGCGTTGCGGATGCACTCCACAGGGCCTCCTCGTCCGCGGCGCACGGTTAACTTTCAGCGGCCCGAATCGGACGAACCAGGGCCTTGCACCTAAGCTACGAATACCAGGAGTACCCCCAAGCGAAATCTGCTTTTTGCCGCAGCTTCAGCCGCTGTCGACCCCCCGCTACTCCACCGAGAACAGCCGGTTCTCCGCCTGCAGCGACATCAGTCTGGAGTAGTGGTGGGTTTCGCCGGCCCGCTCGCCCTCCCCCACAAGCGTGGGAGTCTCTATGACGAAATCGGTGAAGTCGGGTGCGTTGAAGGCCAGGAAGGCCAGACTGATCCTGTCCACGTGGCGCTCGTGGCCGCCGCCCAGATCCGGGAACGCCACCGGGCCGGTGTCGACCTGGTAGACGTCGCGCTCGCGATTGGTGTTCATCGTCTTTATCGGGCACTCGATAATAGCGCTCAGTCCCGTCTCCTGGCTGCTGATCCTCGTCTGTGACACGATGGGGGCGAAGCGGCAGGTCGCCTCCCGGATCGCCTCGTTGTCTCTCAGCTCCTCCACCCGCTCTCCTTCGACGAGATGATATTTCTGCCCGTTCCACATGTCGGCACTCGGCAGGCAGCTTTTGTACCCCGTATCCACCCGCGCCTTGCGGCGGAAAATGACCCCGTATTCGGGTCCGAAGATGGGCAGAAAGTCGTAGTTGTCCTGGTGGAAGAGACCGCACTCCGCAAAGGTGTACTCGCTCTTGCACGAAGCCGTCTGAATGAGCTCTTCGCTGTTCCCCTCCTCGTCGAGGATGCGGGTTCTGGATTCGACCCAGAACCGCACCTCGTTCTCCGGGCCGTTCCCGATCAGAAAGGAGCGCCCGTAGTCCAGCGGTATCATCGTCTTGTCCCTCAACTCTTCCATCTCCTCATCCTCAGTCCCGGACAGTCACCTCGATGCGCCGGTTTGAGCTGCT
The DNA here is from genome assembly GCA_002725915.1 of Gemmatimonadota bacterium. Lineage (GTDB taxonomy): Bacteria > Latescibacterota > UBA2968 > UBA8231 > UBA8231. The sequence goes on from PBRM01000124.1 coordinate 6,082, forward strand.
TATTCTCCGGCGTGTCGTCGGGCGCAATGGGACCCTCCCCGTATACGCTCAACCGATCCCCCGCTTGATATTGGGGGGATTGAAACTGCGCCCCACCACTGGCAGGATCCGATGACCTGGAGGAGAAAGGGTGATCAGCCTGGTGACGATCCGGTGGAGGGGGGTAGATGTCAACTCGATTCTTCCTCCTGGAAGGGGTTTCTGCGCGCTAGAAATTTCAGTAACCTGATCGACCGGGTTTTGCCCAGCCTTCCAAATGGTCTGCAGCACAATATACCAAAAGTAGCGCCAGTAAGTAACGCCAGCGGCGCGCGCGACGCTCCCTCCAGCCACCCCTGACGGCGGAGCCGTGCTGTCAGCGCCGCAGGTCAACGTCGAATCCGATCTCTCCTGGGCACCAGATCCGGCGCTGCCGCCACGATGTGTACGCAACGCCGTTTGGTCCGAAATGGTGAACATCTCCGCAGCCCCAAAACGCCCCTGCTGCCCGAGGCCCCATCCGTTTATCGGCCCGTTGACCAGTTATCGGCCCGTTGACCGGCTGACCTGTGTCGGGTTATTATTGGGTTCTGACCAACCGATCCGAAAACCCCCTACCGTGGACCATGGAACACAAGCTAGAGCGGACAGACATACGCCTGATCGCCATCTGTGCGGTCATCGCCGCCATCAGCCTTCTGGTGGGCTCCCACTATTTCTACCAGGCCTTTCCCGAAGCGACCATCGACTTTGAGATCACCCGGGACGACGCTCGGGGGCTGGGCAGCTCCTTCCTCGAGCAGCGCGGCCTGGACGTAGAGGGCTACCGCCACAGCTCCATCTTCAATTTCGACGGATCCGCCAAGACCTTCCTCGAGCGCCAGCTCGGTCTGGAGGGCGCCTCCGCCCTCATCGACAATCCCGTGCGGCTGTGGCGCTGGAGCAGCCGCTGGGTGAAGGAGCAGCAAAAGGAGGAGTTCCGTGTCGATCACACCACGGGTGGCGACCTGGTGGGATTCACCCATCTGGTTGAGGAAGAGCTGGCGGGGGCCAGTCTGGGCCAGGTTGAAGCTCGTTACCTGGCCGAGCAGTTCCTAATCGACGCCATGGGGCGCTCGATGACCTCCCTCGTTTTCGTGGAGGCGGAAACCACGGAGCGCCCCAACCGCGCCGATCACTCCTTTACCTGGAAGCTGAAGGACTTCGACATAAACGACGCCACCTACCGGGTGCGCGTCGGCATTCAGGGGGATCTGGTCGGCAGCTACTCAGAATACCTGAAGGTCCCTGAGGACTGGCAGCGCGACTACCGCGAGTTGCGCTCCCGGAACCAGGCTGCCGGACAGGTGGCCAGCGCCTTCATGCTCTTCACCTGGGTGGCCATGATCGTCGTCCTGGTCATCAACATCCGGGGCCGCGACGTGCGCTGGAAGACGGTCGCGATCTTCACCGCGATCGCCTTCGTCCTCACCCTTCTGGCCCAGCTCAACAGCCTGCCCGTATCCGAGTTTTCCTTTGACACCAGGGATACATACGGCAGCTTTCTGACCGAACGTCTGCTCTTCAGCGTCCTGGCCGCCGTCGGCCAGGCTGTGCTCATCGGCTTTCTCGTGGCCGGCGCCGAACCCGTGTACCGACGCGCTTACGGGGGCCAGATCAGCCTTTCCCAGCAGTTCGCTCCCACCGGTATTCGCACCAAGCGGTTCCTCATCGGCACCGTCATCGGCCTGACCCTCACAGCCGCCTTCGTCGCCTACCAGACTGTGTTTTACGTCATCGCCGGAAAATTCGGCGCCTGGAGTCCAGTCGATATTCCCTACAGCGAGATGATCAACACCCACATACCGTGGGCGGTGGTCCTCCTTATCGGGTTCATGCCCGCGGTCTCGGAAGAGCTCACTTCGCGGGCGTTCTCCATCCCCTTCCTGCACAGATACCTCAACAAGCGGTGGGCGGCCGTGCTCATCTCCGCCCTCATCTGGGGATTCGCCCACGCCGGATACCCGCAACAGCCCTTTTACATCCGCGGCGTCGAGGTCGGGATCGCCGGCATCGTCGTGGGGTACATCATGCTGCGCTGGGGGCTACTTCCGGTGCTGGTGTGGCACTATACCATTGATGCGCTCTACA
>PBRM01000125.1 GCA_002725915.1 Gemmatimonadota bacterium
CGCGGCGGCTTCTACCACACCGCCTTCCGCCTGGACAAGATCTCCGAAGCGGATCAGGCCGCGCTGACCGATGCCGGGCGGGTGACGGCAGACATGCACTGGGAGCGCATTGAGTATCTGCTCGAGCGCATGATTCCGGTGGCGAAAGAATTCAAGGTTCGAATGGGCAATTCCCAGGAAGACCCTCCCACCCCCCCGGCTTATAGGGGCGTTGACAAAGTCCTCAATGACTTTGAAGGCATGAAGCGTTTCATCGAGATTCAGCGCAGTCCGTATCACGGCTGGAACTTCTGTGTCGGCTCCATCGCTGAAATGCTCGAAGATTCGGCTAATGAAATCTACCCCTTCATAGAATACTTTGGCAGCCGCAATACGATTTTCCTGGTTCACTACCGCAACCTCATCGGCGGGCGCTACAGCTTCCGCGAGGCCCTGCCAGATGAAGGAGATATGGACTTCTACCGGGTATTAAAGGCGCTCAAGGACGTGGGCTACTGTTACGGCATTGATCCCGACCACGTCCCGCACACCGGCGACGATCCGAAGGGCTCCTATCAGTCTTATGCTTACTGCTTCGGCTACATCAATGCCATGATTCAGGCGGTCTATGGCGAAGCCTGAGATTATGTCGCGTCTCTACAGCAACAAGAAAGAGGCTGCGACCTGAATTTCGTTCGCAAGCGGGGACGACCGTGGTCCTGGCTGCCGACGGGAGGGTATTAAAGACATCAGTAGGGGCGGCATTGGTTGCCGCCCCACTGGATTGTTTATCGCACACCCATTTTCCCAATCGTCTCGCACAACACGCCCGCGTGTTCGGCGATGCGGGAACTGGTCCAGGCCTCGCCGATCAGGTAGCGATCGATGGATGTCCAATCCAGATGCATACGGACGCTACCGCTGGACCGTCAGCTAGAAGGCGAAGCCGAGGAGTCGAATCTGGAATTCTCGTAGGGGCCAAACGGCGACTCTATAGCAAACTCCTTGGCTGTCTCTTCCAGCCGCTCCCGGTGCAGGTCACTGACCGGGATGCCGAGGCGCTCGTTCTCCTGCTCCCAGAGATACTCGAGTCCCCCAGGTAGCATGGTAACTTCAGTTTGGGGGAGGAGCTTCATCTTGCGGACATCGCCGATGTAGCGGTCCATCTCGGCTCTGAACTGGTCGACCGGCATGAACCGGGATATGTCGAATACGGCAATGAAAGAGCCCTGGTTGGGTTCCCATCTGGTTGTCTGCACCTCTGGTCTGTAGATGCCGGCGAGAAGGCCGCCTAGAATGGTCACTGCTGCGTTGATGCCGAGCGCCTTGAAAAAGCGTTGGGGGGATTCGAGGTAGATCTCCTCGGTGTAGAGCTGCTCGAAATGGCCGGCATCGAACACGAAGGGTGGCTGCTCTCCGGCGGGGATGGCGATGCTCAACGGTCCGCCCGAGACAGCGCCGGCAACGGTGCTCTCGGGATTGGGGAAAAAGCGATGGGAGGAGACCGCCAGTCCAATGCAGTCGTGCTCGAGAGCGAGCCGGGACCAGGTGCCGGCAGCGCCGAAGTGATGGTGATTCGTCGTCGTCGCCGCAGCCGTCCCCGTTGTCAGGGCCTTGCGGATGGTGATCTGCATCGCCTCGCGGCAGGCAAAGTATCCCATGCCGCCGTCCCCGTCGATTGTCGTTACCGACGGCGAATCCTCGGTGACGCGAAGGCGCGGATCCGGATTGACCTTGCCGTCCCGCATGAGCCGGGCATAGCCGATTGCCTGGCTCGTGCCATGGCTGAACACGCACCTGAGATCGCTGCGCACCAGATAGTCGGCCAACTCCGCCGACCGCTCAGGTGTCATTCCGACTTGCAGGAAGATATTTGCTACGAAAGCACGCACCTCCTCGGCGGGGATGCGGATGCCGGCGTCTGGCGGGATGTTACGGCTTGTCATATCGAGGGCGCATGTTCATGGCTGTATCACCACCGGCACCGACCTGTCGGTGAGCCAGCTGACGCCATCGGCGAGATGGCGAGGATCCTCAGACCCAATGGAAGACTCGCAGATTTAGAATGATTCTGCACCCGCGCGCAAGACCCACCAATAGGGTCAGTAGCCCACCAGTGCGCGCGTCTGTCACTTTCGGATGCTGTTCAGCGCCACGAAGGTGCCGCCATTCTCGTGGCAGAGGATGCGCATCAGGGTGGCGAAGCGGACGCCGGTGTACTCCCGCACACCGGCATGGGTGAAGACGGTCGGGAAGCCGATGCCGTGGATGCGCGCGTGGAGTTCGCCCCCCACGTTCTTCTGGTTCATCCGGCTGACGGTCTCCACCACCGAGTCGATGGAGTTGCCGGTGAACTCGTCGCCCAGGACGTAGAGGCTGATCTTTTTGTCCGGCCTGGCGAACACCCGGATGGCGCGGGTGATGCCTTCTACCGGGCTGCTGTTGCTGAACAGCTGCCATGTGCGCAGTCGGGACAGGATGGACTTGCGGCGGGCGCTCGTGTCTGGAATCCACTTACCGGCGTACTGGGAGAACAAGTACTGCCCCATGTCGTTCATGATCTGAATGCCCTTGACCTTGGGGTAGATGTTCAGCGTCTGCTCGATCTTCTCCAGCACCAGAGACCAGGTCATCTGCATGCTGCCCGAGGTGTCGATGATAAAGATGATGTACTCGCTGTCGACCGGGATGCCGCCCACCAGGTTTTCAGTCGTGACCCGCCGCGGCTGTCGCTGCAGCCGTTTCATCTCCTCGGTCAGGGTCTGACGGGCGGCTACCAAGCGCCCCTCGACAATGTCGCTGATCTCGGAGTTTTGACGGCTGGCGGCAAACTCGCCCTGAATCCGCGACAGGTCGCCCTTGAGGCGGGCGATCTTCGCCTTCTCATCGGAGAGCTGCTCCTGTCTGGAAATAAGATCGCGGTTGAGAATCCGGGTCTCGCCGCGGATCTCGTGGAGCTCTTCCTCCAACTCGGCTACCAGGCCTCCGAGGTCCTGGCGCGCCTGCTCCAGCACCATGGGCTCGCCCATCTTGGTCAGCACCAGCAACAGAATGATTCCCCCGAAGCCGCCTGATATGACGTCGAGAAAAGACAGCGTGAAATCGGGGATGGCGCGTCGGCGGCCTTTCACGGCCAGTCCTCCGACGGGCTCAGGAAGGCGCCGCGATGTCCGATCGCCAGTTTCCAGTAGGCGCTGGATGCCATCGGGTCGCCTTCCATGGGATAGAGAATGACGCTGACGGGAATGCTGGCCGGCAGCTCGCGGACGGCCTGCGAAAACAGCTTCATGCGCTCCTTGCCCGTCACTGTGCGGCCCCGCGGCGCCTTCTCACCCTGTGTGGGCAGGCCGTCCACCAGCAGGATCAGGTTGTCCGGACGCGGCTGCATGCTCCGCACGGCGGCCAGGCCGTTATAGAGACTGGTGCCGTCCCCGGGCACCACCTGGCGCAGCCCCTCCATCGCCCGCTCCAGCACCTCGCGGTCTCCCCCGTCCAGCCACTGCCCGTCGGTGCCGGCCACGACAGGCGACGCAGCCGTGTTGAAGGTGTAGATCTGGAACCGGCTGCTGCGCGGGATCTGGGTGGTCAGCCAGTCCGCCGTGGAGACGGCCTGCTGCCATTTGGCGGCCCGGACCTTGACGTTGTCGGGGAGGTTGCGGCGCCGAATGATATCGACCACGTGGTTGCCGAGCATGCTGGCCGAGGCGTCCACGAGGATGAAGATTCGCCCGCCGCCGACCTTCAGCCCGGTGAGATACTGGCGGTCGCCGTCACCGACGAAGCTGCGCAGCTGGTTTCCCGGCGTCTCCTCTTCGGGTGGGCCTCCGGAGAGTCGCTTGGCCGCCTCCTCCAGCGACTTCAGGTCCGCTTTCAGCTTGTTCAGGTGCGCCTCGCGGGCGATGGTCGTGTTCTCGTAGGGAGCCAGCTCCACCTCGACATCCTCGATATCTTCGATGACGCGTCTGGCCAGACCGCGGGCAATGACCAGCCGATCCGAGATTTCGCGCATCGAGTTGCGCAGCTCCACCAGGTTCTCAAACCCGTCCAGGGCCTCGTTCTGGAGAAGGTCCACCTCGGCGCGCCGGTCGGCGGTGACCTCATTGGCGCGCTTCTCGACGGCGGCGTTGATGACCACGAAAAGGAGGATAACCGCACCCAGCCCACAGGTCATGGCATCCAGGAAGGAAAGGCTGAAGACGTTGAGCTCTCTTCGCGCCATGACTCAGCTCAACCTTTCTCCCCTCCCACCCCGCCTTCATCCACAACCCGAACGAGAAGGAGCTCGATGCCCGGGCTGCCCAGCCGCAACCCGTCCCCTGCGGCCAGCTCGGCCCGGCCGTCGAGCCGCTGTCCGTTGAGGAAGGAGCCGTGAGTGCTGTGATCCTCCACGATGACGCGGTCGCCGTCGCGGCGGATACTGCAGTGAGCGCGGGAGATGCCAGCGGTCTGGCCGCGCAGGTTGACTCCCCGTCTCCCCACGGGAACGGCGATGCCGAGTACGAAGGGCTCCTCTGTGATCGGGTAGGCGTCTCCGCCGTGCAGGACATGCGTCGGAGCGGTTCCCGCCGCTGTTCGAGCGGGGACAGCGGCGGACGGAGGCGCCCCGGCGGGCCGAGCTGGCCCTGCGGAGAGACGGGTGATGAACGGCAAAGACTCCCCATGAGAGCGAATCCGCTCTCGCATGCGCAGCGCCCCGGCAGCGGCCACTCCGTCTGGGAGTGGGACGACCCGGGTGCCGCCGACCTCGGCCAGCCGCTCCCGCAACCCGGGGAGGGCGGCGGCCCGGTGCGAGAGCACCAGGGCGGTCTGCTCGCCCGTGCGCTTCAGCGACCCGACCAGTTTTGCGATTCCCCGGTAGTCGGCATCGACGGCATCTGCGATCTCCGAGCGCGCCAGGGTCACCGAGTACACCTTCTGACCAGCTTCTAGTTGGAGGACGGCGGTATCGACGCCAGACAGCTCCTGCATGAGGTCGGGCAGACTGTCGTACAGCCGCTGCTCGGTCTCGCCCGCGTGGAGGGGATCTAAGCGCGTTTGGCGCACAAACGCCTCCGCGATTCGTCGTAGCCACGTCTCGCGCAGCGACTCGAGACCGGGCTGACGAAGAACCTCCACGCGACGGCGCACGACCTCGTCGGCCCCCCGCACCAGCTCCGTCAATACCGTCTTGTGCAGCTGCAGGTCCAGGTGCAGGAGATGCTTTTCAGAGAACGCCGGCGCCAGTGATTCCTCTCCCGCCGCCTCAAAACTCCCCATCGCCGCGGCCAGGGCCGCATCGACCATCCCGGTGACCGGCATGCCGCACGCCCGGGCGATCCCCAGGACAAGACCGAGTTGAGGGTCCGAATACGAGCCGGGAATGACCAGCAAGACCTCTGCATCTCCTCCCCCGCCCAAGACATCCCCGCGCACCCCTTCCCAGATGGCGGAGAGGTGAGCGTGGGCGAGGTCCGCGTGGGAGAGCGTGGGGGAGGAAGGGGACGGAGAGGAGCTCGGCGGTTGCACGGCATCCACATCGCTCCAGAAGCGACTGTTGATCTGTTTGGGCTTGAGCCGTGCGGCGGCCGCGGCCGCCGCGCCCGTCACTGTCCTGCCGTCCGCGATGAGGGCGTATCCCGGGCTCGCGGCAGGCAGTTGCGCCGCCGCATACCCGTCGCCACTCACCAGAATCCCGGCGTCGTGGATTTCTATCGCCAGCGTGCTCACCGAGGCTAGCGGTCCTACGCCGAAACCTGCAGGCGCTGGATCAGGTGCCGGTCCAGATAGCTCTTGGTATCCATCACCAAGCGCTCCTGCTGGAGCTGAAGCTGGTGCAGAAGGAACATGATGACGAGGCTGATAAGGAGGGCGATGAGGGTGGAGTTGAAGGCCACGCCCAGACTCTGGGTCACGCCGGCGATATCCCCCTCGACGGCCTTGTGGGCCTGGCCGAGGGCCTCCCCGATGCCTCGCACCGTGCCGATGAAGCCGATCGAGGGAATCGCCCAGGCGATGTAGCGGACCATGGACAGCTCCGACTCCAGCCGTTCCGACTCCGCCTCGCAGGCCCCGTGAGCGGTGCCGGAGACATCCTGGATGCTGCGCGTCGCCGTAAAGCGGTGCAGCCCGGTGAGCAGCGCCCGGGGCAACAGCGAGCTCCGGTCGGGCGCCGGCAGCGACTCGATCTGACGGGCGTATTCGCGGGCGTCCTCGGGCAGAATCGTAGTTCCCTCGACCACTGGCACCAGATCCTGCTCCAGTAGTTTGAGCTGCTGGGAGGAACGGGCGCTCTTGTAGCCCATGATCGCGAAAGCCCACAACATCAGCACGAAACAGGACTCCTGCTCGAAATCGCGGATGATGATCCAGACGGAGCGCTCCTGGACGTGCCCGGGATCAGCCTGCATCAACGCCGCCTCTGCGCTCAGGACCGCATTTGCCTGGGGACGCACGACGAACATGTACAGCGCGTGCACCAGAATGGCGGCCACGATCAGCGAAGCCGCCTGGAAGATGAACTCTCGAGGGTAGGCCCTGTCCATGTCAGATATCCACAGGGAAGGAGATGGCGTGGTCGGCGGGGACCTTCTCTGTCGGTATGAATTCCTCCAGCCGCGTGTCCGTCGAGTCCGATGATGCCGCGGCGCCATCTACGAGGGCGCCGACGCCGATCGAAACCGCGACCCCCGCCATGAGGAGGAAACCCAGCAGGACTTTTCGGTTCTTCATGCTATGCTCCAGTGCGCCATGCGGTGGCTGCTCGAGGGTTGAGAGCAGACAGATAAGTTACTCAGCATATCGCGCGATGCGAAATCCCACGTCCGCGCGGGGCTTGCGGCCATAGTCCCGGTAGGCCAGGCGCAACTCCGTGACCTTGGAGTCCTGCCAGCTCGAGCCCCGGATGACGTGGAGCTCTCCCTCTTGCGGACCAACCGGATCCCGAGCGACCCCGGCGGAGGAATAGATCGTGTAGATGTCGTGCACCCACTCGGCGGCGTTGCCGCCGAGGTTGTAAATGCCGATGGCGTTGGTAGCGAAGCTCTGCACCGGCGCTGTAGCCGGAAAGCCGTCGTCGTAGCCGGCCAGGGTGCTGGGCAGATGCCGACCGGAGCTTGTGCCGGCGTAGTTACCCGATCTTCGCTTCACCGGCAGGGAGTCGCCCCACGGGTACTTCGCCGCTTTCTGCCGACCGGCGTAACGGGCGGACCACGCCCATTCGGCCTCGGTGGGCAGACGGTACCCGATGGTCAGCGGTCTCACCGCCACCACCTGGTTGTCGACCTTCCTGTAGGCCGGCGGCAGCGATTCCCGCTGGCTCAGCCAGTTGCAGTACAGCGCCGCCTCCTCCCAGGTGACGCGGACTGCGGGATGGTGGTCGATCTCCAGGTTGGCCGTGCCGACAGCGCCCGACAGGTGCTTCTTGTCGAAGACTCGAAACGCCTCGTTGGAGACTTCCATGATCCCGAGGTAGAACGGCCGCGTCAGCTCCACTTGACGCAGGGTCTCGTTGGCGCGGCGTCCCGGTTCGCGCCGCGACGCGCCCATCTGGAAGCGCCCCCCTTGGATAAGCACCAGAGCTTGCCCCTCGGGGGTGCGGATGAGCAGAGGCGTCTTTTCCGCCTGCAAGGCCGCGTTGGTCTTGAGTGTGACGCGGATCGACTGCGCCAGACCCGGCCGCGGCGTCACCGAGCCGCGGTAGGTCTCGTATCCTTCTTTGCGGATCTCTACCTCGTGCGGAATAGCCGTCAGGCTCAGACTCTGGTCCGCTCGCCCGCGCGGCTTGCCGTCCACCAGCAGTTCGGCGTCGGCTGGCACCGCGGCGACCAGGACCTCACCCATGCGCGCGGGAAGCTCGACGTCGAGGATCTCCTGCTGGTCGGACGCCAGGCGGACCTGTCGGGATGTCGGTTCGTACCCGGCCAGCACGAGCTCGATCTGGTGATTCACACCCGGGGCGAGGGCTAGGTCGACCGGCGTCTGGCCCCGATAGGCACCGGCCACAGTCACCGCGGCCCCCGGCGGCTGGCTCGTCAGCGCCAAGCGGCCATCGGAGCCGGTGAGGTTGACTGGTGGCAGCGTCTGCGGCTCGTTGGCCTCCACCTCCAGAGTGCTGCGGAATGACCGGTACCCGGAGAGGTCCAGCTCGTAGGCATGGCGGCCGGCAAGCAGGTCCGTCGTAACCGGGGTGCTGCCGACATTTTCGCCGTCTACACGGACCTGGGCACCTGCCGGCGCCGTCTGGAAGGTGACGGCCGCCCACAGCGGCATGAGCCGGGCATTCAGGGTCTGAGCCTCTCCCTCCCCAGCCATCTCGACGGTCGACTTGAAGCTCCGATAGCGGGGGGCCGCCTCGATACGCACCTGGTGAGTACCGGCGTTGAGCTCCACCGGATCGAGCGGGGTGAGGCCCGCGACTTCACCGTCGATCGTCACCTGCGCTCCCTCCACCGGGCCGACGTCGATGGTCAGCAGCCCCGGCAGTCTTTCCAGCGCAAAGGCGAAGGCTTGGTAGGACTCATTGCCCACCTCCAGCTCGATGTCGAGACGGCGGTAACCGGCCTTCTCCGCCAGCAGCCGGTAGGTGCCCGGCCGCAGAAGGTGCCGCCCGGACATTTTCCAGGCCAGACCGCCCTCGAGCGAGAGGCTGTCCGGCACCGGTTCGATCGCAACTTCGACCGATCGCATCGTGAACAGAAGCCACGCAGCGGCTCCCAGTGCAACCAATCCCGCCCAGGTCAGGACCACTGCCGGGCGAATCCACCGGCGGGTGGCGGCGGTTGTTTCTCCGCTGTGAGGCGTGAAGGCGGCGGGCTGAATCGCCTCCCCGTCCGCAACATCACCGCCTGCAGAAGCGGAGAATTCTACTGCCGGGGGGGCCTCCTCTGTCGGCAGCGGTTTCTCGACACCCGACCCTGACATCACCGGGGGCTCGGTGACAGCATCGGCGACGCTGTGCTCCACGGTCAGTGAGGTGCCGCTGTCATCGATGGACAGGGCGATGCGGGTATCGCCGATGTGGATCACATCTCCGTCGCGCAACCACTGAGACGCCGTTACCGGAGTGCCGCTGCACAACACCTGTCGGTCACGGCCGGCCGGCTGCAGGTAGAGCTCGCCTTCCTCCAGTCCCAGCCAGGCCGCCGGCTCCTGGTCGTGCACCCCGAGCAGATTTACGCCCGCTCCACGCCCCCCCAACGCCAGGGGAAAATCGCCCGCTTGGAGGTGTCGCTCTCCCCCACCCGCCTCATCCCGAATGACCACAGACAAGCTCAAATCTTCTCCTCGCAACGGACCGGCAGTGGCGGCGGTTGCTGTCCCGGCTTGACGACGAGCTGAAGCCGCACATCCCGGTATCCCTTCAATTGCCCTACAACGGTGTAAGTGCCGGGGCGCAGCTCCAACTCGTGGCGCACGAAGGTGCCCAGACGACCCACCTGGTACACGGCTACCTCAGTCTGACCATCCGACTCGAGGATGACGAGAACCGATTCTCCCATGATCTCCAGCAGCTTGGCCAGCTGCTCCAGCTGCTGACGGTGCCGAGCGCCAGCGGGCTCGACCATGGCCGCCTCTTGCGCCAGCTCCGTCACCTCTTCGAAGACCGCGTTGGCGGAAAGTCGGCCCGGGTGCCTGAGGTGATAGGAGATGCTCTCGGACAGCTCCGCTCTCTCCAGGGCACGGGATTTGCCCTCCCGGGCAAACACCAGGGTGGGGTCGACCTGGAGGACGGTGTCAAACTGAGCGGCAGCGTAGCGCCATCTCTCCAGTTCCTCCAGACGCACCGCCCACCCCTGTCGGGTGGCGATGTTGTCGCTGTTCTCAGCCTCGACCACACGGGCAACAGCGTCGGCCACCTGAGGTGAATCAGGCCGGATCTTGCCCGCCCGCGCCAAGGCTTGCCGGGCGGCGGTGTACTCAGCCCGCCCGAGGGCCGCCAACCCGTCGGTCATGAAGCCGGCGAAGGCGTCTTCCCGGCTGCGCGCCCGCACCCGCGCCAGGGCCTCGCGTGCCGGCCGC
>PBRM01000126.1 GCA_002725915.1 Gemmatimonadota bacterium
CGCCACCAGGAGGTCATGGCGCGGAAGAAATGGCCGAGGGGATTGTCCGGGTCGGCGTCGACCACGGCGTCGAAATACAGGTCAGCCTCTTCGAAGCGAAGATTGTAAATCAAATCTATCCCCGCCTGGATGCGCCGATCGTAGCCTCGGATGGAGAGGCCAGTGGTGTCGGTGGACGGTGGAGCTCCGGCGGCGCTGACCACATCCAGCCAGAGTACGCAAGCAGCGGCGGCAAGAAGGTGGCAAAGCGTCTGAGGTCCGAGTAATTCGCGCAATCTCAATCTGTTCTGTTGACTGGCCGTGCTGGCCAGTGCAGAGGAGCGTATCCGCTACCAGTCGGCCGCCGATGCCACCGGGTGCACAAATCGTTTGTGGGATTTGAGGATTGACGCCGGCTGTATCAGGATTATAATAGTTTCACTCGGGCACTGCCCAACTGCAAAACGCGATGAAGCTCCTCCGCATCGGTGGTAAGAAGCGCGTGAAGTCCGGCCTTACAGGACTCGTTTGCCCTGGCGCCGGCGCGGCGGATTTCCAACTTGTGCTGGCGTGTTGGGGAGTCAATGTCGAGCCCGCTGCGGGAGTAATCCGCCTGCAAAGCATATCGGCGCAACAACACAGACGAGATCGCGAAGGACTTTCACTGCATGGGTAACCAGCATCACGACATCGTCGTTGTCGGTGGAGGCTCGGCCGGGTACGCCGCTTCCCGCACAGCTCGAGAAGCCGGAGCAGACACGGCCATTGTCGACCAGGGTCCCCTCGGCGGGCTCTGCATTCTGCGAGGGTGCATGCCGAGCAAGGCCATTCTGCGCTCTTCCGAGGTCATGTCGCTTATGGGTCGAGCGGCGGAATTCGGTCTCCTCCCGGTAGAACCCCGCGCCGATCTCGCTGCCATCATCGAGCGCAAGGAGCGTCTCATCCGGGAGTTTGCCGACTACCGCATCGAACAGCTTCGAGACCCCGGATTCACCTTGTACGAAGATCGCGCCGTCTTTCTTTCTCCCGAAGAACTGAAGGTGGGGGACCGGGTGCTAACGGCGAGCAGTTTCATCATCTCCACCGGTTCGGTGCCTCGACACGTCCCCATTCCCGGCCTCGACGAAGTCGGCTACCTCACCAGCGACGAGATCCTGGATCTTCGCGAGCGGCCCGAATCGATGATCGTCCTCGGCGGTGGCGCCGTCGCCCTGGAACTCGCCCAGTTCTTCTGTCGGATTGGCACGCAGGTAACGCTGATCCAGCGCAGTCGCCACATTCTCTCCGACGGCGACGAAGATCTGGCTCGCCCGGTGGAGGACTGCTTCCGAGAGGAGGGAATGGAGGTTCTCACCGGGACCCAGCTGCATCGCTTTACCAGCGAGGATGGCATGCGGGTCGCCCATCTGACCCACGCCGGTGAGGAGAAGTCACCCTCTGCGCAGATCATCCTCCAGGCCCTGGGTCGGCGACCCAACATCGATGGACTCGGGCTCGACAAGGCCGGTGTGGCTGTCAGTGACAACGTCGTCGTCGTCGATGAGGAAATGCGCACCAGCCAGGCGCATATCTTCGCCGTCGGGGACGTGAACGCGAGAAACGAAATCGTCCACATCGCCATTCAGCAGGGGGAGATGGCCGGCTACAACGCCACCCACCCCGGTCGGCCCGCGCACCGCATGGACGACCGCCTGAACCTGCAGGTGACCTTCACCGATCCCGTGGTGGCCACCCTCGGTTACTCCGAGAAGCAGTGTCAGGCGCAGGACACACCGTATCTGGTGGCCTGCTACCCCTTCGCCGACCACGGCAAGGCCATGTGCCTGGGGGAAATCCACGGCTGCGTAAAGCTCATCTGTCAGCCCCGCACCGGCGAGCTCGTAGGAGCGCACATCGTCGGTCCCGAAGCCGGCGAGCTCATCCACGAGCTGGCGGCGGTCATGTACTACCATGGCAGCGTTCGCGATTTACTGCAGATTCCTCACTACCACCCGACGCTGGCCGAGATCATCACCTATCCGGCCGAGCAGTTGTGCGAGCAGCTGGAGTGACTTCCCCCAACCGCGCCAACACCTGGTGGGCGGCTCAGTAGACGGCGACGTGTGCGGCCCCGCAAACGCAGGCGGCCAGCTGTCCTCCGCGAGGGCGCGCGCCGAAGAAATCGCCCGGTCCCTGTATCCACACCAGGTCGAGGGCCTCGCCTTTCTCCTGGGCCGGCGGCGGTCCATACTCGCCGACGACATGGGTCTGGGCAAGACCAGGCAGTCGGTGCTGGCCATGGTGGAAGCCGAACCGACCGGACCCTATCTGGTAATCTGCCCGGCCACGGTCAAAGGCAATTGGGTCAGGGAGATCCTGATCGTCCTGCCGGACGCCGAGACCACCATCGTGGGCCCGGCGCGGACACCGGCAGAGGATTTTTCCGGCTGGGTGATCATCAACTACGATCTCCTCAAGAGGGAGGTCGACGCGCTTCTCCAGCACCGCTGGTCCGGCCTTGTCTTCGACGAGGCGCACTATCTCAAGAACCACCGCACCATCCGCAACCGCCTCTCCATGCGGCTCGTCGCCGAGACTGGCAGCCCCGTGGTCCACGCCCTCACCGGCACACCGCTCACCAATCGGCCTCGGGATCTCTTCCCCCTCCTCCAACTCGTCGACCACGCTCTTGGAAAGAGCTTTCTCTCCTTCGCCAAGCGCTACTGCCATGCCCACAAGAACGACTACGGCTATTGGATGACCACGGGGGCCAGCAACATCGAGGAGCTCTCGGTGCAGCTCCACGGCATCATGCTCCGACGCACCAAGGCCAATGTCCTCGATCTGCCCCTTAAGATGCGCTCCTGGATCGATGTGGTTGTTCCCCAGCACGTAGTGGAGAGGCTCAATGACGCCGTCCGGAGTCTGCTGGCTCCCGACGGCGCCAGGGACCCCAAGGGGCGACGACGCGGTATCGGCATGCTGCAGTCGGCTCGCAGCCGGCTGGCTCGGGCCAAGGCCAGCCACACATTGGCGTTTGTGCAGGACGCAGTGGACCAGGGAGAGAAGGTGTTGCTCTACTCGGGCTTCCTGCGCCCGATCGAGCGCTTTGCCAGACACTTCGGCGACGCAGCCGTGGTCGTTACCGGTGAGGTGCCGGCGGCCAAGCGACTCGATCTCGTCGATCGCTTCCAGGGCGATCCGACGGTGTCCGTCTTCATCGGGCAGATCCTGGCGGGCGGCACCGGCGTCAATCTCACCGCCGCGAGCCAGGTAGTCTTCAACGACCTGGACTGGGTTCCCGCCAATCACTGGCAGGCGGAAGATCGCGCCTATCGCATCGGGCAGACCGGAACCGTGAACGTCACCTACATGGTCGCTCGGGGGACGCTGGAGGAGTTCGTGCGCACGGTGCTGGAGGCCAAGGCGCGACTGGTCGACGACGTGGTCGAGGGCAAGTCGCTGGTCGCCGACATGAATACCGATGTGATGACGGAGCTTCGCCGCATGCTGGAGGTGATCGGCGACCGTTTCCAGGCCATCGACAGGCCGAAGGCGACGGAGGAGGAGATCCTCGCCGCCCTTCGCGCCGCCGGAGAGGCCTATATCGCCGAGCAGGCAGCGGCACTCGACGGCAGAAAAGAGGAGCTCCTCCCTGTCTCGGAACAGGCGATCCTCGCCCTGACCCGCGTCCTGTCAGGGCCGGGCAGGACGGTTTTTCGGGTGGCGAGCTCGCGCGATCCGGCGGTGAGCTATACGCTGGAGGTTTCGGGCGCGGACATCATCTGCACCTGCAAGGGTTTCGAATACCGCGGCAACTGCATTCATGCCCGGACGCTCAAGGAGGCGAGCGTTTCCGGCGCCGACTTGCCAGAGGGGTTCGAGAAGATCGCCTGAGGTCCAGCGCGGTGGCAGCTTCCGGCGGAAGGCGTGTTGGCAGAGGGATTCAGAAGATCTCGTGAGAGCCGGGATGACAGCCTCGGCGGAATAGACTCGAATAGAGCCCTGTACGGCCCAGTATACGGCGGTCTGGACGATGCCCGAACTGGGAAGAACCCGGATGCCGTAACCGGGCACACTCACCAGAGAATCGCCGTAGGGCCAATGGGGGCGGATGCTGAAATCGGGCATGGGGTCCCCTTCCTCAGGCTCCCCCGCGCCGGCGATGACCTCGACGATGAGGGCTCCCTTCTGCCGTGCCGTTCGGTACGCCGATGTCGGCCTGCGGTAATAACCCAGAAAGAAGAACAGATCCCCCTGCTTCAACTTGAGCGCGAGCTCTTTCTCCGACGGTGTTTCCGCCGCCAGCGGTTCGAGACGCTGCATGTGTCCCGGGTCCCCGGGAGCACCGGCCTGGTACATGGGGAAGTGGGAGATGAGGCCCGCATGGATGGTTTTCCCCTCGTTCCTGACTCTCGCACACACCTGAGCCACCCTCTCGATGGAGTCCACTTCGCCCTCCAGCAGAGCTCGGAAGATGCCGCTGATTCGGCTGAGGAAAGCCCGACCGAGTTGCCCGTCGGGAACGGGCGAGACGGCGTGTTCACAGTGGAACCAGGACCCGTGGCAGCCGGCATTGCGTTCGCGCGCGCCCGGGACGAGCACACTCTGGTACATCGTCGGCATGTAACCCCTGCGCGTGAGAGCCGCCACTATCTCCCCGGTTAGGGTCCAAAGCAACAGGAGGTTCTGCAGGGAGACCAGTGGATACGACTCGCCGCTGAAAGGCGCCGTGAAAGCCTGCGATAGCGGCAGCGAGGAATCGAGAAACAGGTGGGTGTGGGCGAGGAGATCGCCTGCGAGTTCTCCTGGCGGCCGCGGACCCATGCCGATAACGCGCGCCCCGCTACCGTGGAGCTTGCGCATCAGCTCCAGGTCGCGAGCCGGCGTCGTATTCGACCACCCCGCGATAACCGTGTCAGCCGCCGACAGGTCCGTCGCGCAGGTGTACTGCCGCAGCAACATCAGCCCACCGGAGCGGACGACACCTTCCGAGACAAAATCAGGCCGCACGCTGGCGATGAATAACTCGCCCCCAGCCACCAACCGATCGGCGACCTCCTCGCCCGCCCGGGATATCGCTGGCAGCTTCTTCCCCAGCCCCTCTGCCCCGGCCAGCAGCGCCTCGAAGTAGCATCTACTGTACGGCTTGCCCGGCATTCTTCCCTCTCGCAAGACTGGTTATGCCGCTCGCAAATGCTCCAGCTCAAGAGCTCTTTGGGGCCGGCTCAGGTTCTCGAGTCAGTCGTAGTACTCCTGACCCAGATGCGTAATCAGATCCTCACCCTTCAGAAAGCGCAGCGTATTCTTCAGCTTCATCAGTTGAATGAACAGATCGTGCTCCGGGTAGAGCCCCTCCGCCGTCTGTGGACTCTTGAAGTAGAAGGACAGCCACTCCTGGATTCCGTGCAGCCCGGAGCGTTGAGCGAGGTCGGCGAACAGCACCAGGTCCAGTACCAGGGGCGCCGCCAGGATGCTGTCGCGGCAGAGGAAATCGACCTTAACCTGCATGGGATAACCGAGCCAGCCGAAGATGTCGATGTTGTCCCAGCCCTCCTTCTCGTCGCCGCGGGGAGGGTAGTAGTTGATCCTCACCTTGTGGTAGATGTCGCCGTACAGGCTCGGATATAGCGGCGGCTGCAGGATGTGTTCCAGCACACCCAGCTTGCTCTCTTCTTTGGTCTTGAACGAATCGGGATCGTCGAGGATCTCGCCGTCGCGATTTCCCAGGATGTTGGTGGAGAACCACCCGCGCACACCCAGCATCCGGGCCTTGAACCCCGGCGCCAGGATTGTCTTCATCAGCGTCTGACCCGTTTTGAAATCCTTTCCCATTATGGGCACAGCGTTTTCCCTGGCCAGCTCCAGCATGACGGGCAGATCGACGGTGAGGTTGGGGGCGCCGTTGAAAAAGGGAACGCCCTCAGTGAGAGCGGCGTAGGCGTAGATCATGCTGGGAGCGATGCCCTCGTCAGAATCCTTCAAGCCGGTCTCGAAAGCCTCCACACTGGCGTGTACGGCAGTCGGCTCGAGGAAGATCTCCGTGCTCCCACACCAGATTACCACCACCCGATCCAGGCCGTTGTCGGACTTGAAACGCTGGATGTCCTCCCGCGCCATTTGCGCCAGGTCCCATTTGCTGCTCGCCTGCTTCACGTGCGAGCCCTCCAGCCGACGCACGTAGTTCCGATCGAAGATGGCTTTCATGGGTTTGATGGCGGTCAGACGGTCCTTGAGCACGTCCAGATCTTTCTGCGCCAGCACCCCGGCGTGGGAGGCCGCGGCGTAGACGTCATCCTCGAAAACATCCCAGCCGCCGAAGACCAGGTCCTCGAGGCCGGCCAGGGGAACGAAGTCTCTGATGAGCGGCGACGTATTGTCGGTGCGCTTTCCAAGCCGGATATGGCCCATCTGCGTCAGTGAGCCTATGGGCTCGCCGATCCCCGCTTTGATCGCCTCAACACCTGATATGAAGGTCGTTGACACGGCCCCCATGCCCGGGGTGAGCACACCGAGTTTGCCGCTGGGCTCCTGAATCTTGCTGGGTTGGTTCATGCGTCATTTCCTCATCAATAGGTCGTCCAGTGTCGAATACCAGCAGAAGGTAGCGGAGGTCTTGTATAAAGACAAATTATTAATTACTATGCTATCTATAGATGTTTTCTATTATAGAAATGGGAGGACACGGCAGTGAATCTTCACCATCTTCGCTATTTCCTAGCCGTGACGCGCACCGGTGGCTTTTCCTCGGCAGCCCGATCCCTCCACGTGACGCAGCCGACGGTGAGTGCTGGGGTGGGGGAGCTGGAGCGCAACCTGGGAGTTCGCCTCTTCAACCGCGACAGCCGCCGCGTCGATCTCACCATTGAGGGGCGCACTCTGATGTCCTACGCGGTGCAGATCGAGGATCTGCTGGAGGAGGCGGAGGAGAGGCTCCACAGGCCCGATACGCTGCAGGACGAGGGTTTCCGCTTCGGTGCCATCGACGCCGCCGTCATCTACATGCTTCCGCAGATCCTGAAGGAGTACATGGGCGACTTCCCTCAGATCGAACTCTTTGCCCAGGTGGCGCCGTCTCGCTATCTGGTGGAAGATCTGCTCATGAACCGGTCCGAGTTCGCCATCATCTCCCTCCCTCTCGCGCATCCGAAGATCGAGACTCTCTCTCTGGTGACCGACGAGATGCCGCTTGTCGTAGGCGCCGATCACGCCCTCGCCCAGCGTGCGCGGGTGCGGCCGGAAGAGCTGGCCGCAGAGGCGATGATCCTCTTTCACGAGGATTCGGTGTCTCGCAAGATTGTCGATGAGCGCCTCGCCGAGACCGGCGTTTCACCCCGTGTCGTCATGGAGATGCGCAGCCCGGAGGCGATGCGGAAACTCGTCGAGGCCGGTGTCGGCGTCTCCTTCCTGCCGCGCATGACCGTGGCGGAGTCTATAGAGCTGGGTCTGTTGTCGGAGGTCGAGGTGGCGGGCGTGCGTTTCAGTCGGGAGATCGGTGTGGCCTGGCGTCGGGGCCGTTACTTCGGGCCTGCGATCCGCCATCTGCTCGACGCCATTTTTCGGCGTTACGACCGCTTTGATGAGTGGGTGGATGATCGATCCGGCGTGCCAGTCTGAGCTCCCCAGGCGGAAAGCAGCTGGCCACCGCAAGCTGTTAGGCTCTGTGGTCGGCCAGGGCGCTCTCCCCC
>PBRM01000127.1 GCA_002725915.1 Gemmatimonadota bacterium
GCGCGCGGGCGGACCCGTCGGTGGCCGTGCGGCCGGTAGTCGGGGAATATGAGGGGATAGGGGGAGGATTGTCGACACCCCTCAAACTTACGCGGCTTCTCCCAGGTCTGGCAAGCGGACTCGACGTCTGGGTAAAGCAAATGCAGCACCCCTGGCGGCCCATCCATGCGGGCCGGCGTTGCCGACACTCGGTGAATTGTCCGCCTCAGAGAGCCGAGCTTGACGAAGCTTGACGATCTGCTAAAAGGGGGCGCACTGTCACCCATGCACGAGATGCAGCGGTGAGATCCGGTTCCAGCCAAGATGGAGCGCCGTGATCGTTTAGAAGGACTTCTGCTTGACCGCACAAGGGGAGGCGGCGAGTGTTAGGTGCAGGCACTGCCGCCTTCACATCCCCAGGAGAGGCGAATCATGGGTCTCAGATTGGCATTCGCAGGCTTCCGACACGGACATATCCTGAGTCTCTACCAGCGATCCCTCGAGCACGAAGCGGTGGAGATCGTGGCCGCCTGCGAGGAAGACGATGCCGCGGCGCGAGAGGTGGCCAGCGGGAGCAGCGCCGTAGAGATAACGCACAGGGATTTCGGCAAGATGCTGTCCGAGGTGGAGTGCGACGCGGTGGCCGTGGGAGACTACTACGGGAAGCGGGGCAGCCTGATCCTGACGGCGCTGGAGCACGGCAAGCACGCCATCGCCGACAAGCCCCTGTGCACCGGACGCAGCGAGGTGGATCGGATCGAGGAGCTGGCGCTCGCCAGGGGACTGAAGGTTGGCTGCATGCTGACCATGCGGGATTCACGTCCCATGCTGGGGCTTCGCAAGCTGTTGCGGGAAGGCACCATAGGGGAGGTCCACGCGATCACCTTTGGCGGTCAGCATCCCCTGCTGCACGACTCTCGCCCCCAATGGTATTTCGAGGAGGGGAAACACGGCGGCACCATCAACGACATCGGTGTCCACGCTCTCGACGCCATTCCCTGGATGACGGGTCTGCGCGTCAAGCGCATCGAGGCGGCGCGCTGCTGGAATGCCTTCGCCGACCACGCTCCCCACTTTCAGGACGGCGCTCAGCTTATGCTGAGCCTGGAGAATGGCTGCGGCGTCCTGGGTGACGTGTCGTACTTCGCTCCAGACGCAGCGGGCTACGACCTGCCCCTGTACTGGCGGGTGACGGTGTGGGGTCGTAGGGGGGTGGCCGAGACCTCCTCCAGTGCGGCGGAAATCCGTCTCGCCATGGATACCGATCACGAGCTGCGGTCTGCCCCTCTTCCCCCCGGAAAGGCAGGCGGGTTCCTGGAGTCCTTTCTGCGGGACATAGCCGGCGATACTCCCGGCGATGGCGAACTGGATACGAAAGCGGTTTTGGCCTCGGCGCGACTGGCCCTGGAAGTGCAGAAAGCGGCGGACGAAGGTTGCACGCAGGTGGATCTGATTGGCTGACTGACGATTTTGCAGAAAGTCTCATGCATGCATCGAGATCCTGGCGAGATCATCCAACTCCACGCAGTCGATCACTGAGAAGAAGACTTTTGGCGAACTGATCTCGCATGAATCAAGGGCGGCGTGCCGCCTCGAAGAGGCGGGTCATGTTCTCCGGCAGCGGGGACTCCAGCTCGATCCGCTCTCCAGTGACCGGGTGAACGAATCCGAGGTGGCGGGCGTGCAACGCCTGACGCGGGATGAGAGCCAGCAGCTCTTCCGCCCGACGTCGGTGCTGCTGGGCGACGCCGCGCACGAGGCTGCGCCCGCTGTAGTCCGGATCGCCGAAAACGGGATGTCCCAGGTGCTGGAGGTGGACGCGGATCTGGTGAGTGCGGCCGGTCTCCAGTCTCAGGTCCAGTTGAGTGAGAAAAGCGAATTCCTCACCGACCGCATAGTGGGTCACCGCGCGCCTGCCGTCGGCCCGCACTCCCATCTTCTTGCGGTCCCGGGCGCTTCGACCGATCGGGGCGTCGATGGCTCCCGATTCCTCCACGCGCCCCCAGACGAGGGTGGTGTATCCGCGCCTGACGGTGCGGGATTCCAGCTGCGCGGCCAGATGGCGGTGGGCGACGTCGCTCTTGGCGACTACCAGGAGCCCTGAGGTGTTGCGGTCCAGTCGATGGACGATGCCCGGCCGCAGCACTCCGTTGATACCCGACAGGTCGTCGCAATGAGCCAGCAGGGCGTGAACGAGGGTGCCCGACCACGAACCTGGAGCCGGGTGGACGACCATTCCGGCGGGCTTGTCCACCACCAGCAGGTGCCCGTCCTCATAGGCGACGGAGAGAGGGATGGACTCCGCCTCCAACTGGAGAGGGAAGTGAGCTTTGGGGATCATCTCCACGGCGACGCAGTCGCCGGCGCGCACTCTGTAGCTGGGTTTGACAGCGCCGCCGTTGATGCGAACGGCACCTTCCTGGATGAGTTGCTGGATGCGACTTCGGGACAGGTCGGGCAGGTATCCGCTCAGGTACAAATCGAGGCGCTGCTTCTCCTCTTCGTCGGCTACCACCATGGGGAAGTCCAAGGGCAAGTCTCCGAGAATCAGCGGCGCTTCAGGCGCTGGAGCGTCAGCCCCCCGGTCAGAGGTGGCTCTGGTCTGGGGTCTCCGCCGCAGCGGACGGAGGAGGGGGAGCGTCTGACGATGGGCCGACAGACGAGACCTCGTTCGCCGGTGGTCCGCGGTCCCCGGTTTTGTCCTGGCGACTGTAGCCGATAGCCAACAGGATGATGCCGACTGTCACAAAGGAGTCAGCGACGTTGAAGATGGGCCAGCGCCACTGTTCGCCGATGCCGAAGTCGAAGAAGTCGACAACGCCCTTCTCCAGGCGGACGCGGTCGACGATGTTGCCCAGTGCGCCGCCCAGAACCATGGCGAGGGCGGTGCGCAGTAGGCGCGCACCCGCCGGCAGCGTCCGGAACATGTATACGAGCAGTGCGAGGGCGGCGATGGAGACGACAGTGTGGATGAGCGGGCTGCCCAGGTTCAGCCCAAAGGCAGCGCCCCGGTTGTGAATGAAGGTGAGCCTGAAGAAGCTGCCCAGGATATCAACGGGGGGACCGTACGCCGTCATCTTGGCGGTGACGATGTACTTGCTGATCTGGTCCGCGACAAGGACGACGAGCACGATCCAGAGGGTGGACAGCCCCGGCGTGCGGGAGTCGGCCAGGCGATCGTCCGGACCATTCACTGGGCCGATCCGCCCTCCTTGGATTTAACCTTGGACTTGCAGTCGATGCACCAGGTGGTCGTGGGCACCGCCTCCAGACGCAGCCGTCCGATGTCGCCGCCGCAGGACCGGCAGATGCCGAACGTCCCGTCTTCTACGCGCTGCAGGGCCTCGTCGACGTAGTCGAGGTAGCTTCCCTCGCGCTGGGCAAGGAGCATGTTCTTCTCTCTCTCCATGGCGTCCGTGCCCCGGTCGGCCATGTGCAGGGAGTAAGCGGAGCGGTCCTCCGGCGACTCCTGCGCATCCTCACTCCGCGACACCCGCTCGAGTTCCTCCAGATCGGCGTTGGCCTGTGTTCGTTTCTCCTCCAGTATATTCTGGAAGTATTTCAGATCATCCTCATTCATCTATGCAGCTCCACACCGTTTCTTTTCTTGACAACAAGTCGACGTCCAATAGCACTCACTCACTTACCCCCACCCCTAACCGCACCCTCCTTGGATCAAATTCCGCTCAGGCCGCCCGATCGATGGCGATAGTGCTGGAGTGCCCGTTCACGTCCCACTCCTGTTGCCGCAAGCAGCGCGCCGGCAACTCTCCCAGCTGGACGGACAACGCCAGTACTTCGGCCGCGACGTATTCGAGGTTTGCCGCCACGGCGCGCTCAGCCTCCTCCTCCCCTTGAGCCCACACCTGTATGCGATCGGAGACTCCGAGGCCGGCGTCCTTGCGCATGTTCTGTACCCGGTTGACGAATTCGCGGGCGCCGCACTCCAGTATCAACTCCTCGTCGAGCTGTATGTCGAGTCCCACAGCGAGGTTGTCCTCGACGGCGACGATAACGTCGCCGCGCTCCCGGCGCTGGATCTCGATGTCGTCGAGGCTTATTTCGCCACCCGCCACCCGCAGAGCGCCGCCAGCCGTCAGCTCCGTGACCCGATCGGCGTCAAGGTCTGCAATGAAGGCGGCTACCTCCTTCATACGCTTGCCGAAGCGAGGTCCGAGGGCGCGGAAATTTGCCTTGTAGGAGACTTCGCTGATTTCCGTCTCATCCTCCACCAGAAGGATCTCCTTGACGTTGAGCTCGTCGGCGATGAGATCCGATACTTCCTCCAGGGCTGTGCGGCTGTTCTCATCCGGGGGGAGAAGAAAGAGGCGCCGCAGCGGCTGCCGGATTTTCAGATTGTGGCGGCTCCGCAGCGAGCGTCCCAGGGAGGAGGCGAGCACGGCCAGCTTCATCTGGGCTTCGAGATCCGGGTCTCGGAGCGATTCGTCTGCCAGAGGCATGTCGCACAGGTGGATACTCTCGGGCGCCTCGCCGTCCCCACCGGTGACCGCCAGATTGCGGTAGATGGATTCGGTGATGAAGGGGAGGATCGGGGCGAGGCTCTTGGAGAAGGTGACCAGAACCCGATACAGGGTGGCGTAGGCGGAGGCTTTGTCCGCGTCGTCCTCGGACTTCCAGAAGCGGCGACGACTGCGCCGGATATACCAGTTGGTCAGCTTTTCGACGAACTGAACCATGGCCGGCACCGTGCGGTAGAGCCTGTACGCCTCCATCTCTTCGTTGATGACGTGCACCAACGTCTGCAGTTCCGACAGGATCCAGCGGTCCAGTCGATGCACCGGGGGTGCATTGGCGCCCTGCCGCGGCGACCAGCCGTCGATGTTGGCGTAGGTGACGAAGAAGCTGTAGGCGTTCCACAAAGGCATGATAACGGAGCGGAGACTCTCCCTGATACCGGTTTCAGTGAGGCGTAGTTCCTCCGCCTTCATGACGGCCGAATTCAGCAGATAGAGACGCAGCGCGTCGGCCCCGTATTCGTCCAGCATTTGTGTGGGCTCGGGATAGTTCTTCAGACGCTTGCTCATCTTGCGCCCATCCTCGGCCATGAGCATGCCGTGCACGATGCAGTTCTTGAAGGCCGGCTTGTCGAACAACGCCGCCGCCAGTACCGTCAGGGTGTAGAACCAGCCCCGTGTCTGATCGAGTCCCTCGACGATGAAATGAGCTGGGAAGTCGGCCTCGAAGCGCTCCTTGTTCTCAAAGGGGTAGTGAACCTGGCCGTAGGGCATGGACCCGGATTCGAACCAGCAATCCAGTACCTCCGGGACCCGCTTCAGGCTCGCGCCACCACTCTTGGACGGAATCTCCACCTCATCGACAAAATGCTTGTGGAGGTCGTCCACCTGGCAGCCGCTCAGCTGGGCGAGTTCGGCGCGGCTGCCCACACACACCGTCTCACCGGTTTCCTCGTTGCGCCAGATGGGTAGCGGTGTGCCCCAGTAGCGGTTGCGGCTGACGGCCCAGTCCCTGGCCCCCTGTAGCCACTTGCCGAAACGGCCCTGTTTGATGTGCTCGGGGATCCACCAGATCTGCTCGTTGGCCGACAGCATGCGGTCCTTGATGGTTTCCACTCCGACGAACCAGGTGGAGATGGTGCGGTAGATGAGCGGAGCGTCACAGCGCCAGCAGAAGGGGTAGGAGTGCTCGATGGAACTCTCCCACAACAGCTTCCCAGCGCCGCGCAGCCGACGGATGATGGAGGTGTCGGCGTCCTTGACGAACTTCCCCTCGTAATCTCCCACCTCGGCGGTGAAGTGACAGTCCTCATCGATGGGACAGACGACCGGCAGCCCCTTTCTCAGACCCAGCTGATAGTCCTCTTCACCGAAGCCGGGGGCGATGTGGACGACGCCCGTGCCCTCTTCGATAGAGACAAAATCCGCCGCCACGACCCGGAAGGCCCCCTCGTCGCTCAGAGCGGCGAAGTAATCGAAGAGAGGCTCGTAGCGTTTGCCCAGGAGCGCGTCGACGGGCTGGACCTCTACCGCGGAGATCTCCTCCTCTCCCCTGGCGAAGACGGTCTCCACGAGCTCGCGGGCGAGGATGAACTCCTCCCCGGACCGGGTTCGGACACGGGCGTATTCGATAGCGGGATTCACCGCCAGGCCGGTGTTGCACGGCAGCGTCCACGGCGTCGTCGTCCAGGCCAGGAGCGAGGTGTTTTCAGCGCCGGTGAGGGCAAAACGCACAACGACGGACGGGTCCTGGGTGTCGCGGTAGCCCTGATTGACCTCGAAGTTGGACAGGGGTGTGGCGCAGCGAGGGCAGTAGGCGAGTGACTTGTAGCCCTCGTAGATGAGATCCTTGTCCCAGAGCGACTTGAAAACCCACCACACGGACTCCATGTACTCCGGATCCATGGTGTGGTACTGGTCGGACCAGTCCACCCATCGGCCCACCCGGCGGATGAACTGCTGCCACTCCTCGGTATAGCGCAGAACCAGGCCACGGCAGTACTCGCTGAAACGCGGGACGCCGTATTCGAGGATGTCCCGTCTGGTCTTCAGCCCCAGCTGCTGCTCGGCGTCGTTCTCCACCGGAAGACCGTGGCAGTCCCACCCGAAGCGTCGCTCGACGCGGAAGCCACGCATGGTCCAGTAGCGCAGGACCACGTCCTTGACAATGGAGGCGAGCAGGTTGCCGTAGTGCGGCAGGCCACTGGCAAAGGGCGGGCCGTCGTAGAACACGAAGCGCTTGTCAGCGGGTCGGTTCTGAGCGGATTTCTCGAACAGGCGCTGGCTGTCCCAGAACTCGAGGTTCTCTCTCTCGAGATGAGCAAAGTCCGCCTGGGACGGCACCTCGTCGAAACGGATCGGCGGCGATCGAAGGTTTTCCACGGCTGCTCAGATTCAGATATAGATGTTTTCCAAAAGCATGATCAGCACCTGGAGCAACACGATCAACAGTAGCGGCGTGAAATCCAGGCCCGTGGACCAGAGGAATCGGGGCACGTAGCGCCGCAGTCCGTCCAGGGCCGGATCGGTAATGCTGCGGAGGAACTGAACGATGGGGTTGTAGGGGTCGGGGTTGATCCACGAGATCACCA
The DNA here is from genome assembly GCA_002725915.1 of Gemmatimonadota bacterium. Lineage (GTDB taxonomy): Bacteria > Latescibacterota > UBA2968 > UBA8231 > UBA8231. The sequence continues at coordinate 7,046 of PBRM01000127.1, forward strand.
CCCGGATGATAATGATCCACCGGTAGAGACTCACCAGCGATATGATAATTCCTTTGACGCCCATGGCGAAGCTACTGGAGTCGAACACTCTATACCTACCTCCTCAGTCCCGCGGCCCGAAGATGGCCGTACCCAGTCGAACCAGATTGGCTCCCTCGGCGATGGCCAGCTCGAAATCAGCGCTCATACCCATGGACAGATATCGCACCTCCACCCCCTCGATACGAGTGGCGGCCAGGCGCTCCCCCAGTTGACGCAGGCGCGAAAAACAGGAACGCACCTGTGACGCCTTCTCGCAGTCCTCGGCGATCGTCATGAGACCTCGAAGCCGCAGGTGGGACAGGGCCGCGATCTCCTCGGCCAGCGGCATCAGCTCTTCTGAAGATATGCCGTGTTGCTGGGCGACGCCGGAGGTGTTGACTTGGATCAGAATGTCCAGACATCGACCGGCTCCAGCGGCACGTCGGTCCAGAGCCGTGGCGAGTCTGGCGCTGTCGACGGACTGGACGAGGTCGAAGAGGGTCACCGCCCTGCCGGCCTTGTTGGTCTGCAGGTGGCCGACGAAGTGCCATCTGGCGGCCGCGTCTACTCCGGCCTTCTTGGCTTCGGCCTCTTGGACCTTGTTCTCGCCCACGTGCCGGAGCCCTGCCCGAATGGCGGCTTCCACCGCCGCCGCCGATCGCGTTTTGGTGATGGCGACGACTTCGACCTCCGCCGGTACCCGATCGGCAAGCTCGGCGGCACGGGCGATGCGCTCCTCGAGTCGGCGCCAGTTGTGTAAGATCTGATCCATAAAATTCGAGAATTTTATAATATAAACCACGTCACAGACAGACACAATCCAACCTGCCTCCCGCAGATTTGCTCGATCTCCAAGACTGACGACCGGGAAAAACGGCAAGCATCGCCAGCCCCCGGGAGTGCCTGGACCGATCCTGACATAAGTGTATCGGCGTCGGCGGCTCTATGGCGTGAAGTCAGCCAGAATGGTTCTCGGTGGCGGAAACGCGTGCGGGGGAAGGGGCATCGGCGACGGCGTCATCGGGGGAGGGTGCCCGAAAGAGCTTCACCACGCCGTTGGCGACGGCGGGGAAGACAAGCCCGTAGAGGAGCAGATCGAGGACGACGAGCTGGTAGAGCAAGCCCTTGGAAAAATCCGAGAGCAGGGGTAGGGCACCGGCCCGCGGCAGGTACACCAGCTCGAAGAGAACAGCCCCGCCGGGCAGCAAAAGCCAGGAGGTGTAGCGCGCGAATTTCGAGTCCTCCGCCGCCGAAAGGGGGAACCACACAGCGGGTCCGACGCCGCGCAGCAGGATGAGGACGAAGAGCTGGATGAGGACGATCAGGTAGAGGGAAGGATGGGGTGGGGACAGGGCCCCGCCCACATCCAGCGACGCACCCAGGAGGGCGAAGAACACCATGGCCGCCATCGGTCGAGCCGGTTCCAGGAGGTGGCGCAAGGTGTCGCTGCTGCCCTCGCGCCAGGAGAGGAGGGCGCCGCAGGCGAAGCCAAAGGGGAGGGCGTAGAGCCGGAACTCGCCAAGCACCGCCGCGATCAGCAGGAAGGTCCCCACCGATCCGGCCACCGCTGTCGATCGCCGCGAGAAGATTCCGAGCCGCCACAGCAGCTCGGCGACGCCGAGCCCGGCCGCCAGCGATACCCACGGAGAGGCAGCCGTCCACACCGCGGGCCCAAAGGAGGGTCCGCCGCGGTGCAGCAAAACTACCGTTCCAGTAAGGAGGATCAGGGCGGTGCCGGCGCCGATGACGGAGATGAACTTGAGCTCGTCGTCGTCGCTCAGGAAGGAGAGGATACAGGGCCCCCACAGACAGGTCAGAGCCCCGACCGGCAGGGCCAGGCTCCACGGCTGTTCGCCGAGCGTGTTTACACCGACCGAGGTAAGGAGGAAGGCGACGGCCGTGGACAGGGCTACAACACCGGCGAGGCGCCGTCGCCGCGGTCCCGGGAATACCAGTCCGAGACCCACCTGGAAACCGACCCAGATGGCAGCAAAGAGGAGGATGAGGTGCAGTGAGTCGACGGCCGTGGGGCGCACCGCCTTCAAGCCGCTCTGCCCGAGGACGAGTCCGGCCGCGATCCAGCCCACAAGAGCTGGGAGCCGCAGCCCAGCGGCAATCTGCTGCGCCGCATAGGCCAGCAGCATCAGCAGACCGAGCCCCCAGGCCACGTCGAAGCGTCCGCCTTCGCCGGAGACCGGAGCCAGGGCGGCCAGCGCTAGCAGGAGGCAGCAGACCGCGAAGTTCCTCATCGCCCGTGCTCAGGCCGGACGCCAGGCCGCCGCCGGACAGAAGGGCGACGATCTCCTGGGAGGTGTCACTTCTTTTCCTTCTCTCGGCGTTGGGCGCGCTCGTGGCCGAGGTAGACCACGGGACTGGCCACGAAGACGGAGGAATAGGTTCCCACGATGATGCCAAGGAACAGGGTGATGGTGAAGTCCCGGATCACTTCGCCGCCCCACGTCATGAGGACGATCACCGCCGTGAGGGTGGTGATCGAGGTGACGACGGTTCGGCTCAGGCACTCGTTGATACTGATGTCGAGCACATGGCCAAAATCCCCCTGCCGAACGCTGCGCAGATTCTCCCTGATGCGGTCGAAGACGACAATGGTGTCGTTGAGGGAGTACCCGACGATGGCCAGCAGGGCGGCTACCACAACGAGAGTGATCTCTATGTCGAGAACGGAGAGCAATCCCACGGTGATGATGACGTCGTGGAAGAGGGCGATGACGGCAGCGATGCCGTAGAGGAACTGCTTGAATCGCCAGGCCATGTACACGAGAATGAGGGCCAGTGAGACCAGCACGGCGCGCACCGCGGCTCCTTTGAGCTCCTCGCCGATCTTGGGTCCCACCTTCTCCTGACGCCGGACCCACTCCAGGTCCTCTTTGATGCTGCCACTGAAGCTGGTTTTCAGCACCGTCTTGATGCCGTCGGCCACGCCGGTTCCGGTTGCGCTCTCGGTCACTCGAATCAGGATATCCTCAGCCGATCCGAACTGCTTGATCTCGTTCGAGCTGAGGTCCATGATGCGGTCATCGACCGGTATTTGACTGAGTTGACCTCGGATCGCCTCGATTTCTACCGCCGGATCGAAGTGCAGCTCGAGGAGCGTTCCCCCCGCGAAGTCGATGCCGAGGCGCAGGTGGTTGACCGCCACCACGGACACGAGGCCTATGGCCAACACGCCTCCCGACATCATGAGGGCGATCTTGCGGACGCCGATGAAGCCGAATTTCTGATTGGCCAGAATGCCCACGGGTCCGATGCTGAGCGTGTCGGAAGAGCTCCTGGCCATGACCAGGTTGAGGACGGTGCGGGTGACGACCAAGGCGGTGAACAGACTCGAGATGATGCCGACACACAAGGTGAGGGCAAATCCTCGAATCGGACCGGTGCCGAACTCGTAGAGCACGATGCCGACGATAAAGGTCGTGAGGTTGGCGTCGATGATGGCCGA
>PBRM01000128.1 GCA_002725915.1 Gemmatimonadota bacterium
GAGCACCGAGGGGCCGGTCACCAGGCCCGAGTCACGGTGGAAATCATGATGGCCCTGTACGAGTCCGCCCGCCGCAACAGCGTCATTCACTTCCCGCTGGCCGAAAAGGGGTACCCACTGCAACTGATGATCGATGAGGGCGGTCTGCCCGCCGCGGCGGGGGCGCGCTACGACATTCGCGGATTCCTGAGCTGGGAGGGAATCGATATCGCCAGGTTCGCCGAATTGCGGGAGGAGGGGAAGGGCCACCATCAGATCATGCGAGCCCTGCACGAGGAGATGGCTGAGCGGAGTTAGTGGTTCGCCGCCGGCACAGCCACTGGATGTGCCGGCGCTGTTTCCGGCGCCAGAGCAGACAGAGGCACAAAGGGAGGAGGAGGGATAATAGATGTACAAAGCTTCCTACGACGGCACCAACAGGAAGATCCTATGGCAGGAGATGTGGCGTTGGGAGTTCCTGGACGCCCTCGAGCGCGACCCCGTGGTGATCGTTCCAGTCGGCTCAGTAGAACAGCACGGACCCCACTGCCCCATGGACGTCGATATTTCGGCGCCCTTCTACATGGCCGCGGAGGTGGCCAGGGCAGAGGACGACTTCCCGGTGATCGTGGCGCCACCCATATGGAGCGGGTTCACGCACTACAACATGGGTTTCCCCGGCACCATTCACCTTCGCCTGGAAACATTCCAGAATCTACTGGGAGATATCTGTCGCAGCATCCACGCCAACGGATTCGAGCGCATCATTGCCGTGAACGGTCACGGGGGCAACTGGGCGCCGTGCCGGGCGGTGAGTTGGCAGCTGGCAGAGGAAGACATCTTCACCCTGAGCTTCAACTGGTGGGACACGGTGAGCGCCGAACTGCGGGAATGGAGTGCCACCGACGAGGGGGTCGGGCACGGGGGCGAGTGGGAGACCTCGGTACAGCTTCACCTGCGGGCCCACCTCGTCGACGCGGAGCGCATCGATGCGGACCGTGAGCTCACCCATCCGTTTCCGCCGGAACTGAATTTCGCCGAATTCGCCGAGCGTCGGCGCGATACGGCCAAAGGCACGGGCATTATGGGTGACGCCACTGCCGCCAGCGCTGAGAAGGGGCGGCGTATCTTCGATCTCGCCTGCGAGCGACTGGGAAAACTGGTTAGGGAGTACCACCAGCTGCCGGTGCGGCACTATCGCGAGTTCGGCAGCCATTGCCCTTAGCAGCCCATAAGCGAAACGCCCTGCAGGGAGCTACCCGGCAGGGCGTTACACATGTGTCAGTTCCGCTTGCTCACGCCACCAGGACGCTGGCGAGCTGGGCCGGGATGGGTAGTTCCGGAAGATCGGGGAGCGTCAAGCGTTGGATGGGCGATACTATCGGAAGCTCGTCAGGTTGTTTTAACGGTATTCCTTCTACTTCGTCCCTGGCTCCTCGTGTAAAGTTCCACGAGACAGCAAGTATTCCTCCTGCTTATCAGCGATTTCGGGGAAACCGGCTGGGACAGTATATGATACCAAGTAATATCCAAAAAATGGTTCCACTCACCGCCATGTGAAAGGGGTAGCTCACTATCGCGTGGATCAGCAACGCTACCAGGGATCCCAGGAGCGCCCACGGACGCAAGCCACCGCAACCTCGCCAGCCGGCTTTCAGCGCTGCGGCCATGCCCAGGCCCACCAGGGCCAGGAAGGAGAGGAGGGCGAATACGCCACTTTCCGCCCACCGCTGCAGGTACTCGTCGTGGGCGTACTGGGGGATATAGCGCTGTTGGAGCCAGCTCAGATGCTGAAACTGCGGCTCCTGCCGCAACCGGTCGCGGAAGCGCGGGTACTGGACGCGATAACTGCCGTACCCGAGGCCGACAAGGGGACGCTCTCGGATCATATTCACCGCCACATGCCACAGGAAGTATCGGTGGTTGACGGTTGAGTCGTTCGCCGCGCTGGGTCCCACCACATTGGTCGAGCTTCGCAGCCGCGCGGACATAGAGACCGCTTCCCCCCCGGACCCCTTCATGATTTGCGTTTTCGACAGCACGGAAGTCACCAGGCAGAGGGAGAGACCCAGGAGCAGCAGATGGCGCCAGCGGAGAATGAGATCGCCTCGCCTGACACTTCTGACGTAGCCGGCCATGAGCAGGCCACAGCCGGCCAAGCAGGCCCACCAGGCCCCACGACTGCCGGCCAGAAGCAACCCCGTGTACATGGCGATCACAGCGCCGTACGGCCAGATCGCCAATCGCTTCAGGGAGGCTCTGGTCAGAAAGCAGTGCAGCGCCAGCGGCAGGGCGACAGCCATGCAGCTGCCGAGGTGATTGGGATTGTCGAAGACGGAGACGATGCGGTCCTCAAACACCGTCCCGGAGGGCAAGGGGTCCAGGCCTAGGTGCTGGACGAGAGCGTACACTCCCGCGGCAGAAGCCAGGAGGAGGAGGACAGAGCCCAGATGCGCGAGGACACGCTCATCGGCAGCCAGCCAGCAGCCGAGCCACACGTACAGGATCTGGGCCGCCGGTAACCAGATCCGGCCCCAGGCGGGTCCCGAATTCACCACAGCCGACAGCAGGACGGTGAAAGCGAAGAGTCCCGAGGTCCAGAGGAGGGCGGAGCCGAGTAGGCGGGGTGACTGAAGGGAACCGGAGGAACCGGATACGCCGCTGGCCGCGGGGCCTGCCGTAAGCTGGTGCGCGCCGACCGATAACAGAACGCCGGCGAACAGAATCGCCGTTACGGTCGGATACAGCGCCTCTCTGGAGAACAGGCTGGGATGCGCGGCAAACAGGGCGACCCCGGCCAGCCCAAGAAGCGCTCCACCGGCTCGTCGCGGCTGCCGGAGAGCGAGTGGCGATGCGTAGGTCACGGCAAGTTGACATTCCGGCCAAGAGGGCATAGTTTTCCAACTCAGTCACGCCCAACGAAATAAGTCATTACAGGAGTCAAGCGCCATCGGAAGGTCCAGTCGCAAGGAATTCACCGCCAAGCTCAAGCTCGAGGAGATCGACTACAAGCGCCTCGACGTGCTGGCGCGCTTCCTGAATCCCATCGGGAAGATCGACGCTGCGCGGCGCACCGGAGCTTCGCGGAAGCAGCAGGCCAGGATTGTCCAGGCCATCAAGAGGGCCCGTTTTCTGGGACTGCTGCCCTACACTATCAACGACTCCCGTTAGCAGAGGAGCGGAAATCCCGCTAGCGGTCGGGCGCCGGAGATCCTCGGATCTGATAGCCCGGCAACGGGTTTCCCGCCCCACTCTACGTAGCGGTTTCGCCTGGCCTATCGGCTGAGGCTCGCAGGGGTCGTGGAGTTGCGCTCCCATGGCACAGTCCGCCATAGGTCTCATCGAGACACAGGGGCTGGTGGGTGTCATAGAAGCGGCCGATACCGCCGCCAAAGCCGCCGATGTCCAGCTGTTGGGCATCGAGAGGATCGGTGGCGGTCTTGTGTCGCTTCGCCTGTGTGGCGATGTGGCTTCCGTACAGGCAGCTGTCCAGGCTGCTGCAGAGGCCGTCAGCCGGGTGAGCGAGTTGGTCAGTGCCCACGTTATCCCCCAGCCGCACGTAGATGTGGCGATGATGTCGAGCGTCGCCCCGCTTGGCGGGGTTTCGCCAAGGTCGCCCGATGTCGGGCCGGTGAGCGACGCCCCAAACCCTTCGGATGCCCCGGAGCGAGCCGACGTCGAGCCGCTACCCGATCTCCAACAGCTCTCACCATCAGATTTGGGACACCTGTCGGTGGCTCGGCTACGCCAGCTCGTGCGCCGCACTCCTGGCGTTCAGCTGCGGGGGCGACAGATATCTCGGGCAAACAAGGAGGAGCTGGTCGCGGAGTTGCTGGCGGTGGCCGGCAGGGATCTGGGTAGGTAGGACGAGAGAGGAGGGCACCAGTGGACAATATGTGGGATACCATCAAGAGGGGCCTGCAGGACGGGGCTGCGGAAGCTGTGAACAGGGCGGAGGAGCTGACCCAGTTGGCTCGGTGCCGCCTCGATGTGGCCGTTGTCAAGACGCGCCTCAATCGCCTGCAGGCAGAGCTGGGCGTGCTCGCTTACGGAAGTATCGAGGCTGGAAAGGGGAACGAACTGTCCACGAGCGGGGACGTGCTGGATCTGTGCGACCGCATCAGAGCCGCCCAGGAGGATCTGACGTCCTGCCAGACGGTGCTTCAGGAGTTGAAGGATGGTGACTCAGCGGCACCTGCAAACGACCCCGAGGAGCAATAGACGATCTCGTCAGGGATGTCTCACCGATTGCATGGGTGAGATTCGTAACCCAGCCATTTTCTCCCGGTCGCTTCACGCGACCTGTATACTAGCGCGTCAGGTGTTCTCCATATAGCTGACGCCCCTGCGCGAGCGGTCCGGGGATGTGCCGGATCACGCCGGCAGCTCTCCCTCCCAGGATCACCGGACAACCCCGGAATACCTCGGACCCCGAGAAGTGGCGCCACCCTCGCGGATGCCCTGGACCGGTTCGAGCGGGCCTACCTCTCCGTCATTCTGAAGCGACGTGACGGCAACGTATCGCGAGAGGACTGAAGCCATGGTCGAAAGCAGGACGCTAATCACCCGAGACCAGATCGCCTACAGTCTGGACAAGGATCACCCCTGCGCTCTGGAGATCGATTCCGGCACGACTCTCACCGTCGAGACCTGGGACGCCCGCAGCGGCACGATCCAGAGGGATGAGGATCTGCTCGATCACCCTCACCCGGTGGGCTCCAATCCGGCCACCGGGCCGGTGGCGATTCGGAATGCGGAACCGGGAGACGGGCTCTGCGTGGAGATCCTCGACATCCGCCTGGCCGATCAGGGCTTCCTGGCGGTCAAGAAGGGAGAGGGGCTGCTGGCCCACATGGCGAATGAATACGCCACCCGCATGGTGCGGGTGGAGGGTGAGACCGTCCACTTTGGCGGCATCCGCTTTCCCGCCCGACCGATGGTGGGGGTCATCGGAACCGCGCCGGCAGGCGCCGGTGTGAGCACCGGTTTCGCGGGGCCCCACGGCGGCAACATGGACAACCGCTACATCGCCGTCGGCAGCCGGGTGTACCTGCCCGTCCAGGTGTCCGGAGCGCTGCTGGCCCTTGGGGACGTCCACGCCGCAATGGGAGACGGCGAGATTACCTTTATCGGCTTGGAGATCTGTGCCGAGGTGACGGTAAAAGTGGAGCTGCTGAAGGGAGAGGGGACGAAACGGCCGCTCATCGAGACCGCCGACTTCTGGGTGACTACAGCCGAGGGGGAGGAGCTGGCACAGACGGTTCGGAGCGCCGCCGAGGAGATGGTGGAGCTCATGCAGAAGCGACTCGGGCTGAGCTTCGAGGAGGCTTACATGTTGATGTCAGCCGCCGTCGATGTGCAGATCTGCCAATGCTGCGAGCCGGGCGAGTTTCCGGTGACGACACGTGCCGTCATCAGCAAGGAGATCATGCCGTGACTGGTGCAGCCTGTTCCCTTGGGACTCGCGCCTCGGTCGTACGACGGAGCCCCTCACCAGCCCTCAGCGCGTGAACACCGTACCCCTTACGTAGGACCCATCGTCGGAGGCGAGAAAGGCCAGCACGCGGGCGACGCCCATGGGATCACCAAGGTTCTGGCTGGCCGCTTCGACGGCGTGTTCCGCGTCCTCCCCCCTCGCTCTGGCGCCTTCGGCCACGTTCTTGAGCTTCAGAGGCGTGGCGATGCCACCCGGGCAAATGACGTGAACCCGGGTACCTTTCGGTCCCAGATCTTTCACGAAATTGTGATACATGCCGTGAATGCCGGCCTTGCTGGCAGCGTAGGCGAAGGATGAGCTGCCGCCGTGGACCCCGGCACCCGAGGCGATGAGGAGGAGCACGGTCTCGCCGGCGAGCTCCAATAAATGCGCCGCGTGTTTGGCGGTCAGATAGGTTCCCTTGAGGTTGGTGTCGAGGGTGGCGTTCCAGTCCTCCTCGGACAGTTCCCCGATGCTCCTGTAGGCTCCCGTCAACACGCCAGCGCTGCAGACGAGGATGTCGACCCGTCCGTAGGCCTCCGCGATGCGCCTGAAGACGTCGGCTACTTCCGGCTCGGAGCGCACATCTATCCGGTAGAACGCGGCCTTCCCCCCGGCCTGGCGAATCCGCTCAACTGTGGCAGGACCCTCGGTTTCGCAGTAGTCGAGGACCAGCGCCACAGCGCCTTCGGCGGCAAACAACTCGGCCGCGGCGCCGCCGATGCCGGTGGCTCCGCCGGTAATAACGGCGACCTTGTCTGTGAGCTTCATGTGCTCAAGAGGAACCCAGGTGGGGCTTCAGAAATTTGGCGACGGTCGCTCCCAGGAGGTCGCAGTCCTCGGTGCGGGTGGCGAACTCTATAATCTCTTCCGCAGTCATTACAGCGGCCATGGGTCTCTCCTTTCGCGTGGGATTGACCTGGCCAGACACGCAACAATCGACCCGCACTCTGTCAGTGTCAAGACCCGGTACCTTCGCTGTCGGCTTACTCACCTATACAAATGAACTGCTCTTACGAAGACTTCCTGAAGAGGATGAGAGCGGCGTGGTCGGTGCGGGCCTCAAAGGCAGTGCGCAGGGCATCGGCATAGGGACTGCCGGCGGCCCTGTCGTCGTTGATAGTCTCCACCCCTAGCTGCCGAACGGCTTGGAAGGGCCGCGAGAGGAGGTGGTGGAGGAGTCCGAAGTAGCGTTGGATGTCGGGATCGTCGGCGGCGACGCGGAAGGAGAGGGACTTGCCGTTGCGGCTGGAGATGAGGACCAGGCGAGATCCGTGGTAGACCAGGTGTGTGCTGGGAACGCGCCGGGGCATCTCGCCGCGCAGGTCATCGAGCTGCAGGCCGCAGACAGAGGCGGGATCGGCGGCGCCGACCCAATACACGGCGTCCTCGGGCAGCTGTCGCTGAAGCAGGCGGAAAGCACGGTGGGCGATGAACTGCGGGCCGGGGATGCCGTGGAAGAAGCATCCGGCCAGGACCTCACCGGACAGCTCCATGAGGCGCAGCGAGCGGAAGAGGACGGCCCATCGAAAGGGAGCCGCCTCCCGCTGAAGTAGCTCTCGGAAGAGCAAGCCGTAGCGATCCAGAAGAAGGCGGACCCGGTCCTTCTTGCGCTCTTCCGCCGCCAACAGGTCATCCGACGGCGCCAGGGGCGCGAGCATGTGCCAATTTCCGGCGTAGGGGAGGGATCCCTTCCAGCGCGCGAAGGAGCTGCGGCCCACACCCGTGCCGCGCCCCACCCCGGCGCGGCGCAGCCCGCCGGGACTGCCGGCAGTTCGGTCAAGAGCGAGCGTCCTGGGTACCGAAAACTGGTTCTCCACCCCTCGCCGCAGGGACGAGAAGGAGTCGTTGGTGACCTGTCCCTGCCAGACTCCGCGCCAGAGGCGATCCGAGAGTTCTGCGGCCCCGAGTCCGGTCAGTCGCAGGAGAGTGGAAAAGTCGTAACGGCCCGCCGCGTCTGGAAAGAGGGCTTCTACGCCCGGCTCCTCCGACCGGGTCGAACGCCCTTCGCCCACGCCCACCATCTCATCCCCGGCCGCAGCCAAAGGTTCGCCGGCGGCCTGGCCGCTCTCGGCGTCGGCAGCAGCATTGTCCGGCGCGCCCTCCAGCAGATCCAGGTCCGGTTCGAAGCAGAAGGCGATGCGCTCGCGGCCCCTCCCCACCCACCTCAGCGGGCTTTCCTGCATGCACGTATCGAGCCAGGAAGAGGTGTAACCCGAGAGTCTCGCCGGCAGGATATCGGACTCCCACAGGGAAGCGGGCGCCTCGTAACACAGGAGTTGCTCCAGGCGCCTGGCGAGGCCGTCCGTCTCCTCCTCCGGTCGGGTGAGGCCCTGCCAGGTGGCGAGGAAGAGGGGCAGCCGGTAGAGTGGGAGGGGCTCGAAGATCGGGATCGCCAGCGCTCGAGCCAGGCGCAGGAGCATCTCCAGGTTTTCGCTGTCGCAGTAGTAGCTGTCCTCAGACTCGGCCACCAGATGACCGGCGACGATGGTCTCCGCGTCGACGAGATCGTCCAGGCAGGTCTGCAGCCGGGCCGCGGGCAGGCCCAGTCGTCGGGAGATCCCGTCGGCGGTCACGGGGCCGTAGAAGCGCAGCCACTCGCTCAGGAAGGGGACGAGCGGCTCAGGGTCGTCGTCATCCTCCTCGATCGCCTGCAGGTGATCGGGCACCACCACGGCCTCGCTGGATGACAGCGCTTCCACCTTGATATCCGCCGGCTCCGGGAACAGGGCCCGGGCCACCTCTGGCACTCGCTCCAGGGCGATCACGAGAGGCGACTGGGATAGAGACGGGAGAGAGAGGCGCACGAGACGGGGTTGACCGGTTTCTGAGAGGAGCTCGGATGGATCGGCCTCGCCATCGCGCCGCACGGCATCCATCAGCTCGGCGAATTCGGGCTCGGGAATAGCCAGCCGCTCCACCACCCAGTCGACCAGGTCCCTGCCGGTGACCGGTGCGTACCCCGCGAAGAGCCGCTGGCGCTTCTCCTCGAAACGGCTGGCGACGTCGGCCGGCACGCCCGGGCGCAGTCCGGGGGTGAAGACGACATCTCTGATCAGATCACGACGCAGCTCGGAGCTCCCGGTCGCGCCGCCGGGCTCGTCGCTCATGTACATGTATTTGTCGATCTGTCTCCAGGCGATCCCCTGAGCGAACGGGCTCGGGTGCGAGCTGCGCACCTGCGACCAGGCGATGGCGCCGGATTCCATCTCGGCCAGAACCCGGTGCAGTGCCTCCAGGTCGAACTCGTCCTGCAGGCAGCTGCGCCAGGTCTCCAGGAGGATGGGGAAGTCCTCGTAGCGCCGCACCGCGTCGAGCAGCTTCTGCGATCGCAACCGGCTCACCCACAGGGGCATGCGCTTGCCCATGTGGGTGCGGCTCAACAGCAGGGCGCGGCCGGCGCACTCCCTGAAGCGGGCGCCGAAGACGCCGGCGCTCTCCAGCCGCTTCTCCACCAGTGGCTGGACATCGGCGCTCGCCACCAGAGAGAGGATCTCCTCCGCCTCGACCTCGTGCGGCAACATGAGGACGATGCAGTCATCCGCCGGGTAGAGCTCCAGCTGCTGTCCGAAACGGTCGTCCCAGGCCGCCTCGAGGGCCATGGCGTAGGGTCGGTTCACCCGTCCCCCCCAGAACGTGTGGAGGATGACCTGGTTGCCCGGGAGCCCTCCGGGGCCCGAGCTCACGAACTCCACCAGGAGGTGGTGACGGTGGGGCAGGCTGCAGTCGGTCATCTCGCGCTGGCGGAGCAGATAGGCCGTGAGCTGCTGGGCGGCCACCGCGTCCATGGCGTGCTGCTGTCGGAGGCGGCTGGTAAAGCCGTCGGGCCCGTGGGTGAGTTCCTCCTCCGCCTCCTCCAGCAGCAGGCCGATGCGCTCCGAAAAGTGAAAGTCGCGGGCGCCGCCCTCGGCCTTCCAGAAGGGGATCTCCGCCGACTTCGGCGACGCCGGAGTGACGATGACGTCGTTGTGGGTGATGCGCTGGATGGTCCAGTTCTGAGTGCCGAGGGTGAAGGTCTGTCCCAGCGACCGCTCCCACACGAATTCCTCGTCGAGCTCGCCGATGCGGGCGTTGGTGTCCTGAGTTCTCAGGTTGAAGTAGCCACGGTCGGGGATCGTGCCTCCGGAGAAGTAGAGATCCTGGAGCGCCCCCTTGCGGGCGACCACGGTATTGTCGAGCCGGTCGATGGAAATCTTGGGCCGCAAGTCGCGGATGCGGCTGTGGGCGTAGCGACCGGCGAGCATTTCCAGGACCAGGTCGAAATGCTCGCGGCCGAGGTCGCGGTAGGGATAGCTGCAACGGATGGCGACGAAGAGCTCGTCTGCGTTCCACGTCTCCATACCGACCATGGAGACGATGATCTGCGACAGGACATCCAACGGTGCCTCTACCGGATGAACTTCCTCGATATCCTGGGACAGGACCCCGGCCGCGAGCACGGCCGCCTCGAGAAAATCCTGGGAGTGGGTGGGGAAGAGAGTGCCGCGACTGATCTCCCCGACCCGGTGGCCGGCGCGGCCGATGCGCTGGATGGCGGAGGCGATGGAGGGAGGTGACTGGACCAGGATGACCTCGTCGAGGGCGCCGATGTCGATCCCCAGCTCGAGGGAGTTGGTGGCCACGATCGCCTTGAGGTCGCCGTCCTTCAGTTTCTGTTCCACCTCTTCGCGGATTTCCCGCGACAGGGAGCCGTGGTGGGCGTAGGCGACCGGATAGTCGTGCGTGCCGTTGATGAATCGGGTCAGCTTCTCACATAGCCGGCGAGCGTTGGTGAACAGCAATGTCGAGCGGTTGCCGTCTATGATATGGCCGCAAGCTTCCACCAGAGGAGGCCACACCGTGTCGCGGTCTTCTGGAATCGCGGCCTCCGGCGGGAATCGCACCTGAATCTCGTAGCGTTTGGCATCGGTGGATCGGACCGTGGCGACGGCGCGGGGGGTGTAGCGGGGCTCCGGACCAGCGCCGGTCACCTGAAGGCCGCCGATGAACTCAGCCACTTTCTCCAGGGGGCGCACGGTGGCGGAGAGGGCGATGCGCTGAAACTCGCCACTCAGGCGGACGAGACGTTCTACCGCGGTGATGAGGTGGACACCCCGCCTGTTGCCGACCACCGCGTGGATCTCGTCCAGGATGGAGGTTTCGACGCCCGTCAGCAGGGAGCGGCCCCCCTGAGAGCTGAGCAGAAGGTTGAGGCTCTCCGGCGTGGTGATGAGGATTTCGGGCGGGTGGCGGAGCATGCGGCGACGGTCAGACTGGGGCGTGTCACCGCTGCGGGTGAGGACGCCGATGTCGGGGAACGGCTCTTCGGCTTCGGCAAATACCTCCCTCAACTCGGAGAGCGGCCGCAGCAGGTTGCGTCGCACATCGTTGTTGAGGGCCTTGAGCGGCGATACGTAGAGGACGCTGGTATGTCCCAGCGGCCACTCGCCTCTGACGAGGCGGTCTAGCGCCCACAGAAAAGCAGTGAGGGTTTTGCCGCTGCCCGTCGGGGCGGTGATGAGGACGTGCTCGCCCCGGGCGATCAGTGGCCAGGCCTGGGTCTGCACATCGGTGGGGGTGCCGACGCGCTCCGTGAACCAGCGGGCGATCAAGGGGTGGAAGAGGGAGAGCTCGGAAGACATGGTTGCGGTCGGGGGCCAGGGACAGGATAAACGAGGTTGCGCGCGAATTGTGGTGAAGGTATGGGGGGCATGTAACCGCGGCAACGGAAAATCTGAGGGGACATGCCAGGGCTCACCAAGTGTGTGGGACGCGGAGGCGAAGCGGAAAGCGTTCCGGTCGCTCGGCGTGACAGGGGGCGACGGGGTGTCCCTCGTTGGGCTTCGGAAGGAGCTGGTAGTGGGTCTCAGACTGACGGCTGCTCCCGTATGGCGTTCGGGCGATACAATGTTTGTTATGTGCTGTTTGTTTCCTCCGTTGCTGCACTTGGGACGTGCTCTGCCACTAGGTTATTTATGATATCCTTATCGACCGAGGGAATGTCCAAACTAAGTGGCCAAGAGGGTAAAAGCGGCTTTAATATTACCCTTTTTACCCTGACTGTGAGAGTACGTTGGCCCTTTCCCTCCCATTTGTACGATGCTAATTTTTTCCACTCAAAATCAAGACCGAGATGCGAGATTCCATACGCTCTGACTGCAGAGCGGCTCAATCCCAGAAATAGTATGAATATCCCAAAAGAGATCAAACAGAAAATTCGAGAAATATCCTCAAATTCTAATTCATCTTCCATCCCAAAAGATCTCTTACAAGTAATAAGCCGGCAATAAGACCTCCACCGACTAGGTTCACCCTGTACAATTTGGGTCGACCAAGATCCAGCAAAACCCTACCGCCCTGTTTCTTGCGCCATGCCCACGCAGCAATGTAAGCCCAGCACAATACCAATAAAAGAAGATAGAAGTAGGCGATCCAAGACATATCGAATCCTTCACAATGTCGCTAACAAACGAGAGTCGGGGTTTCAGCGGAGCAGCAGCAGCTTCCTTGTCTCAGCGCGATCACCGGCCGTCAGGCGGTATAGATAGACGCCTGACGCCAGCTCACTCCCGTCGTCGTCCCGGCCATCCCAACGCAGGGCAAAGGTGCCTGCCTCCCGGTGCCCCCGGGCAAGGGTCGCCACCTTCTGGCCAGTGAGGTTGTAGGCGGCCAGGTCGATCTCCTCTGACCGGGGCAGGTCGAGGCGGATGGTGGTGGTGCTGTTGAAGGGGTTGGGATAGTTCTGTTCCAGGAGAAAGCTCTGGGGGAGCGTGGGTGTGCGCTCATCTGTGACCGCGGTTATCAGCGGCGGAGTCGCGGCGACCAGGCGCATCTCGTCGAGGTAGAACGTGCCCTCTATATTGCCCGCAAACTCGATCGATTCGATCGGTTGTACATCCTCCAAAGGTAGCTCTATCACCTGCCAGTCCCGGCTCTCCAGATCCACCTTGTACTCTCCGCGCACCAGATCCCACGACCTGTCGCCTGCTTTCGCCGCTAATATGTTGCTGAATCTCTTCTCCGTATCCCCCGGATGAAAGGCGAAACGCAGTGCGGCAAAACCGAGTGTATGCACAGGTGCGTCTGGCAGGAAATTCACCTTCCACACCCCGCCACTCTCGACCTTGACCTGGAAAGCGCCGGCCACCTCTCCTGCGTACACGATCCCCCTCTGCGTCAGGACCACAACCCCTATGTCATTGCTGCCTTCCACCTGCCATCCTTTCCCGAGTGCGTCCCGGTAAATCCATCGGTCTGCCACGGGATACAGGGGGATGCTGCGGCTGACAAAAGCCTGGCGCGCATCGCTGTCCTGGGCGGTTATCGTCAGATCCCTCTCTCCTGTCAGACCCTC
>PBRM01000129.1 GCA_002725915.1 Gemmatimonadota bacterium
ACCGATCGCATGGCGTACTGTGCCTTTCTCACCGCAAACCTCCTGCCCGTCTTGATATTCTCATCGAACTTCGCGCGGGCAGATCGCCGTGGACGTCGTCCCCCACTCCGCCGCCTGCGGGTGGCTGGGCCCAGTCCCCGATGACGGGGCCGGGCAGATCCTGCCGCTCGCGGCGCTCCAGGAAGGCGTCGTAGTCGTCGCGCCCGCGATGGTCCTTCACGCACACTCACGCGTCGCTGCGCATCTGCTTCAGCCGCGTGCCCTTGTAGCGCAGTTCTTCCAGCATCTCCTCGTCGACCTCGATGCCCAGGCCGGGTCCCTCCGGCACCACCACACTCGAATCTTCGTACTGCACCGGATTTTGCGTGCAGTCAGCCTGGTAGAGAATCGGCCCGGCCGGATCGCACGGCATGTCTACCCGATCGATGGCGGCGCACACGTGGGCCGCCGCTGCGGTGCCGATGCTCAGCTCCTGGGTGGTGCCATGCAGGGCCCGCAGGCCGATACCGTGCGCGAAGTCGAACATTGCTTTGCAGCCCGACACCCCCATGCCGCAGGTGGAAATGTTGCAGATATCCACTGCTCCGGCCTGCTTGTAGCGGAAGATCTGCTCGTATCCGCCCAGATGCTCGCTGATCGGGATCCCCACGCGGCGGCGCACCTCGGCCATGCCGTCCACATCGTCGCGGGGCTTGGCCACGCTCTCGGCCATTTCGTAGCGGTACTGTTTGAAGCGTTCCAGCAATGCCAGCGACTCTTGCCAGTAGAAGCGACCGCTCAAGTCCAGCGACTTGATTTCGAGCTCCCAGCCAAAGGTGTCGCGCAGCTTTTGCAGGAACTTCTCCTCTGCGTCCAGGTGGCCGCCGATGTACTTGCGGATACGCCTGAAGCCCATGTCGTACACCCGCTGTACCCGCTGGATGTTGGCCTCGATAGTATCCTCGTCGACCCCAAAGATCGGATAACAGAAGGGGATGCGGTCACGCAGCTTTCCTCCCAGCAGCGCGCACACCGGAACATCCAGGATCTTGCCCAGCAGGTCGTGGAGCCCGATGTCGAAGGCGGCGGGCAGGATGCCACCCAACTGTTGTCTGGTCCGGGCGATATTGCGCGGGTCGGCGCCGGCGATACGACGGTTGGCCTCCTCCTCCATGACCTCGAAATCGGGGAAGTTCATCGGGTGGCCGTGAGCGAGATCGGAGAGTTCGCCCCAGCCGGACACGCCTGCGTCGGTGTCGATGCGGATCATCACGTGCTCGCTGATCGATCCGGTCTCTCGCGGGGTCTCGATCAGGAAGAACCTGGTGCCGGTGATTTTCATGGGACCTTTCCTCGGGTCGCGCTTGGGGGGGGTACGGAAAGTAAGCACGTCGGCCGATGCGCGCCCGTGCCCGAGCGTCCTCGGCTTGACTGCCGGACACCAAAGGGGCTTTATCGGTCCATACGCTGGTAGCGGATAGAGGGAGCTCTAGCCTCCTTCGACCAATATAGCATCGTAGAGCATGGAAAGGGATAGCGGAATGGAGCCCGAAAACAACGCACACGTCACCGATGAACCTCGCGTCTTCATTTTCGAGGACGGACGCCACGCCGCCAGTCTCTACCAGTTCGAGTCGCCCATCACTGCCGCGGACCTCACCTACAATGTCGACCAGCTGGCCAGCAGCGGTCTGGACACGCTGATCTATTTCGCCGGCACCGAAGGGGGGGTGGTACTCTACGACAGCGAGGTAGCGCAGACGTGGGGAGACAATGTGGTCAAATGGACCCACTCGGTGTGGTACCGGGCCGGACGCAATCTGCGACAGCTCATCGCCGACGGCTGCGACCCGCTGCAGCTGTTGTGCGAGCGCTGCGAACGGAAAGGCATCTGGTTCATCGCCGGCAACTGGGTCAACTTCCAGGGAGCGGATCGAGAGACCGACGGCGGACTGGGACGCAAGTCCGATTTTGTCTTCGATCATCCCCACTTCCAGGTGGGTGAAGAGGAGGATCCGCGGGCCCAGTACGTAGAGCCCAGGCGCTTCAGTTTCCTGTACCCCGAGGTGCGGCAGGAGCGTTTCGCCGTCTTCGAAGAGCTGCTCTCCCGCTATCCCACCGACGGCATCGAACTGGACCTCATCGACTTTGCGCCCTTGTGCAGATTCGACGAGGTCGAGCAGCTCGATCCCGTCCTGACCGGGTGGATCGGCGATCTGCGCCGGGTGGCCGACCGGGCCGAAAGCGAGCAGGGACGGCGTAAGCGCATCTACGCGCGTATCCCCGCGCATCCGGATGTCTGGAACCTGCTGGGCTACGACGTCTCCGCCTGGGTGCGGGAAGGCCTCGTAGATGGCCTGATTTGCATGTCGGGACAGATGGAGGGGGCGATCACGCAGGACCTTGATCTTGGGGCTGTAGCGGATCTGGTCCGCGACACGCGGTGCCGGCTGCTGGTGGGCTGTTCCAATCTGCTGGGCAGGCAGCGCCACCACTATGCCCCGGCACCCATGATCTGGGCGGCAGCGGCGAATGCGTATTCACAGGGGGCAGACGGTATTGGACTGGCCAACGCGCACTGGGGGCCGAATGGCTGGCCCTGGCGCAGCGATGAATACCACACACTGCGGCTGTTGGGACACCCCGACATGCTGGCCACGGCTGACAAGATCTATCGGGCGCGCTCCCAGTCCAGCGTCGGCAAGTCCTCCCACTGGATGCCCGGAGACGAGCTTCATCTGCCGCAGACACTTGTCGAGGGAGAGCCGGTGAGGGTGCCTCTACGGATCGGCGACGACGTGGCGGGGGCGCACGCGCTGGGGAGGATCGAGTCGATCTGCCTGCGGGTCCGCATCACCGCGATCGAGCCGTCGCTAAACGAGGTCCGGGTCAAGTTGAATGAGCAACAGCTGCCGGACTCCATTCTGCAGCTGAACGACCTGGGGTACCGCTTAATCGGCACCGGCGCTGTGGGCCCCTACGGTTGCGTCTATGAGTATCACCTGACCCCGGCGTACTTTCCCAGACCGGGACCAAACTCGGTGGAGGTAACGCTACTTCATCACGATCCCGATATTGACATCAGTTTTGATGTCTGGGACGTGGACTGCGCTATCCGCTACCGCCTGCACCGAAACTTCAGACGAGAACCTATCGACTACTAAAGCAATAGCCATGTGGCTTCGTTGTGGTTCCACCGCCGCACCGATCTGCCGGTCCAGATGACGTGCTGTGGCAGCGTGCCCGGAGCGCAGGCCGGGCACTTAGGTTCTCCGGCATGACGGGAGGTCAGACGCGGATCCGTGCCCAGTGGACGTCCATCGCCGCCTCGGTGCCGGCGTAATAGACGACCAGGACATCGCCTTCTGGCAGTACCTCCGCGTAGGGAAGACCGAAGGACCAGACAGACAGACCCAGAGCTCCAGCCTGGTCCGTGTCATCCGCGGTAGGGTCGGGATGCCGGTAGACGACGACCTCGCTGTCGGCTTCGAAAGCAGCATCTGCGGCCGGGGCCAGGCGAGCGCGGATGGTGGGGGAGTTCTGAAACCGGTCCACCCAGGCCAGGACGACTCGGCCGTCGGGCAACATGGCCGGATGCGAGGCCTGATCGGCGAATCCGAGATCTTCGGCTTGCGACCAGCTGCGACCGCCGTCGCCGCTGAGGCGGCGGTGAATGTTCAGGTAGGTGCGGGTCTCGGTATCGTAGGTCCAGAGGAAGCTCGCCAAACGTCCGTCGGGCGCTACGCCCAGGCGCTGGTCCCAGTTGAAAATCCCGCCCGTAGGATCGAAGCCGGCGATCGCGGGCGGCCCCCAGGTGCGGCCGTCGTCAGCCGAGTGAAAAAGCACGACTTTCTGGTACCACTTAGAGGCGTCATCGTACGTCTTGTTCGACTCGATGCTCATGGCCAGGGTGCCATCGGCCAGGAGGAGAATCGGGTTCGTCAGGCTGGGCGGTCCAATCTCATCCGGCAGCGGCACTTCGCGTAAAGGTGACCACGATTCGCCGAAGTCATCCGAGTCGGACAGCAGGATGAACATGGGCAGACAGCCTTCGGTTTCCGCATTGAACACCCCTTTCCCCGCATAGGTCTCGCGGTCGATCCACATGAGTCCTGCGATCAGCTGACCGGGCGCGCGCTCGGTCACGTAACAGATCTTCAGGGTTCCCCCGACATCGCGCAGTCTCGGCGCCTCGAAGGGCCGGTAAGGCGGGCTCCAGGTCGCGCCTCCATCGTTCGACCGGCAGAACTCAATGGTCTCGTCGTCGCAGTCTTTGCTCGAACCGGCGCGGCAGCTAGCCAGTAGCGTGCCGGTGGAGAGGGTGACGACGCTCGGGAAAGTGAGTGTCGCGCGCGGCGTTCCGGCCTCGCTGTGATTGAGGATTCCACTGTCGATTATGTGCATGGTACTCCCCCTGACTCCTGTTCATATTGACACTGCCAGCTGGTTTGGCGTTAGTGTGGCCTCCCCAAGATACGCACTCCGGGGGAGGGGAGGAACCCGGTACACGATCACCGGCTTGACGCGTGCGAGGAGGATCCATGGACAAGATCAAACTTGGGCTGGTGGGTTGCGGCGGCATGGGGATGCGGCATCTGCACGGCTTGAGGGAGCTCAGCCGGACCCCATTCAGCAACGTGGAACTGGCTGCCGTGTGCGATATCGACCGCGAATCCGCCGAGCACGGGGCAGCTGATGCGGAAGAGCTGCTGGGAATCCGTCCCGAGGTCTTCACCAGCCTCGAGGAGATGGCCTCCGGCGTCTCCGACCTCGCGGCCGTGGACGTAGTAATCGATCCGTCATTTCACCAAAAGGTCGTCTGTCAGGCGCTGGACATGGGCCTGCACGTGATGGTGGAGAAGCCGATGGCGGTCACCATGAAGGCCTGTCACAGCATGATCGAGGCGGCGGCAAGGAATGATCGCAAGCTATCGGTGGCTGAGAATTACCGGCGCGATCCCTCCGCTCGCCTGGTGCACCATCTGCTGGAGAAGGGAGCCATCGGCAGTCCCTACATGGCGACCTTCCACGCCTTGAGTCCGGGGGACGAGATCTTTATCACACCCTGGCGTCACCTCAAGGACAGGGGAGGGCTGCTTCTCGATCTGGGTGTCCATTTCACCGATCTGATTCGGTATCAGTTGGGCGATGTGGCCGAGGTCTACGGCGACGCGCGGCTGGTAGAGCCGGTGCGGCGAAAGCCAGCCAGCATGAGTTCGCCCTACCGCTACTACCAGGATCGCTTCAAGAAACTGGCGGAGGAAGTTCCGGCGACAGCCGAAGACACGTCGGTCGCCATGCTGAGGATGGAAAGCGGAGTGGTGGTGAGCTGGATCGTTGGATCGAGCGGCCACGGCAGCTGCGGGGGCAACAGGATCTTGGGTGATCGGGGTGTTATCGAGGGATTCGGAACGCGTGGCGGCACTACGGCTGTCAAGGAGGCGGGTCAGGAGGAAGTGGGCTTTGGAGACCTGGTTGCTGCTTCTGACGATTTTGAGCTCGAGCCGCTGGCAGCGCATCTGTTTCCCGATCGGATGGCCGCCGGCGACTCCGCGGTGGACTGGAAGCTGCTCGCGCTGGAGTACTTCGAGCTGGCCGAGGCGGCCCTGGGAGGTCGGGATCTGGAGGTGGATGGGGTCGAGGGGATGAAGGATGTGGCGGTGGTCAACGCCATTCTCGAATCTTCCAGAGCGGGGAGAGCAGTGACGATGAGTGAAGTGGAAAGCGGAGAGGTATACGAGTATCAGGCGGAAATCGACGCGGCGCTGGGCAATTAGCAGAAATCCCAGACATCTCAACAAACGGAGCACTCATCCCATGTCCGGACCCAGGAAAAAAAGCGCCGCAACCGCAGATCTGGCCCGCGGCGGCGATGTCCCACGCTCCTTCAAGACGGCGACGCCGGCCTTCAACCACACACGCATGGAATCGATGGTGCCCATGCGCGACGGGGTCAAGCTGTTCACCATCATCGCGATTCCCAGCGACGCGACCGGGCCGATGCCTATAATCCTGACCCGAACACCCTACAACGCCGCCGCTCGCGCCTCGCGCACTGCCAGTCCCGATATCGCCATGGCCTTGCCCGCCGTCGATGAGGCGCTGGTGCGTGACGGCTACATCCGTGTCTACCAGGATGTGCGGGGGCGCTTCCGCTCCAAGGGCAAGTACATCATGACCATGCCGCCACGAGGGCCCTTCAACAGTGGTAAGGTCGATCAGGTCACCGATGCCTGGGACACCATCGACTGGCTGGTGAAGAATGTGCCCGGCAACAATGGGCGCGTCGGCATCACCGGCGTTTCCTACGACGGTCTGCTTACACTGATGGCGCTCCTCGAGCCGCATCCTGGCCTCAAAGCCGCCGTCCCGGTGAACGCCATGGTCGACTCGTGGGTCGGCGACGACTTCTACCATCACGGTGCCTTCCGAACGGTCATGCTTCAATACGTCTACCGCCAGACATCCAGCAAGAACGCCAGTCACAGCATACCCTGGGGGCATTACGATTGCTATTCGGCCGTGCTCGAAGCTGGTTCAATCGGCGAGCTGGGCCGCCGCTACGGCGCCGACAAGCTGCCGGCCTGGAATCGCTTGCTCGACCACCCGGCCTACGACGACTACTGGCAGGACCAGGCTCTCGACCGGCAACTCGCCAAGGTTCCACGCAAAGTGCCCGTGCTCACGGTGCACAGCCTCTTTGACCAGGAGGATATCTACGGCCCCCCGGCCAGCCACGCCGCCCTCGCCGCCCGCGATCGCAGAGGCCGTAAGACCCACCTCGCTATCGGTCCCTGGTGCCACGGCCAGATGACGGGAGACGGGTCCGAGCTCGGCAGCCTCAAGTGGAGCGCCGATACCTCCCTGCAATTCCGCACGGAGATGCTGCAGCCATTCTGGGATCATCATCTCAAGAACATCAAACCAACCGAGTCGCTGCCTCCTGTCTTCGCCTTCGAAACCGGCGCCAATCGGTGGCGTCGCTTCACCGCCTGGCCTCCGAAGGAGGAGATCGAGCCGACCCGGCTCTATCTGCATTCGGGCGGCTGCCTGTCCTTCGAGTCGTCCACCAGGGCTGGCGAGTCCTTCACGGAGTTCGTTTCCGACCCGGCCAAGCCCGTGCCCTACCGGGTGCGACCCATCAGAGCCGGCGCCGATTCCACCTGGCACCGATGGCTGGTCGATGACCAGCGCCCCTTCGCCGACAGGCCCGATGTGCTCACCTTTGTCAGCGAGCCGCTCACCGCACCTGTTACCATGCGCGGAGAGGTCGCCGCCACGCTCTTCGCCTCGACCACGGGGAGCGACGCCGACTGGGTCGTCAAGCTCATCGACCTTTATCCGAACGAAGTACCCTCCAGGCCTGAACTGGGTGGCTATCAGCTCATGATTGCCGGCGACATCCTGCGCGGGCGCTACCGCGAGAGCTTCGACACAGCCCGCCCCATCCCGCCCGGCGAAGTGCTGCCCTATCGCGTACCCATGCCTCACGTCAACCACACCTTTCTCCCAGGCCATCGAATGCTTGTGCAGATCCAGAGCTCGTGGTTTCCCCTCTACGACCGCAACCCACAGACCTTCATCGACAGCATCGCCTGGGCGGAACCAGAGGACTACCGCGCGGCGACGCACAGGATTCACCATGCCAAGGGCGCTGCCAGTTTTGTGGAGGTGTCCGTGCAGGCAGCAGATGTGAGGTGAGGGATCGAGATGCGTCTGGTCCCATCCAGCAGATGAACTTGGGTGCTGACACAGGCGCTGCCTTCGCCTATTCGGCGCCGCGAGTTTTCGATGGCGAACGCATCCTGGAAGACTATGCCGTAATTGTCGAGAATAGCACGGTGACCGATGTGGTACCGAGCCTCGATCTGCCACCTGATTTTCCGGTCCATCGGCGTTCCGATTGCACCATCATCCCCGGTTTGATCGATACCCATGTCCACTTCATGCGTTGGCAGGGCGCCGTTTTTCTCGCCTATGGGGTTACGTCAATCCGCGACACCGGGAATGATCTACGGTGGATTCTGCAGCGCAGGAAGGAGTGGCCAAAGCAATTGTGGCCCCGGATTCTGTGCATGGGGCCACTTCTGGATGGCCCGTCACCGAACCATCCCGTCGTGGCCAGACGCATCACGGATCTCGCCTCGGCCACAACAGCTGTGCGCGAAACCGTTGCAGCAGGTGTTGATGGAATAAAACTGTACGTCGGAGTAGATCCGGGTTGGATGTCTGCCATGGCCCGGGAAAGCCACGAAGGCGGGCTCAAGATATCCATGCACTGTCTGGCCAACGGTGTTCTGGCTGCGGGCCGATCGGGTATTGACGAGTTCTACCACCTTGACGGGATACTTGCCGACGTCTGGCCGGATCACCCTTCAGGCTGGCTCGAAGTATGGGGCGACCCGGATTTCGCGAGGACGTGGGACCGGCAGCTGTATGTGGCCGATGCCGCAAGGGACCTGGGCATGACGGCTACACCGACTCTCGCATACTGGGAAAGTCAGTGGCGCTTGCGGACAGAGATCGGCGCTTCATCAGAGGAGCGCAGGTACATGCCGCCGGAGCTAGCCCGATGGGCGTCCGCCCAGAGGGATCCGGCCGCGGCGGTGAGATGGCGACGCGCTCTGGACGCAGCGCAAAAATTTGTGGGTCTGTTGCTGGAAAGGGGGGTGCCGGTGCTTGCGGGAAGCGATACGCCCTGTGGCGGGATCCTGCCGGGTCAGAGCCTCTGGCGCGAGCTGTCACTGCTGGAGGAAGCGGGGATGTCTCCTGAGGGCGCGCTGCGTGCGGCGACTTCGGATGCGGCAGATTTCCTCGAACGGCCACAACTTGGCAGGCTGCGCAAGGGGCAGTGTGCCGATGTGGTATGCGTCCGAGGTGATCTATCGAAACAGATCCCCGAGCACCCCGAAATCGCGCTGGTTATTCGCGGCGGCGATGTCTACCGGCCGAGCGAGCTCCTGGCCACTGCGAAGGCAGATTTGTGGCAAGACGACCCGTGGGCCAGGCAGTTTGAACTTCACTGGTCGAGGAGGCAGGGGGGAGAGGGGGGAGAGGAGAAAGGCTGATGGAATACACGACCTTGGGAAAGACCGAACTAAGGGTCAGTGTCGCCGGATTGGGGTGCGGAGGATTCAGCGGGATCGGCCGGGGTACGGGCAGGAGCGAGTCGGAATCGATTTCGATCGTCCACCAGGCTCTTGATCTGGGAGTCAATTTCATCGACACGGCAGCAGCCTACGGCACCGAGGTGATCGTGGGTCGCGCGATCAAGGGATACGATCGGGAAGCCGTGGTGATCTCGACCAAGGCTTCGGTCGGGAAGGTGGACAACCTGCAGTCTCCCCAGCAGGTCGTGGCGAGCCTGGAGCAGTCCCTGAGGGACCTCGGCGTGGACTGCATCGACGTGTTTCATCT
>PBRM01000130.1 GCA_002725915.1 Gemmatimonadota bacterium
CCGCAATGGGATGCGGGGGAAGGAGCTCTCCAACACCTACCGGGTTCCTATCAGGTCCTCGACCACAGCGGGGTCCGCCAGCGTGGAGGTGTCACCGATCTCATCGGTTTCGTCGGCGGCGATCTTGCGCAGGATGCGGCGCATGATCTTGCCCGACCGGGTCTTGGGCAGTCCCGGTGCCCAGTGGACGACGTCGGGCGCGGCGATGGGCCCGATGATGGTGCGGACCTGCTTCTTGAGCACATCCTTGAGATCGTCGGTGTATTCTACTCCGTGGTTGAGGGTGACGTAGGCGTAGATGCCCTGTCCCTTGATCTCGTGCGGGAAGCCGACCACGGCCGCTTCAGCGACGCTGGCGTGGGCGACCAGGGCGCTTTCTACCTCGGCGGTGCCCATGCGATGTCCAGAGACGTTGATGACGTCATCGACCCGACCGGTGATCCAGTAGTACCCGTCCTCGTCGCGCCGGCAGCCGTCGCCGGTGAAGTAATAGCCCTTGTACTGGTCGAAGTAGGTCTCCTCGAAACGCTTGTGGTCGCCGAATATGGTTCGCATCTGACCCGGCCACGGCGCCTTGATCGCGAGCACGCCGCTGACGTCGTTGCCTTCCAGAACCACGCCGTTCTCCGCTTCGAGGATCTCCGGTTCGATGCCGAAAAATGGGAAGGTCGCCGAGCCGGGTTTGGTGGGGATGGCCCCGGGAAGCGGGGTGATCAGAATGCCTCCGGTCTCCGTCTGCCACCAGGTGTCGACGATGGGGCAACGCTCCTTGCCGGCGTTGACGTGGTACCAGCGCCAGGCCTCGGGATTGATGGGCTCGCCCACAGTGCCCAGCAGGCGCAGACTGGGCATGTCGTACTTGGAGGGGAATTCGTCACCGGCGGCGGCGATAGCGCGAATGGCGGTGGGAGCGGTGTAGAACTGGTTGACGCCCCACTTCTCGATCACCTGCCAGTAGCGTCCCGGATCGGGGTAGGTGGGTATGCCCTCGAACATGGTGGTTACGGCACCGTTGGCCAGGGGTCCGTAGACGATGTAGGAATGGCCTGTCACCCAGCCGATGTCGGCGGCGCAGAAATAGATGTCGCCGTCGTGGTAGTCGAAGATGTACTTGTGGGTCACGGCGGTGTAGACCATGTAGCCGCCCACCGTGTGCTGTACGCCCTTTGGCTTGCCGGTGGACCCGGAAGTGTAGAGGATGAAGAGGGGATCTTCGGCATCCATCTCCTCGCAGGGACAGTCGGCGCTGGCCGCGGCCATCAGGTCGTGCCACCAGACGTCGCGTCCCTCCTTCATGTCGAAGGCGAAGGCGTCGTCACCCTTGCTATCGATGCGCTCGACGACGATACAGGTCTCCACCGGCTTGCCCATCTGCTCTTCGGCAGAGGCCATGGCCTCGTCGGCGACCGGCTTCATGAAAAGCGGGCGGTCGGCCCGGTGCGTGCCGTTGCAGGTCACCAGGACGGTGCAGGTGGCGTCGGCGATGCGGTCGGCGAGGGAATCGGCGGAAAAACCACCGAAGACGATGGAGTGGATGGCGCCGACGCGGGCGCAGGCCAGCATGGCCACGGCCAGCTCCGGGATCATCGGCAGGTAGATGGAGACGCGGTCCCCCTTCTGAACGCCGCGGGATTTCAGCACATTGGCGAACCTGCAGACCTGCTCGTGCAGCTCGGCGTAGGTCAGCACGCTGTCCTCTCCCGGCTCGTTCCCCTCCCAGATGATGGCGGTCTGATCGCCCCTCGTGTCCAGATGCCGGTCGAGGCAGTTGTAGACGATGTTGGTCACACCGCCCTCGAACCAGCTCAGCGATATCGGACCTTTGCGGCGATCGTAATTGTAGGATCGGACCGAGTCCCACTTGCGGTACCAGTGAAACTCTTCCGCCTGCTCCGCCCACCAGGCTTCCGGATCGGCGATGGAGCGCTGGTATTCTTTGCGGTAGTCCTCAAGGCTCCCGAAGTGGGCCCTGGACTGGAAAGAAGGATCGGGCGGGTAGAGGTCGGCCATTTTGAAGATCTCCTGTACCTCGGGTGTCAGAACTTGCCGGCAGTCCTTCCGCGCCGGACCATCGGGCAGGACCGACGCGCTGCGGCCCCCTCTAATATGTACAGATCGCGGTATCCGGAAAACCCCCCGGTGGGAAGCCGTTGGTTACAACCAAGCATCGGACCTTCAGCCGGGCTCTCTGTGGCCTGGCAGCAGCACCCTCAGGCGTCCAACAGACGCCGACTCAACCACTGCAAGCCGACGATCGTCTTGGCATCGGCGATCTCCCCGCTCTCGAGGGCTCGCCAGGCCTGGTCCAGGGTCAGCTCCACGACTTCGATGTCCTCCCCCTCCTGCGGAAGGCCGCCTCCCTCATGCTCCCGGTCCGCTTCCTCGATTTCAGCGTAGAACAGGTAGATGCGCTCCGAAGATCCACCCGGCGTCAGGTAGAAGGAGGTGACCAGCTCGAGGTCGCGGACCCGGTACCCGGTCTCCTCGCGGATTTCCAGGATCACGCATTCTTCGGGAGTCTGGCCCGATTCGACGACGCCGGCCACTGTTTCCAGCAGCCAGCCGGGACCGTTCTCGTAGGTGGAGAATCTGAACTGGCGCACGAAGAGGAGAGTCTGCCGAGCCGGGTTATGGAGCACGGCAGTAACTCCGTCGCCGCGGTTCAAATGGAGCCGCCGAAGCGGAGGGCTCATGGAGCCGTCCCGACGCTGGTGGCGAAACTCCACTTCATCTATCTTGAAGAATCCGTCGAAAACTCTCCGCTGGGATTGGATTTCTACGGTTTTCATGGCATTACACACCTCTGGCAAGCATGGCGTTGCTAACGGCATTCTCAAGAATGTAGGGACGGAACAGAGAGAAAGGGAGAGAGATAGATGAACTACGGACAGCTGGACTGGGGGAAGACCAACCGCATGGCGCAGGTCTTCAGACCCAACGCGCAGGGGGAGGCACACACCGTCATGCTGGCGGTCGATCACCCCTACTTTTACGGGCCCACGACAGGGCTCGAGGACCCGAGGGAGACGATTCTGCCGCTGGTGCCCTACGCCGACGCCATCAGCCCGGCCAAGGGGACGCTGGTGTACTCCCTGGATCCGCTGGTCCCCACCCCCGTCATCCTGCGGGTAACGGGGGGCAACAGCATGACGCGGCGCGAAGAGCTGTCGAACGAGCACATCATCACCTCCGTGGCGGAAGCGGCCAAGCTGAACGCCGTAGGTGTTTCCATCTCGGTGTATATCGATACCGAACACCAGGCACAGAACATTCGCAACCTGGGGACCCTGGCCAACGAAGCCAGCAAATACGGTCTCCTCGTCCTGGGGATCACGGCGGTGGGGGCGAAGCTGGAGCCCATGGTCAAGGGAGAGGGGGAGGGGAGCGCCGACTTCGACGCGGGGCGCTACTTCGCCCACGCGGGGCGCATCATCCAGGAGAACGGCGCCGATATCGTCAAGACCTACTTCGTCGACGGCTTCGAGGAGATCCGCGAGGGCATCCAGACGCCAATCGTCATAGCAGGCGGCAAGAAGATCCCCGAAGCGGAGGCGCTGGAGTTCACCGCTAACGCTATCGCGGCCGGTGCCGACGGGGTGGATATGGGACGCAACATCTTTCAGTCGGAAGATCCAGTGGCCATGATCCAGGCGGTGCGGGCGGTGGTCCACGAGGGGCTGGAGCCGGCTCGGGCCTACGAGCTCTTCGGCGAGCTGCGGGCGAAGCGGGCGTGAGCAGGGCGACGTCGGCAACCGATGCGGAGGAGGGAGGGAGGTTGAACAGATGAAAGTCGGGATGTACTACAACAACCGCGACGTGCGGCTCGAGGAGCTGCCCGTTCCCCAAGTGGGGGACGGGGACCTGCTCATGGAGGTTCAGGCCAGCGGCATTTGCGGCAGCGACATCATGGAGTGGTACCGGATCAAGAAGGCCCCCCTGGTACTCGGCCACGAGGTGACGGGGAATATCATCGAGGTGGGCAAGGGGGTGGCCAATGGGACCGAGGGCTTCAGCGTCGGTGACCGCATCTTCGCCACCCACCATGTCCCCTGCGACGAATGCCGCGACTGCCTGAACGGATATCACACGGCCTGTCACACCTTTCACTCAGAGAACAATTTCGCTCCCGGGGGGTTTGCCCAGTACCTGCGCATCTCCGGCAGGAGCGTCCGCAAGGGAACGACGAAGCTCCCCGACAGCGTCTCCTTCGAGGAGGGCTCTTTCATCGAGCCGCTGGGTACGGTGGTGAGGGGGCTGCGCGAGGTCGAGATCCTCCCGGGGGACACCGTCCTCGTCCTGGGCAGCGGTCTCATCGGACTGCTCCACATCAAGCTGGCCCGGGCCCTGGGGGCCGGCACCATCATCGCCACCGATGTGCACGAGTATCGCTTGAGGACCGCCGAGCGTTTCGGCGCCGATCACGCCGTCGATGCCGCCGAGGATATCTCCGCGGTGGTCGCGGAGGTGAACGGGGGACGCCTCGCCGACAAGGTGGTGGTGAGCACCGGTTCGCCCGCGGCGGCGCAGACCGGTCTGATGTCGGTCGAGAAAGGGGGATCGGTGCTGTTCTTCGCCGTGCCCAAACCGGAGGTGCACCTCGACGTCGACATCAACGCTTTCTGGCGCGATTCCAAGAGCATCAAAGTGAGCTACGCCGCCTCGCCGCTGGACAACGCCCAGGCCCTCGAGCTCATCCGGTCAGGTCGGGTGGAGGTAGCCGACATGGTCACGCACCGGCTGCCGCTGGAGCGGATCGGCGAGGGCTTCCGGCTGACCTGCGAGGGCACGCAGAGTCTCAAGGTCATCATGGAACCAAATAGTGTGACGGAGGGCACCGATCAGTGAACGTCGTCTGCATTCTGCTGGACAGTCTCAACAGGCATTTCCTGCCGGCGTACGGCAACGACTGGGTGCTGACGCCCAATCTGCAGCGCCTGCAGCAGCGGGGGGTCACCTTCGACCGGTGTTTCATCGGCTCCATGCCCTGCATGCCGGCACGGCGCGACCTGTGGACGGGCGTGCAGGAGTTTCTGTGGCGGCCGTGGGGGAGTCTGGAGCCGTTCGACCAGCCCCTGCCGCGGACCCTGAAAGCGGATGGCGTCTTTACCGGCCTGGTGAGCGATCACTACCACCTGTGGGAGCGGGGCGGCGAGAACTACCACGTCGACTTCGAGAGCTGGGAGTTTATCCGCGGGCACGAGAACGACCCGTGGGTGGGCGGTCCCACACCGGATGCTGACACGGGCAAAGGGAGGGTGTCGCCGCGATTTCGCCGCAACCGGCAGCGGTTCCAGCACGAGGAGGACTGGCTGGCGCCGCGCACTCTGCGGCAGACAGCGCAGTGGCTGGAGGACAATGCCGGGGTGCACGAGCGCTTCTTCCTGATGGTGGACGAGTTCGATCCCCACGAGCCCTTCGACTGCCCCGAGGAGCACTGGCGGCGCTACGACCCGGATTGGAACGGCCCGGCAGATTTCTACTGGCCTGTGTACGGACGCAACGACTACACGGCCGCGGAGACCCGTCACATCCACGCCCGCTACGCCGGCAACGTGACCCTGGCCGACCGCTATCTGGGTGAGGTCCTAGACCGCTTCGACGACGACAATTTGTGGGAGAATACCGCCCTCATCGTCATGACCGACCACGGCCATTTCCTGGGAGACCACGACTGGTGGGGGAAGCCGAGCTGTCCGCACTACCGGGCGATCTCCCACATTCCGCTGTTTATCTCGTTTCCCGGGGTCGCCGGCGGCACCCGCAGTGAGGCCCTGGCGACTCACGTGGATATACACGCCACCATTCTGGACTGCCTCGGCTCGGCGCCACCTACTCCCATCGACGGCGTCTCCCTGCTGCCGGCTCTGCGAGGCGAGCGCGATCAGGTGCGGGAGGATCTGCTCTTCGGCTCCTTCGGTCGGCGGGTCAACTGGACGGACGGGCACCAGGTCTACATGAGGGCGCCGGCCCGGGAAGACAACCAGCCGCTTCACCTGTACACCAATCGCTGGTCGACGGCGCCGTGGTGGCAGATCCCGATGCCGGACGAGCGGGCGGAGTTCGGCCGCTTCATGTCGCGGGTCGACATGCCCGTAGGCCGCATGCCGCTGGCTACCGGAGATATGAGGCGAATTCACGGTATCGATGCGAGCGATCTGCAGGGGGGATCGCTGTTGTTCGACATCGACGGCGACCCGGAGGAGGGGGAGAATCTGGTGGGTACCGCGGGCGAGGTAGAGGCGGCGAAGAGGATGGCGGGGCGGCTCGAGGAGCAGGCGGCGCCAGCAGAGCAATTCGAGCGTCTGGGGCTGTTTGTCTGACGGGTGATCAGCCGGTGGACATCCTGCCCCGCCCCTCTCTTTGGCGATAAGTAGAGAAATGAAGATTACGCATATCGGTGCGGTATTACTCGAGCCGGTTCCGTGGGTGCTGGTGAAGGTCAGGACGGACGAGGGGATCACGGGGATCGGCGAGGCTTACCATGGGGCCGGCGTTCATCAGATTGTTGCGGACTGGCGGTTGCAGCGGCCGTTGATCGGCGAGGATCCGCGCCACGTGGACAAGCTGTTCCGCGACATGATGAAGTCGATGTCGGCGTCGGGGTACTACCAGGGGGCGGTGATGAGCGCCATCAGTGGCATCGAGTCGGCGCTCTGGGACATTACCGGGCAGATGGCGGGCGTACCGATCTGGCAGCTGATGGGCGGGAAGTTCCGAGATCGCATTCGTATGTACTGCGACTGCCATGCCGGGGACGAGGAGACCGCCGAGGCCTACGCGGCAAAGGCGATGGCGGTGGAAGAGCTGGGGTTTTCGGCGATCAAGTTCGACATCGACCCGCTGCCGTCGCGGCGAGACCGCTACAACCGCGCCATCAGCAACGACGATATCGCCCACTATGTCGAAGTCGTCACCGCCATGCGCTCGAGCCTGGACAGCAACACGGACCTGGCCATCGACGCCCACTGGGCCTACGCCCCCGTCGATATCCTGAAGGTCGCCCACGCCTTCGAGGAGCTGAACCTGCTCTGGCTGGAGGATCCGATTCCCGCCGAGAATGCGGAGGCTATGGCCAGGGTCACCACCGCTACGAGCACGCCCATCTGCACGGGGGAGAATCTGTACACCCGCTTCGGGTTTCGGGAGCTGCTCCAGAACCAGGGGGCGGACATCATCTCACCGGACCTGGCCAAAGCCGGGGGACTGCTGGAAGGGCGGCGCATCGCCGACCTGGCCGACATGTACTACGTGCCAGTGGCGCCGCACAACATCGGCAGCCCGATCGAAACGGTGGCCACGTGCCATGTGTGTGCGGCGGTGCCCAACTTTCTGGCGCTGGAGTTCCATCATCAGGAGAACCCGCTCTGGAACGAGCTGATCGTCGAAGGTCCACTGATCGTGGACGGACATATCGCCGTGCCCGATCGTCCCGGGTTGGGGGTGACTCTGAGCGAGGATGTGGTTCGGGCAAATGTCCGAGAGAATCTGGGTTTCCTCGACTGAGGGGGGCCGGTGAGATCGGGGTCCCGAGTGCGCGGGAGGACGAGGACCGTGCCGGTCATTGGCGGCGCCCAGCGGCTGGTTCGTCGGGGGGACCGGCCAGTCGCGCGAAGACGGGAGGGCGATCGCCTTGAGATCGATCTGCAACCCTTCGACGGAGGCACGCGGAGCACAATCATGGGCGTTGTTCGGACCGGAAAACGATCCCGCCGAACCGATCCGCCTCAACAGCGACATCCGGAGAGTTCGTAGGCCCCTCTTCACTCGGCGGGACAACAGCGGGCGGGACAACAGCGGGCGGGTGTGTACCTGTATCGCCTCCGCGCCGGAGACCGGGTAGTACTCGCGCAGCTGATGCTTCTGCAGTGAGGCGAGGCACCGAGTGACGGAAGCCGGTAGCCGCGCTGCTCTCGCAAACGCCCGCCGGAATCTATGAGCACATCCCCGTCGCTAGTGGTGGCCCCCACAGCAGACCTGCCCGCGGCCGGCCTTTTCAGAACACGTCGCCGATGATCTGCACCGCCACCTCGTCGCCGGGTTTCACGTCCTGTTCGATCTCCAGAATGACGATGCCGTTGGCTCCCAGCATGGAGGTGAGGATGTGGGAGTTTTGCTCCCTGTAGGCGGTGTCGGCGTGCAGCCAGCCATCCTCGAAGCGCAGGCGCGCCCGCAGGTAGGTGCGCCGGTCTCCCTGATTGCTCACCGAGTTCTCCATGCGCGCCCTGGCGGTGGGCAGGAGGAGGTCGTCCGAGCGGTGACCGGAAGCCTTGCGGATGGCCGGTCTCACGAACTGCAGGAAAGATACCAGGCTGGAGACGGGGTTGCCGGGCAGACCAAAGAAAGGTGTGCCGTGTACTTTACAGAAGAACAGGGGTTTTCCCGGTTTCATGGCCACACGCCAGAGGATCGTCTCGGCACCCATTTCGTCCAGCACGTTCTTGACGAAGTCGTACTCTCCGACTGACACGCCACCCGAGCAGACGACGAAATCGCCCGCCAGAGCGGTCTCCACCGCCCGCCGGATCTCATGAAGGTCGTCGGGTGCGGTGGGCAACATGACCGGGACGGCTCCGTGGGCGAGAGCCATGGCGGCGAGACTGGCGGTGTTGCTGTTGACGATCTTGCCCGGCTCCAGCGGCTCCTCGAGCTCGACCAGTTCGTCTCCGGTGGAGAGGATGGTGACAGTGGGCCGTCGGAACACCGGCACGAAGGTACGCTGCACCGACGCCAGGACACCGACCTCACCGGGTCCCAGCTCAACCCCGGTGCGGATGAGTAACTCCCCCTCCTTCATGTCCTCGCCGCGCCGGCGGATGTTCGCTCCGAGTTCGTCCGGGTCCAGGATCTCGATGCGGCTGCCGTCGGCCCGGGTGTCTTCGACGCGGATGACGGTGTCGATACCAGCCGGCACGGGGGCTCCGGTCATGATGCGGCTGGCCTGTGCTTTGCCGACGGTCTTCTCTCCCACCTTGCCGGCGGGGATGTCCTCTATCATCTCGACTACGGCGGGTTGCTCGGGAGTGGCGTTGGCGATATCCTCGTAGCGGACGGCGTAGCCGTCCATGGAGGAGTTGTCGTGCGGCGGGTTGTCGTAGCTGGCGTGCACGTCTACTCCGAGGATGCGGCCGAGTGCATCCAGGAGCGCGACCCGCTCAAGACCCAGGGACCGGACGTGGGCGAGGACAATCTGCTGCGCCTGTTCGGGAGTGAGCATGGTCTCTGACGTCATGGTATCAACCTTTTCTGAGAGTGTTCGAAGCTTCGGTTCTTGAACCTTCGGTGTTTCGCATGGCCAGCCCGGTAACAGCAGACGAGATCATTCAAGTCGATGAATATAGGTGATAGGCCCGAAGGACACCCGGCTCAACGATCGTCTTCTCCCGAGGACGA
Organism: Gemmatimonadota bacterium; assembly: GCA_002725915.1. Taxonomy (GTDB): domain Bacteria; phylum Latescibacterota; class UBA2968; order UBA8231; family UBA8231. Next base: position 9,391 of record PBRM01000130.1, read on the forward strand.
CAGAATTCTCCTCATCATTCCCACCAGCGCCTACAGCACTGGTGAATTCATGGCGGCAGCCACCAGCCTCGGCATCCAGGTCGTGGTGGCTTCCGACCGGCGGCAGGTGGTGGAATCGGTGTTTGCCGGGGGGACGCTGGCAGTGGAGAACTTCTACGACACAGAAAGGACGGTGGAGCAGATCGTCGAGCACGCCCGGCGCTGGCCGCTGCGGGCCTGCATCGGCATCGACGATCACGGCTCTTTGCTGGCAGCACTGGCGTGCGATGCCCTCGGTATCCCCCACGCCTCCGCCACGGCGGTGCGGGCAGCGGGCAACAAGCTGCTTCTGCGCCGCGCCCTGTCCGCGGCGGTTGTACCCTCCCCAGCTTTTCGCCTGATTTGGGTGGACTCGGACCCTCAACGGGAGGGGCTGTCCACCCGCTATCCCTGCGTCCTGAAGCCGGTGTTCCTGACCGCCAGCCGGGGTGTGATCCGCGCCGACGACGAGAAGGCTTTCGGTCGCGCCTTCAGTCGTATCAAGTCCCTACTCGCCGATTCCAAAGTCGCCGACCGGGGAGGAGAGGCGGCTCGCCAGATCCTGGTCGAGGAGTACATCCCGGGAATCGAGGTCGCCCTGGATGGGCTGCTGACGGCGGGCGAGCTCCGGGTACTGGCTCTCTTCGACAAACCAGATCCTCTCGAAGGGCCGTATTTCGCCGAGACGCTCTACATCACACCTTCGTCGCTCCCCACCGAACGCCAGGTGGAGATAGCAGAAACCGTGGCCGCCGCCGCCCGCGCCATCGGTCTGCGGGAGGGCCCCGTTCACGCCGAGCTTCGGATCAACAACAGCGGCGTCTTCGTCATCGAGTGCGCGGCGAGGTCCATCGGGGGCGTGTGCTCTCGGGTCCTGCGGTTCGGGACCGGTATCTCGCTGGAAGAACTGGTGCTGCGACACGCCCTCGGCACGCCAATGTCGGTGGCAGCGGAAGAGGGCGCGGGAGGGCGCGCGGGAGGGCGCGCGGGAGGGCGCGCGGGCGGTGTGATGATGCTGAGCGTACCGCGCCAAGGTGTATTGCGGGGGGTCCGGGGACAGGATGGGGCGCGCATGGTAGCGCACATCGAGGACGTGGTCATATCTATCCCGCCCGATACTCAGGTCGAGCCTCTCCCGGAAGGAGATCGGTACCTGGGCTTCATGTTTGCGCGTGGCGGGTCAGCCGAAATCGTGGAGAAAGCGCTGCGCCAGGCTTTCCGGCAGCTCGAGGTCGTCATCGAAGCCGGGGCGGAGAACTAGCAGGTGAGCCAAGCCGACGACCTCCGAAGGACTGATGCCGCTGGCGGAGGCCGAGCTCCGCCACATTCGCACGCTGATCTCGGTTCGGGCGAGGGTGCTAACTACACGAGAGCCAACTGCTCTTCGGAGGGCTCCGCTCAGCAATACCAGGGCTCGGTCAGGTAGGGAATTGTCACCGCTGCCGGCGCCAGGTCCAGATCGGGGACCGGCTCATCGGTGGCCTCGTGGGCGATGCGCCACAGTGCTGCGAAGATCTGCTCCCGCGGCTGATCCTCGGCAACGGCACGGCAGACGAGGCCGAACACCCGGTCGAAGAGGCGGTCGACGTCCGGGTCGGAGTGGTCCCACGGATAGACGAGTCTTTCGGCGTCGAAAGGGCCGACCATCGACTGCACCTCCGGCAACTCCAGGAGCCGCGAGCCCGCCGGAACCAGCAGGCGGATGGCCAGCTGGATGGGCGCAACACAACCGACGAGGTCGAGCTCGAAGAGTAGCTTCAGCAGATCCCGGTACGACTCGGGGCTCGTCCAGGGGGTGAAGGTGACGAAGGTGGGGTTGAGGGTGAGTCCTATGAGGCTGAAGGCGCGGGCCACGCGCACGAAGTCAGCTCGCGTGTGTCCTTTGTCCAGAATCTCGAGGACGCGGTCGTCTCCCGACTCCACGGCAGTGGTGACGAAGACGCAACCCGTCTCTCGGAGGAGATCGAGCCGGTCCTCGTACTTCACCAGATGCTCGACCTTCACGGTGACGTCGTAGGTGAGCTGCGGAAACTCGGCGGCAAGGGCCTCGACTATGGGGAGGGCGTGGCCGATGCCATTGAAGAAATCCGGGTCGCCGAAGGTGATGTGGCCGGCTCCTGCCGCTACCTGGCGGCGTATGTCCTCCAGCACGACATCTCGCTCGACGACGCGAAAGCGCCCGCCATATACGGTCACCACCGGACAGTGCCGGCAGAGGTGCTTGCAGCCGCGGCTGGCCTCGACGTAGCCTACGGCGATGGAGGTGCCGTCGGCCTTCCGCAGTTGCGCGTACTCTGACAGGGCGGGAAGATCGGAGCGATCGGGCACGATAAACCGCTGGCGCGCCGTGGATACGATTTCGGGCTCACCGAAATCAGGCCAGTGTCCACAATGTTCACCTAGGCGCAGCCGGTTGCACAACTGCAGCAGCCCGGTCTCGAATTCTCCGCTCAGGAGGGTGCTGACTCCCAGGCCGCGGAGCAGCTCCGCATTGGCACAGGCGTAGAGGCCGTAACAGCAGATGTAGGCGTCTGGATTGAGGGCGCGAACGCGCGAGATGAGCGGCACTGCCAGCCGCGTCGCCGTGTGCATGGGCAGGTGGAAGGCGACCAGCTGTGCACTACGAGCGGCCTCGTGGGGAAACGGTGAGACCGCTAGATCAGCGCAGGTAACGTCGAAGCCGTCGCGGCGCAGCCAGGCCGCTGGCGAGGCGAGTCCGAAGGGCTGGCGCCCGAGCTCGTAGGTGGAAATGAGCAGGACGCTCAATTCGGATGGATGGGCGTCCACTATCTGAAGTGCGGCTGACTCAGGAGGCGGAGGGGGTCGGTTACTTCGAGCCCTGGTAGTAGGGGTTGTCGCCGCCGGCGTGATCGGTGACATCGAAGACACCTTCGATTTCCGGCACGGCCTCCTTGATCATCACCTCAATGCCCTGCTTAAGGGTGACGTCGGCCATGCCGCAGCCCTGACAGCCGCCTCCCAGCTGGAGGTAGACGTTATTGTCCTTGACGTCGATGAGGGACACGAAGCCGCCGTGTGAGGCGACAGCGGGATTGACCCGGTCTTCCAGGATCTGCTGAACTTTGTCCGCCACCGGGCCGGAGATCTCTGGCGCCGCCGAACCGGGACCTTCGATCTTGAAGCCGCTGCCCATGAGCCCATCGACGAAGTCCACTGTCGCCTCTTCCACATTCGGGGCGCTAGCGGGATCGACGAGTACGTCGAAACCATCGAAGGGGATCACGGTGTCATCGTCGTTCTGCTGGTCCTCACCGACGAAGGCGAGGCTGAAATCGACTTTTAAGGGCGAGACTGATTTGGCGTCGATGCGCAGCCCCTTGACCGGTGTCTCGCTCTTCCCGATCAATCCGATGATTTTTTGCCTGGCCTTCTCGGTGATCTCGACCATTTTTTCGGTCCTCTGTGGGCGAAGAGTGCAGACGGGCCAGCCGGATTCGCTGGGGATCGACCTCGATGAATGTACCGACCTGGGAAGGGGCGTCAAGCGGCGGGGACGCAGTGCTGTTCGGAGCGCTCCATGTAAACTTCGACGCATGCTCTTGTCGCCGGTAACCCATGTGATTATCATGCTACGCTCATGCAACTGATTTGTGACAACTGAAGGAGCGAGAGAAGTCAACTCCCGCTCCTTCAGTGCGTTACGGCTGGCGCCAATTCTCAGAACACGGCGCTGGCTAACATCTGGCTAACATCTGGCTAACATTCAGCGCTGGAACACCCATTTTCGGCCCCATTCTCACCCCCGATTCGCCCCCGTTGACATCGCCCTCAGGATCTCATGAGAGCGCCCAGGCTGGTCAGGCGGTCCATGCCTACCAACGTCGCCGGCCGTTCACCCCTCCACAGGGCGCCCCTGGGCTGCCTCTCGTCATGCTTGGCAGGCACCGTTGCCCCTCCGATCTCTCCAGGGCACCAGGCCTCTCCCCTCGACCTGCCTCCGCCCCCCAAGGGATAGGGGGTTAATCGCAGAAATGCGAAAGTGGGGACCCTAATTTAGATGGATATGGACGCCTATCAGATCACTGACGGGTGGCGGGGCGCTGAGGATGCCCTGAGAGCGCCTGAGAGCGATTCCATAAGGAGTCTCGCAGAGAGTGCCTTCTTTAATGTCGTCACAGGCCAGGACACTGACGTCCCCTTAAAGTCCAGAATGTTTTCAAGCAGATCCTCAAGCGCACGAAGCGATGCGCCGGCTGCTGCTGGTGGGTTCACGAGCCTGAGGTTGATCGTCGAGCCGCATCGCCAGTAGTTGGCGGGGCGGGCACCCGGTTTTCCACACGGACGGCGTGCCCCAGTTGCATCTCCACCCACTCGATGCCGACGCCCGCCCCTTGTTGTTCACCAGGGCTAATAAGATTACTTTTGGGAAAGTTTAGGCCTCACTGAAGAATAGGCGGGTTCGCTGGGGCAATCCTCTGATTGCCTCGGGGGCGTAGAATAATCCGAATATTCTTCCAGCTCCTGAAAATCCCCGTTTTGTCTTTTCATCCGCCACCATAAAACCAGCGCGGCAATCGTAACCAAAATATCTAC
>PBRM01000131.1 GCA_002725915.1 Gemmatimonadota bacterium
CGGGCGCTCTCGAGATCGGGAAGGTCGCTCTCTGACTGGACGTGAAGGACGGTTTCAATAGCTGCCGACACGAGAGAATCCTGGAGTGAGGCCTCCTTCCCTGGGAAACGGTCAGTGGGCCCCGAGTGGAGAAACGCGGTGTCAAGATACGGGGATGGGCTCAATCTGACAATTGCCTCGGAAAGTGACGGAATTCCGTGGGCGCGGTATATTATCGAGCTGATCAAGCCGCGGTCATGCTCACATGGACGCAGCAGTAGACGAGATCGTCAGGAGGATTCTTGCGACTGTGTCTGAGATGTCTCTAATAACCGTCGTCGGCCGCGGACATTCCGGGACCCGCGCTATCTCCCACACCTTGTACGCCAGCGGAGTCTTCATGGGCAACACGCTGAACAGGTCGGGAGACAAGGTCCCCCCCCAGGACATGTACGAGGCCTGCCGCGTATTCGCCCGCAGCGTCACCTGGCGGGGAGGCCTGTCGTGGGACTTCGAAGGCGTTCTCAGCGGCGACGTCGATCCGGAGTTCAGGCGGATGGCGGAGTCCTACCTGGCCGACGTCCTGGGAGATCGATCGCCATACAGGGGGTGGAAACTACCGGAGACAACCCTCGCCTTCCCGTGGATCGCGCGGATGTTTCCCGAGGCCAGATACATTTACCTGATCCGGGATCCGCGCGACTGCATACTCAGCGGCCACAAGACCGACGATCTGGCTGACTTCGGCGTCGACTACAAGCACACGGACGACGTGCGCAAACGGCGCGCTATCTCCTGGAAGTATCAGTACGAGCTCATACGCGCCACCCCCGAGCCCGCCAACTGGCTGACCGTCCGCTTCGAGGACTTCGTGCTCCGGCAGGAGGAGACGCTGGCGCGATTGGAAGAATTCCTGCACATGAAGCTGGCGCGAATCATCGTGCGGGAGGCGTCGGTGGGCCGATGGCGGGAGGATACGGGACGGCACATGTTCGAGTGCTTTCGCGAGCCCATGGTGGAGTATGGGTACGCCCCGGCGACCGGCCAACAGGCGGGCTGTTGACCTCGACGCTTGCGAACCGCGGCAGCCTGGCCGGCCCCCGACCGGCGCCCTCGACAGCCTTCTCTCCGGGCAGACAGAGAAGTCCCGTGACGGGGAGCGAAACCCCGCCATTGACCCCATTGAAGATATTCAGCAAGATGGTGGAATCACGTTGAATTGTACGCCTATGGTAGCGAAAGCCGGCTCGATAGAACGGGAAAATCGAGCCCTCACCGCAGCGTCTGGTCGGGGAAAGGGCATTAAATGACTGTTACGCCGCGCTCGCTGAGCGCATTCTGCAGGACTGTCCTGCCCCACCTCGTGGCGGCAACGGACAAACGACGACTGCTGAAGACCGCCGCCGAAGTGGTAGGGACCGACCGGTGGAACTCTTTCGATCGGTTTCACGAGACCACCCGGACCCTGGTGCGGCACTACGAGCACTCCGGGGCGAAGGCGGAAGTCGAGGCCATCCAGACCGGGAGCAGGATTGGCACGGGCCGCTGGATCATCCAGGGCGCCCAGGACGTGGGCAGTGCAACCGTGGACGTGGTCGGCCCCGTGCGCCGGCGCATACTCGATTACGCGGACTGCCCCTGGCACGCGGTCCAGTGGACGGCGTCCACACCGCGGCAGGGAACCCGCGCGGAGCTGGTCGTCATCGACGATGTAGAAAAGCTGCGGCTGCTGGGCACCGAGGGTCTGGTGGGGAAGACTGTGCTCACCGGTCTCGATATACGCACCAACATGAAGCTCTTCGCGGACAGGGGGGCGTCCGTCGTCATCTCCGACCGCCCGATAGCGCGCCTCCCCAACGCGGTGCCGTGGACGAAGTTCGGCTGGGGGGCGGTGCCAATGGACCACGCAACCGCGAACTTGGTGGGACTCGTTTTGTCGGAGAACCAGGGCAGCAGGTTGCGACGGCTGCTGACTCGACACGGCCGGCTGACGCTGCTCACCCGGGTGCATTCGCGGAAGTATGTTGGCAGCCACGACGTGGTGAGCGGCGTCGTAGAGGGAGCGGACGACCCCCAGGACGAGGTCTGGGCGATCGCCCACAGCGCCGAACCGGGGGCCATCGACAACGCCTCGGGTGTGTCGCTGTGCGTAGAGATCGCCCACGTCCTGGAGGACCTGATCAGCCGAGGCGTCATCCGCAGGCCACGGCGATCGATCCGGCTCATCAACGGCTACGAGTGCTACGGCTTTTTCGCCTATCTCGAGAGGGCGGGCAGACTGCAGACGCCGCTGGCGGGAGTCTGTATCGACACCGTGGGCTCCAAGCCTTCAATCTGCGGTGGGCGGCTCGAGTGGCACTCCACTATTCCCATGTCCGCAGGTTTCGTCGACTGGGTCGGAGAGGCGGTGCTGCGATCGACTCTGCGCCGCCACAGCGGGGGCTACCGGCTGTCTCTCGAGCCCTTCATGTCAACGGCTGACACGCTGATCGGGGATCCGCAGTACGGCTACCCCTGTCCGTGGATTACCACCCACCATCAGGAGCGCGGCAAGGCCTTCGACGCCTATCACTCATCCGCCGATACCATGGAGCTGCTGAGCGGGCCGGGGTTGAAGACGTGTGCCGCGGCCATGGCGGGGTATCTGTATTTCCTGGCGGACGCCGGGAGTCGGGAAGTGGCGCAGCTGGCCACTGCCGAGACACAGCGGCTCCTGGGCCAGATGAAGGGGGAGAGCCGGCGTCGGCTGCAGCGGCACGAGGCGACTTACATCCAGGATGCGCACGGCGTCAGTATGAAGCGGCTGAAGAGGTGGCTGTGGGGAGGTGATCGCGGCGAGCTGCTGCGTCATCTGGCTGACTGCGAGGGCGAGATCTCGCAAGCGGCGGCCGGCGCGGCCCGAGGCCAGGCGCGGTCGGGCCGAGTGCCGCCCGCCGCCCGCCGCGTGCCCCGGAGGACGGCCGTGCTGTCGCCGACGACCGAGAACGTGCCGCCGCCGCTGGCCTCCCGAATCAGCGCCGGCGGTCTGAGCTCGTGGGCCCTGTTCTGGGCGGACGGCCGCCGCGACCTCGCCCAGATCGCGGGCGCGATCGACTGTGAACGCAGCGGCCTTCTCAGTCCCCATGGGAAGAGCGGGCGGGGCAATGAGGTGGATCTGGAACGGGTGGTCGAGTATTTCGAGGCCCACGCGGAGCTGGGGTACGTCGACCTGCCAGACGCAGGCTCGGCGGCGACGGAAAGGCAGCTGACGGCGGATCTGCGAAAGCTCGGAGTGAAAGAGGGGATGGACCTCATGGTCCACAGCTCGCTGTCGAAGATCGGCCAGGTGGAGGGAGGGGCGGACTCGGTGGTGGACGCCCTGCTGGCCGCCATCGGTCGCTCGGGCACACTGATGATGCCCTCCTTCAACCACGGCGCCGCCCGGGTCTACAACCCCATGACCACACCCACCATCAACGGGGCGATTGCGGACGCCATGTGGCGCCGGCGGGAGGCGGCGCGCAGTCTCCATCCCAGCCATGCCGTGGCCGCCATCGGCCCCAAGGCGGAAGCGTACTGTATCGACCATCTGGAAGCGGGGATCTGGGAGCAGGACAGCCCCATCGGCAGGCTCATCCACGGCGGCGGCTACATCCTCGCCCTCGGGGTCGACCACTGGAGCTCCACCGCCTACCATGTGGCCGAGAACTCCGTGCCCTGCGGGTGCATCGATCCTTTCGGCAATATCGACCGCGTCGTTGGCGCCGACGGCTCGGTGGATGAGGTCTGGGGTCTGGCCTGGAGGGAAAAAACATGCCTGGTGTCCATCGACCGGCTCGAGGAAAGTCTGGATCGCCGGCGGCTGCAGAAACACGGAAAGGTGGGCGCCGCCGACTGCGAGCTGGTGAGGGCACTCGATCTGTGGGAGGTGCGACGGCAGCAGCTGAAGAAGGTCTGCCCCACCTGTCCGATCAAACCAGGATACCGATCGAGCTGACCGGTGCATGAAGATGACGACCTCACAGAAAAGGGGGTGCATCACGTCCAAACACGAGATACGCTGAGATTGAGGATCCAGCTGGGTACAGATGGAATGTGTGGGCGAGATCGCTCAGAAGGACTTATTTCGATTGCATGAAGATTCGCTGATATTCAGCGCGCGGGTCCCGGTATTCGACGCCAATGTGGGGGTCGGGCACCGACATGACCGCCCCGCGACTTTCGAATCCGCGGCAGACCTTCTGAAGGAGATGGATCGCCACGGCGTCGAGCGGGCGCTCATCTACCCCGTGCAGGGGGAGAGCATCAGCTCCATCGATGGCAACCAGGCCCTGAAGGCCTGGCTGGGTGACGATCGCCTGAGTCCGCAGTGGATGCTGGGGACCGACGGCGACTCGCTGAGCCGGCTGCGCGAGCTGCGGTCAGGCGGCCATGTCACCTGCGTCCGCCTTCACGATGCCGGCGCACGCGTGCCGCTGGTGGAGTGGGTGTACGGCGAGTCACTGGACTGGCTGAGCGCCGAGGGCATCCCCTTGTGGATTTCACTGGTTGACGCCGAGGCGAGGGAGGTGGTCGAGCTGCTGCGGCACTTCCCCGATCTCGACGTGGCCCTGCTGGGCGCCCACTACGTCCACGCGTCACTGGTGAGGGGCATGCTGCGAGAGCTTCCCCGGGCGCGCCTCGAGCTGAGCCGCTACGAAGTGCTGGGGGACGCCGAGGCGCTCGTGCAGGAGTTCGGCGCCGGCCGGTTTCTGTACGGCTCATACTATCCCCGTTACGCGATGGGCCCGATGCTCTACTACCTGCACCAGCTGGACTTCACCGAGGCGGAGCTGGCGGCCGTGTGTGCGGGCAATCTCGAAGGCCTGCTCGGGGAGGGGCCCAAGACTTGATAGACAATCCCGTAATGAGTGCGTGTGATGCCCCGGCCCTGCACGATCTCCGATCAGGGTTTCAGCATGGGCCCAATTCCAGTAGGCGAGATCGGATAAGAGGACTCTTGAAGTTGTGATAGACGGCGGCCCGGTCATAGATTTTCACGGACACGTGGGGAGATGGGACACCGTGGGCATGGTCGACGATCCGGCGACCATGCTCCGGGCCATGGACCGCGTCGGCATCGACCGGTCCTGCGTGTTCGACATCTTCCACCCGGACGGTACCCGGGGGAACGACCGCACGGCGGCATTCGTAGCGCTCAACCCCGAGCGATTCGTCGGCTTTGCCTATGTATCACCCCTCATGGCCGACCGCGTCGTCCCCGAGCTGGAGCGCGCGGTGGACGATCTCGGGTTTCGGGCCGTCAAGCTGTATCCGCCCTACACGCCCTACCCCCTCAACGATCCGATATGGGATCCGGTGTACGAGTTTGCCAATGACCGGGGTCTGGCGGTGCTCTCCCACACGGACACGTCGGAGCAGTCGCAGCCGGGGTTGCTGGCCCAGGCAGCTCATCGTTTTCCGAAAGCCCGCTTCGTGGCCGGGCACTCGGGGAATATCGAACCCGCCCGCGGGCAGGCCATAGCGGCGGCGCAGAGATGTCCCAACTTCTACCTGGAGACGTGCTCGACGTACCGGTCGCCCGGGGTCATCGAGGAGCTGGTGCGGGAGGCGGGGGCGGACCGAGTGCTGTTCGGCTCCGACACGCCTCTTATGGACCCGCGAGCGCAGATCGGCAAAATCATCACCGCCGATCTCACTGACGAGGAGAAGCGCATGGTGCTCGGGGGGAATGCGATCCGGCTTCTGGGTCTGTAGTCGCCCATTTACTGTCAGCAGCAGCATTGGGGGGGCGAAGAGAGAGGAGGGGAGAGAGAAATGCACAGAGTCGAGGTCATCGGATGCAGAGTGTCGGGGCGTTGCACGCGGAGGGGTGCCGGTCTCCTCCGGTAGGGACGGACTGCGGGTGGTGAAAGTGCTGATTGGATTTCTCGAATCACAAGCCAGGGACAACGCCAAGGTCAGGCTGCCATTGCCTCGGTGATGGCCTGGCACCTGAGCAGGGCGAGGTGAAGATGAGCTACAACATCGTCGTCGTCTGTGTCGACACGTTCAGAGCGGACATGGGAGGTGGCGGAGGCGGAGCCCTGAGTTTCGTCAAGACCCCCAATCTGGACCGCTTGCGCCGGGAGTCCCTCTCTTTCACCCGCTGCTTCGGGGAAGGGGAGCCGACGATCCCGGTGCGCCGCTGCCTGTTCACCGGCAGGCGCTCCTTTCCCTGGCGCTTCGACACGCCCAACGAGGGGCTGTGGCCGGCGGAAGCCGGCTGGCATCCCATCCCGCACGAACAGGACACCCTGGCGGAGCGGTTGGCGGATGCGGGGTACCTCACCGGGCTGGTCGCCGACACCTACCACATGTTCAAACCGACGATGAATTTCACCCGGGGCTTCCTGACCTGGGAGCTGATCCGTGGACAGGAGAGCGACAACTGGCGACAGGGCACGCCGGACAGCGTCGATCTGGCCGCCCACACCCTCGAAGACGACCCGTCCCCGGCCGACTACCCGATCATCCTGCAGTATCTGTTGAATATGAGAGGCCGCCAAAGGGAAGAGGACTGGATGACGGCGCAGGTATTTCGCCAGGCGGCGACCTGGGTGGAGGAGAATCGCCGCAACGGGCCGTTCTTCCTGTGGGTGGACAGCTTCAGTCCGCACGAGCTGTGGGATCCTCCCGGCGCCTATGCCGACGCCTACTGCCAGGCAGAAGCAGGCGTCAAGGATTTCATCCACCACAGTGTCATCGGCAGTACGGGCGAAAACCTGACCCCGGCGCAGATCGAGCGCACCAAAGCGCTCTACTTCGGCTTCGTCACCTTCGTCGACCGCTGGATCGGCCACCTGCTCGACGCCATCGACGCCAACGGGCTGCGGGAAGACACCATCGTCATCTTCCTCAGCGACCACGGCACCGAAGTCATGGACAAGGGGAGATTCGGCAAGAATTCGACGCGGCTCTATCCCTACAACACGCAGCTGAACTGGCTCGTCCGCCACCCGGAGGGGCCGGCGGGATCAAGCTGCGACTACTGGGCCCAGAACCAGGACCTGGCACCCACGATTCTGGGCCTGTCGGGGGTGGAGCACGAGCCCCTGGACGGCTTCGACATGTGGGCGGCGGCCGGCCGTGGTGGAGGTGCAGTGCGCGATCACGTCACCACCGGCTGGGGAAATTTCGCCTGCGTGAGGGATGAAGATTTCGCCGTGCACATGCGGGTCACCGGGCCCGACTTCGCCGACTCGGCACGGGTTTACGATCTGCGGACGGATCCCCGGGAGGAGGAGGATGTCGCCGGGGATCACCGCGAGGCCATCATTCAGGCGGTCAGTCGCCTGGAGTCTTTCGCTGGCCCGCTGCCGCTGACCTTCAGGGGCTACCGGCAGCGGGCGCGGGCCAGGAGCATTCGCACCTATGCACCATTCAGATACGGGAAAAAGTGAGGGAAGGGCTTGGCCAAGACTTTATCGAACGGGTTGCGGACAACATAGTCTCGGGCCGTGGCCCACCGGAAAAGGTTCTTGGGCCGGGTCCATACCTGCGGTCCCTGAGCGGGGGCGTATTCCTCGACCAGTTCCCGCACGCCCTCCGCCCCAGCAGCAGCTGGAGTTCGCCCCC
>PBRM01000132.1 GCA_002725915.1 Gemmatimonadota bacterium
CGCCCAACTGGCCCGGGTCGACGCCGCGCGAACAGTACGACCGGCTCTGTCGCATCATGCCCGACGGCAGCTTTCTGGCCGTAGGCTCGGTCGGCTACGAGCTCTGGGATCCGTCGCGGCGCGCCGAGGCGGAGGCCCGCGGCTTGAGAGTTATGGACGACGCCATCATCAACCGGCAACTCCCCGGCAAGCTGGTGGTGTCAGGTCACCGACTGGTGGCAATTCGGTCGCGGGACCGTGGCGCCACTTGGGAGCGCAGGACCTGGACCATACCCGGGTACACTGGCGTAACCGGATTCCCGCGCGGCACCGTGCTGGATGACGGCACCTGGCTTTTCCCGGTATACACCAGCCGACCGGACGCGGGAGGCGACGGTCTGATCTTCCGCTCGATCGACGAGGGGGAAACCTGGAGACTCCACCTGGCCATTCCCAGGGTGTGCAATGAGTGGGCGGTGGTGGAAGTAGCGCCGGGCCGGGTCCTCGGACACCTGCGTTCCGCGCACCGCTGGGGGCATCCCGGCGATGACAGGATGTATGCGCTGGAAGTCTGGTCCGAAGACGGCGGTCGGACCTGGACACAGCCGGTGGAAACCGCGTTTCAGGGTTACCCCAACCACCTCCTGAGGCTGAAGGATGGCCGCATTCTCTGCAGCTTCGGCTACAGGCGAACGCCCATGGGGGTGCGCGCCCTCATCAGCGAGGACGGGGGCAACACCTGGGACCTGGACCACGAGTATGTGCTGCGGGACGACGCCGGCACGACCTCGAACGCGTGGCCGGCCGAAAAACACGCCCAGCCTGGTTTCGGCAGTTCGGATGTCGGCTACCCCATGTCCACCGAACTGGACGACGGCTCGATACTCACCGCCTATTACATCACCCCCCTTGATGGCACCACGCATGTGGCGGTGACGCGCTGGCATCCGGACCGGGACAGGCCGTAGCGAGAGGCAGGAAGGCAGCGTCTGTCAGACCTCATAGAACTGCCGCCTCGGCGTCATGCAGCTGTGTGAGCCGGATACGGGATCTTGAGCGCGAGGAATCAAGTCACAGATTCTTGTGGGCGCATTCGTTCGCCCATATCTTCCTGCCTCGATTCGAGCACCGCGTCTGTTCGCACAGATTGGCTTTACAGTCCAGGCCCGAGCCGGCTTCACCGTTGGCGCCTTTTCCGACTCTCTGTGATCATGCACAAGACCAGCGCCGTCGGCATCCTCGCAAACCCCGCGGCCGGCCGCGACATCCGACGACTCGTGGCCCAGGCCTCGGTCTTTCCGCTGGCGGAGAAGTGCAACATGATATCCCGACTCCTTTCGGCTCTGGGAGCGGGCGGAGTCGACGAGGTCTATATGATGCCGGACGCCGGGGGTATCTCCCGTCGCCTGCTCAGGATGCTGCAGACCCCGTCGCTACAGCCCAGACCTCCTGTCACCTTCTTCGACATGCCGGTGGTGGACGGTGCTGCCGACACCCTGTTGGCGGTTGAGAGGATGGTCGAGGCCGGTGTTGGCGCGATCGTGGTTCTGGGCGGCGACGGCACCCATCGTCTGGTGGCGCAGGTGTGCGGCGACACCCCACTCACAGCGCTCTCGACTGGTACCAACAACGTCTTCCCCGCCCTTCGCGAGGCCACCATCGCCGGCTTGGCTACCGCCCTCGTCGCCACTGGGCAGGTGACCGACGACGGGGCCACCTGCAGCAACAAAGCCTTGCGCGTGTCCGTGAACGGGACTCGAGACCTGGCGCTGGTGGATATCTGCGTCAGCACCGCCCTGTGGACCGGGTCGAAGGCTGTGTGGAGGGTCGACAGTCTGAGTCAGCTCTTCGTCGCCTTCGCCGAAGCCGACGCCGTCGGGCTGTCCAGCGTGGCCGGGCTTATTCGCCCGGTGTCGCGTCGAGACCACGCCGGAGTCAGGCTCGACCTCGCTCCCCCCGGAGAGGCAGCAATGAGCGTAACCGCGCCGATCGCTCCGGGCTTGGTAGTGCCCGTCGGCGTCGCGGCGGTGCATGACCTGCTCCCCGGCGAGCGCCAGACGGTCTGTGCGCCACAGGGTGTCATCGCCCTCGACGGCGAGCGCGAGATCGAGTTCACCGATGGAGATCGAGTCGCCGTCTGGCTCGATGACGACGGGCCGCGCACGATCGACGTAGAGCGCGTCATGGCCCGCGCCGCACACAGCGGGCTGCTGACCAGCACCGACCAGACGCTTTCGAATCCTCTCCAGAAAGGAGACTCGACCGATGCAGCTGAACAAGGATGACGCACTGCGCGCCTATCGGACTATGAAGACGATCCGCGTCTTTGAGGACCGCGTCCACGTCGAATTCGAGACCGGCGAAGTGCCCGGTTTCGTCCATCTCTACGCTGGGGAGGAGGCTATCGCAACCGGCGTGTGTCTGCATCTGGATGACGGGGACAGGATCGCCAGCACCCATCGCGGCCACGGACACTGCATCGCCAAGGGCTGCGACGTGCGCGGCATGATGGCCGAGATCTACGGGCGCAAACCCGGGCTCTGCGCCGGCAAGGGGGGGTCGATGCACATCGCCGACCTGACCAAGGGCATGATGGGCGCCAATGGTATCGTCGGCGGCGCCCCGCCCCTGGTGTGCGGGGCGGGATTGGCTGCCAAGACCCTGGGTAATGGCCGCGTTGCCGTGGGCTTCGTCGGAGACGGTGGTTCCAACCAGGGCACCACCCACGAGAGCCTCAACCTCGCCTCCGTATGGCAGTTGCCCTGTATTTTCGTTGTCGAGAACAACGGCTACGCCGAAGCCACCTCGGTCAAGTACTCTACCGCCTGCGACGACCTAGCCGACCGGGCCAGTGGTTTCAACATGCCTGGGATAGTCGTCGACGGCCACGATTTCTTCGAGGTATACGAGGTCGCGGGAGAGGCGATAGACCGCGCCCGTGCAGGGGGCGGTCCCACCCTGATAGAGTGCAAGGTCAACCGCTACTACGGGCACTTCGAAGGCGACGCCCAGACCTATCGCGCTCCTGACGAGGTAGAGAATGTGCGCCAGAATAGAGATTGTATTGACAACTTCGCCGCCAGAGCGGTGTCCGCCGGGCTCGTGCAGGAGGATGATCTAGCCTCGATTGACCGGGACATCTCGGACCTCATCGAGGACGCCGTCAACCTCGCCAAGGCGGCGCCGAAGCCCGAGGCCGAGGACCTGTTGACCGACGTCTACGTATCGTACTGAGGAGGAGGATAGCTACATGGGTATCAAGACCTTCCAGCAGGCGATCAGCGAAGCCCTGGCTCTGGAGATGGAGCGGGATGAACGCGTAATCGTCATGGGTGAAGACATCGTCGGCGGCTCCGGGGCCGACGGGGAGATGGACGCCTGGGGCGGTCCTCTCGGAGTCACCAAGGGCTTGTGGGGAAAATTCGGAGATCGCGTTCTCGACACCCCCATAACCGAGTCCGCCTTCATCGGGGCGGCGATCGGGGCGGCCACCACCGGCCTGCGCCCCGTAGTCGAGCTCATGTTCATCGATTTCATGGGTGTATGCTTCGATCAGATTTTCAATCAGGCCGCCAAGTTCCGCTACATGTTCGGCGGCAAAGCCGAGACTCCCGTCGTCATCCGCACCATGTTCGGGGCGGGTCTGCGCGCCGCGGCGCAGCACTCTCAGTGCCTGTATCCGCTGTTCACCCACATCCCCGGCCTCAAGGTGGTGGTCCCGTCCACTCCGTATGATGCCAAGGGGCTGCTCATCGAGGCCATCCGCGACAACGACCCGGTGATCTTCTGCGAGCACAAGCTCTTGTACACGCAGGAAGGGGAGGTGCCCGACGAAGCCTACACTATTCCCTTCGGTGAGGCCGCCGTCGTCCGCGAGGGAGAGGACCTGACCATCGTCACCCTGGGTCGCATGGTCCACCGGGCCGTAGAGGCAGCGGAGGCTCTGGCCGGCAGCGGCATCGATTGCGAGATCGTCGACCTGCGCACGACCTCCCCGATGGACGAAGATGCCATCCTCGAGAGCGTCGAAAATACGGGCCGCCTCGTCGTCGTCGACGAAGCAAATCCTCGCTGCAACATCGCCACTGATATATCCGCTCTCGTGGCGCAAAGCGCTTTCGATGCCCTCAAGGCACCGATCCGCATGGTTACAGCACCTCACTCGCCGGTGCCTTTCAGCGACGCCCTCGAAGACCTCTATATCCCCACCGCCGCCAGCATCGAAGCGGCGGCGCGGGAGCTCGCGGAGTACCGATCGTGAGCGGCGCCTTACACGCCGTTACCATGCCCAAGTGGGGCCTTTCCATGCAAGAGGCGAAGATCGTGGAGTGGAAGGTCCCGGTGGGGGGCGAGGCCCTCTCCGGCGACGAGGTCGTCGACATCGAGACCGAGAAGATCGCCGCGGCGGTCGAGGCGCGGCACTCCGGGGTGCTTCGCCGCCACATCGCCCAGGAAGACGACGTTCTGCCGGTCGGTGCCCTGCTGGCGGTAATCGCCGGCGCCGACGCCACCGATTCCGAGATCGACGCCTTCGTGGCGGATTTCCAGGCCAGTTTCGTCCCGCCCGACCCGACCGCGTCAGAAGTCGGTGTGCCCACCGACACCGTCGACTTGAGCGGCGGGGTGATTCGCTATCTCAGACGAGGCGACAGCGGCGACGTCGTCATTCTTGTTCACGGATTTGGCGGCGATCTCAACAACTGGCTCTTCACCCATGAGCCCCTGGCCGCCGAGCACGTGGTCTATGCCCTCGACCTTCCCGGCCACGGCGGCTCCACAAGAGACGTCGGCGACGGCTCGCTGGAGGATTTCGCCGATACGCTCAGCGACTTCATGGCAGCTCTCGGCATCGCCAACGCCCACCTCGTCGGACACTCGATGGGGGGAGCGATCGCCCTCACCTTCGCCCTCGCCCATCCCGATCTCACCGCCTCCCTGACGTTGATCGGCAGCGCTGGCCTCGGAGCTGAAATCGACGGCACCTATATAGACGGCTTCGTCCACGCCCGAAGACGCAGAGATCTGAAGCCACACCTCGAGAAGCTCTTCAGCGACCCGTCGCTGATCACGCGTCAGCTGGTCGAGGACGTACTCAGATACAAGCGCCTCGATGGGGTGCAGGACGCCCTGGCTACCGTAGCTGGCCAGCTCTTTCCCGGGGGACGCCAGGCCGCGGTGTTGCGCGACCAACTCGACCAGCTGATGCTGCCGGTACAGGTGATCTGCGGGGTTGAAGACCGCATCATCCCGCCATCTCACGCTCTCGGGTTGCCGGCTGACGTCGCCACCCACACCGTCACCGGCGCGGGACACATGGTGCAGATGGAAGCGTCTGCCGAGGTCAACCGCCTCATCCGAGATTTGGCCGGTTGAGCGGAAATCGATACGGCGTTGGCAGACGCGGGCAAGCGCGCCCGCCAATCCGCGACAGGGCTTCACCTCGGGGTTGCTGCAGCTTACATTCAATTCAGGCCTCGCTCTCGATCGAGGCCTGCACGCCGCGGACACCAACAATCACTGATCTTAACTACGACTCCGGGTCAGCACCCCGTGATTGGCACCACCGATGGGAGGAGAGCTCTTGACATCCGACAGGAAGTACCGAGTCGCCGTGGTCGGCGGTGCTGGCATGTGGGGGAGAAATTACCTGAGCGCCTACGCGCGTCACCCTTCCTGCGAGATCGTCGGGCTGGTGGACAGGGCTCGCGACCGCCGCGACGCTTTTGCCGAGCGCTACGACGTCTCCGCCACCTACGATAACGTGGAGGAGCTGCTGGACCGCGAAGTGCCGGATATCGTCTCCGCCATCGTGCCCGTGAGCCAGAACCACCCCGTCGTCACGGCCTGCGCCGAGGCCGGAGTACGGGTAATCTCCTGCGAAAAACCCCTGTCGGCCAGCCTGACCGAAGCCGACGAGATCGTGGGCTTCTGCCGTCAGCGCGGGACCCTCCTGGGTTGCGGTCAGGCGGGCATTGCCACTCCCTTCATGCCCGATGTCGTCGACTGGATTCGCGACGGCCACATCGGGCCTCTGACTGGCGCGGCCATTCCCGGAGGGCTGCCCACGGAGGTATCTGGCGGCGGCTGCGTGCAACTGGCCGCGACCCGCATACTGACCGGCATGGAAGTGGAGTGGGTCGAGGGCTGGGCCCTGCCGTCGGAGGGGGGGTATGCGGCGCCCGAAACAGCCGACATCGAGGCCGACTGCCCCGCCTACGGCCGCCTGGGTTTATCCGGTGGGATCGTCTGCGAGATGGTCAGGCCGGACGCTGAGAATCGACCTTCCTGCGTCGTGGCCGCCGAGGGGGAAGACGGACGTGTCTGGCTCTGCGGACCCGAGCCCGTGCTGATTTCGGGCAAGGGAGCCGCTTCGACGCCTGTCCGTCCATCTTTTCTCGAGCAGCCGTCAAACTTCTTTCACCAGACCATCGAGCGGCTGATGCGTGCCTTCGACACCGGGGAAGAGCCCCGCAGCAGCGGCCACGACATGCAGCAGTCTCTGGAGGTCGCCATCGCCCTCAAGCTGTCCGCCCATAGCGACCACCAGCGCATCTCCCTGCCCCTCGAGGATCGTGGTCTCAGGCTGTTTCCCCATCCGTATCGCCTTTTCGGCGGGGACGTTGCCGGCTACGAGAGCATCGGCTACTCCGGTCCTCCCTCCCTTCCTTCTCCCGAGTGATTCTGCCGCAAAAGATCGCTATGCTGGACACCGAGCTCATAGCCGCGGCTGACCCGGCCAGGGCCGCCGCCGTCTTCCACCGCGACGGTTTCGTCGCCATCCGGGGCGCGCTCACGCCCGAGCAGCTCGAATTCGCCCGGACGGGGGCCAGGCGGGTCGTAGATGAGCAGATGACAGCCACTCCCCTGGAAGACGCCAACCGGGGGTTCGCCCGCTACTCCTTCGGCTCACAGATCCACCATCCGGAGTGGGCGCAGCTTATCGAACTACCGACCGTGTTGCCGGTGCTGGACGCGATCTGGGGCAGCGAGCACTACGTCTGCTCCGGCGGCGGCGGCGATTACTCGACGCCGGGAGCGCGGATCCAGCATCTGCACTCGGACATGAAAGACATGCTGAACGATCCCCTGGGGCAGGTCAACATCTACGACATGCCCGTGCCTTTCATCGTCGTCAACTTCCTCATGGTGGACTTCAATGAGATCAACGGAGCGATCCGCTTCGTGCCGGGCACCCAGCGCACGCGATTGAGACCGCCGACGCTGGAGGACGAGCCCGAGCACTGGAAACAGTCCATCGTCTGCGCCCCCGCCGGCACCGCCCTGGTGCGGGATGTGCGCTGCTGGCACGGCGGCACCGCCAACGACTCAGCGGAGAACCGCATCATGACCAGCGTCGGCTACTTCGCGCCCTGGTTCCGGCGACCCGAAATTGCGCCGCTGCCAATGACTAGTGCCGTGTCACAGAATTGGACTTGTACTTTGAGGTAAGTGATGGTATTATTTGGACATACAGCGGTTTCTCTTTTCGAGGAGAGGGC
>PBRM01000133.1 GCA_002725915.1 Gemmatimonadota bacterium
CACCGACCAACAGCGCGGCGACTGCCTCGGCCTCGACCCGCGCTCGCCCGCCGTCCTGCAGACCCCCAACCTCGACTATATCGCCCGCTCCGGCCTCCACTGCACCCAGGCCTACGCCGAGTGTCCCAGCTGCATCCCCGCCCGCCGTAGCCTGATGACCGGCACCGCCCCTGCCGCCAATGGCGTCGTCGGTTTCCAGAGCGCCGAGTGGAATCCGGCCCACACCCTGGCTGGCGCGCTCTCCGCGGCCGGCTACCAGACCGAGATGATCGGCAAAATGCACCTCCACCCGCCGCGCAAGCGCTTCGGTTTCGACCACGTGCAGCTAGCCGACGCCACCCGCGGGCGGGACAACGACTATGTCGAGTGGTTGCAAAAGCACCACGGCCGCACCGAAGTCGATCCCGGCATGGCCCACGGCGCTTCGTCCAATGGCTGGATCGGCCGGCCTCACCACCTGCCCGAGGAGCAGATGCACAGCTTCTGGTGTATTGACCGCGCGATGGGCTTCCTCAAGAAGCGCGATCCCTCGACGCCTTTTTTCCTCAATATTTCTTTTATCGACCCCCACCCGCCGCTGACGCCGCCCGCCCTCTACTACCAGCGCTATATCCGCCGCGAGCTGCCCGAGCCGGTAGTCGGCGACTGGGCCCCCACTTTTGACGGACCGCAAAAAGGGCTCAACCCCGACGCCTCGGAGATCCACCTGCCCGCGGAAGACCTGCGCTGCGCCCGCGCCGCCTACTACGGCATGGTCAACTTTATCGACGACCAGATCGGCCGCCTCTGCCAGCACGCCCGCGGCCTGCTCGACGAATGCCTGATCCTTTTCGTCTCGGACCACGGCGAGATGCTCGGCGACCACCACCTCTTCCGCAAGACCTGGCCCTACGAGGCCTCGGCGCGAATCCCCTTCTTCGCCAGGGCGCCCAATAGCTGGGGGCTGCCGTCTGAGCAGGTCTGCCAACGCCCGGTCGGTCTCCAGGACGCGATGCCGACGATCCTCGAAGCGGCCGGAATCGAAGTGCCCGCCACCTGCACCGGGAAAAGCCTGCTCCCCGTTTTGCGCGGCGAGGCCGACGGGGTCCGCGACATACTCCACGGCGAGCACGCCGGCTGTTACGCCTACGAGCACGGCAACCACTTCCTCGTCGATGGCCGCAGCAAATACGTCTGGTACTCGCAGACGGGGCTTGAGCACCTCTTCAACCTCGAAAACGACCCGCAGGAAGAGTGCGATCTAGCCTTGGCAGACGGCGCGGAAGCAGAACTCCAACCTTGGCGCAAGCAGTTGGTCGAGATCCTTGAAGATCGGCCCGAAGGCTGCGTCGAAAGCGGCACCCTCATCGCCGGCCGCTCCCACCGGCCGATCATGCCCGGCTACGACCCCGAGCAGACCTTTCCCTTCTCATAGCCCATCATCGCCACCGACCCATACGCAAGGCAGTGGTCTGGGAGATGCTCCCGCGGTACCGCGATCAACCCGGGAGGATATTCCGCCCCGGCTAGTTGCGTCTATTTACGTCCTGGATCGGTCGAAGACGGCTTGCAACTTCAGTTCGCCGACGTTATATGACTACCAGGGACGCGCGTCCTCAGGCGCGTCCCAGCTGGCAATAGGTGCCTGCAGCCCGTCTTCTATCCAGAGAAATTGACCGGTGACGCCGCCGGCCTCGTCGCTGACCAATTTGAGCACTAAGTCGGCGGCCTTGACCGGCGAATCGCCGCCGGTCTCGTCGACCCAGCGGACCCAGGCGCGATAGCCTTCGGCCTCTTCTCCCAGTTGTTCGGCTTCGCGACGGATATCGGCCCACATGCTGGTTTTTACATCGCCGGGATGAAGGACATTGGCGGTGACGCCGGTCGCTTCGAGCTCGGCGGCCAAGTGGCGGGTGAGCTGGTTCAAGGCGACTTTGCTGGTGGCGTAAGCGCTGACCAAGGGGCCAGGGGGATGGAAGGCGGCGGCCGAGGAGTAGTTGATGATCCGACCCCAACCCTGGGCCACCATGCCGGCGGCGAAGGCCCGGCACATCCGATAGGGGCCCACCGCATTGATGGTCAGGGTCTCAATCCAGCGCTGGGGGTCGCTGGCGGCGATGTGTTGCAGTGGCCCGAAGATGCCGGCGGCATTGACCAGAATGGCCGGGGGGCCAAAGTGGCTCTCGACTTGGCCTTTAACGGTTTCGGTCCCTGCGGCGGTGCTGATATCGGCGGCCACAGCCAGGGCCGTGCCCCCCCGCTGGCTGATGTTTTCTGCGGTCTGGCGCAACTGTTCTATCGTGCGGGCGACCAAAACGGTCGGGGCCCCCGCTGCGGCCAGACGGCAGGCGGCCTCTTGGCCGAGCCCCCGGCCGGCGCCAGTGACTATCGCGACCCGTCGACTCAGTGTAGCCTGCATCGTAGATCCTTTCTCATATCAATAAGCCAGTGGATCGGGATTATCTCAGCCTAAGCCATCGGCTAAATGGCGTTCATTTGCCATACGACTTGAGCCGTGCAGATACCCTTCGTAGCCGGCTTCTTGAAACCTTCCCACCACCTCTGCAAGATTGATCTCGCCATCCTCCCAGCGTGCTTGAAGCCGCCTGTTGGCCCCCTGACGCAGGTGAAAATGACCCGCGTAAGGCACCAGGGGATGCACATCCGCTGGTTGGTACCCCGGCGTGATGAAATGATTGTCTATTCCTTTCCACGTCGTCTGACTAGTCGGCTTCCCAGAAAAAAACCTCCGGCAGTCCATCCGGATAGGCATTGTCCGGGTCGTAGGCATCGCCGGCAGCGCTCTCCATAATGGAGGCCATGTACTCTTCCCAGCGTCGGGAGTGTGGGCTTTCGCCTAGAACGCGTGCCGCCTCGGCGTAAGCGATTCGTTCCATCGTGTCGTTTCCTCAATATGTGATCGCGGGGATATTCAGTCTCTCACACCCGTAATGCGGGCGGTGGTGCTGAGCAGACCGCCTTCCACGTCAAGGGCAACTCCCGTAACAAAATCAGACCCGTCGGCCAGAAAGAACAGGATCGCATTGACAATATCGTCTGCGGTGGGGTTCCTTCCGAGAGGAATCTCTGAGGCTGTTGCCGCCAGGATCTCTTCCGGCGTCTTTCCGGATGACGCTCTCTTGAATTCGAGCACGTACTGACCCATCCCTGTTGTGGATACGCCCGCCGGACACACGCAATTGACCGTCACACCATAGGGGGCGAATTCGCCTGCGAACGATTTGGTGAGCCCAACCACACCGAACTTGGCGGCACAATAAGAAGAAATCGTCGGCCAGCCGACCTTGGACGCATCGGAACCGATATTGACAATACGGCCGCGCCGGCCACTGTCGCGCAAAAGGGCTGCGGCAGCCTGACAGCACAGAAAAACCCCTTTCAAATCCACCGCGATGACTCTATCCCAGTTCTCCTCGCGGATCTCTTCCAGGGGAGCGAAATCGATGATGCCCGCCGAATTGACCAGAGCGTCCAGTCCACCGAAGGCATCGCCACAGGCCGTCACGGCTGCTTCCGCCGATGCTTTGGACGTCACATCGAGTTCCAAAGGAAGAAGATTCCTGTGGTCCAGCGCTCTGGCTGCGGCCTTCAATTGATCGGTGTTCACATCCCCGATGGCCACCTGGCTTCCCTGTTCCAACAGCGCCCTGGCTGTTGCCAGGCCGAAGCCGCTGGCGCCGCCGGTTATGAGCGCTCGGCGCGGCGTTTTGGACGACATTCCAGCCTCCTGATTCCCTTCTTTTACGAATAAAGATATTTCTCTACGGTGTCCTCGCGGACCTCTACGCCGAGCCCCGGTTTGTCGCGCACCTCCAGATAGCCGTCTTCCTGCTCCCACGGGTCGTGGACCAATTCGTGTTGCATGGGCGATTCGTGCGGTTTGAGGTCCATCGCGGCAGCGCGGGTCGAGTTGGCCATCAGATGCACACTGGCGGCCGTATTGAGCGCGCTGGACCAGGTATGGGCGCTCCATTCTAGATTTTCCGCTTCAACCAGCCGGATCGCGTGGTGACAGCCGGTAATGCCGTGGCAGCGGCCGGGATCCATCTGTACCACGTCCACCCCACCCGACTGTATGAGGCGTCTGTAGCCTTCGACATTCCACTCGTCTTCGCCGGTTCCGATGGGCGTGGCCACGGCGGCACGCAGACGGGCGTGCCCTTCCAGATCGCTGGGCAGCAGAGGCTGTTCGATCCATCTCAGGTTGAAGGGTTCGAGATCGCGAAACCGCTGAATGGCAGTCGCCACATCCCAGATATTCCAGACGCCGGGGGTGTCTACAATCAGGTCACGCTCCTCGCCGATCACCTCCCGAACCCGGCGAACGATCTCGAGGTCCTGTTTGCGATCCATCCCAAAAACCACATCGGGCTGCATTCCCCATCCGGCTTTGACGACCTGGTAGCCGTGGTCCACCATCCAGCGGAATTCGTCCACGGTCCAGTCGAAATCCTCCATGTCAAAAATAATCGATGCCATAGCCACAACCTTGTCGTGCAGTTGGCCGCCCAGGAGGGTCGCGACCGGCAGCTCGAGCGCTTTGCCTTTGAGATCCCACAGGGCCATATCCACGGCACTCACACCAAAGGCGGCAATCCCTTCGGGGCCGTACCACCAGATGCGTTCCAGCATCTTGTGCCACAGGCTTTCCACCTCGAGGGCATTCTCCCCGACCAGCAAAGGGGCGTACCCCTGCTCTATGATAATCTTCGTGGCCAGCGCAGATTCGCCGAACTGGGAGATGCATTCGCCCCA
This sequence comes from Gemmatimonadota bacterium, assembly GCA_002725915.1. Classification (GTDB taxonomy): domain Bacteria; phylum Latescibacterota; class UBA2968; order UBA8231; family UBA8231. The sequence continues at coordinate 4,756 of PBRM01000133.1, forward strand.
GCCTACGAGCCCATTTTCCGATTCCACGCGGGCCAGGGTGATATAGCGCACCATCCCTTTGTAGTGAGGCTCCGGGTATGCCAGGGGAAATGCCTGAATACTCTTGATTTTCATGATCCATCTCCTCTCATGAGATCCGAATGCCGGGTAGCGTCTCCGTGTAAAGGGTATCGCGAGGCTGCAACGGTTGTGAAACCGGGCTTTGCTTCCACAACCCGTGGAATACAATTCGCCATGCCCACCGTGCCCAGCTGGGGATTACATCCTGGGTCAATCGCCTGATGGATCGGATTGTACCCTTCGATCGAAATCGCGGCGAAGGCAGGCATGCCACGGCCAGTAATGTGTCGATTCCCCTGGGCCGCACTGCCTCCGGCGTGAGCTCACCGGCCACCTCAACCACTTTGCTGTCGTAGATCGCCTGCCAGCGGCAGTGGACAGGGTGAGCGTGTCTGCGTTTGCCTCGGCAAATACGTCGACCATATCTTCAAGGTCTTCGGCCGTCGGTCTCTCTGTAATGCAGTACTTGTAGAACGCGATAGAGTCGTCGTTCATCTGGATGACCCGTTGACTGCCGGCTCTTGCCATGCTTTTCCTTGCCATTCTGGTGCTTTTCGCTTTTCTATGTATAGTACAAAGGCCCTTTCTGTTGCGCCGTAATTGGCAATGGCTAATATGGTCAAAGGTTTCAGGTTTGTCTTGAATTGCTTTCACCGGGGATCGGTGTTTCACCGGGACTGGCCTGGAGCCACAATTTGCAGTGCGCTCTGTTCAGCCGTCTCATCGTCGATCCGCGTCTTGGCCGACCGCGCGGGCGATCTGATTGGGCCTAATGTCCAGTTACACCATACCAAAGCAGAGGCGCTGAGACGCAGCCCTGAGAGCTGACCCCGAAAAGCGAACAATGAAGATAGGGCTGTTCCCTCTGACCATCGCCGCGGCAGTCGCGGTACTCAGCGCCTTCCCGTGCTACGCCCAGAAGGCACACGAAACGTCTGGTTGGGGCACCACTGCGATACCTCTGCTGAACTTCAGCTCTGACGACGGTAGCGGATATGGTCTGCGGGTCAACCTCTTCGAGTACGACGGTGCGAGTGTGCCGTATCGCCGCAAATACAGCGTCCAGCTGTTCATGACCACAAAGGGCAAGTGGGTGCACCGAGTGCTCGTGGACACGCCCCAGCTCCGGCCCGGGCAGCGACTCGAGGCAGAACTCGTCTACGAGAAGGAGGATTTTGCGAACTACTACGGGGGCCTCAGCGACGACGACTCCGATGCCTATTCCAGGGATCAGAAGACATTCAGGCAGGCCTTCCCCGAGCTCAAGGTCAAGTGGATTCGGACTCTGCGCGTCCCCTGGCGTCTGCGCCTCGGGGGCCGTCTGAGTCACCGCGACATTACGCCGAACGCGCTTACCGGGAGTATTCTTGCCGATCTCGATCCCCTCGGCGCGGGCGGGGGAATGTTCGCCCAGATCAACAGCTCGCTGAGATATGACACCCGCGACGACTACAACAACTCGACCTCGGGTGTTCTGGAGGAGTTGCTGGTCGACTTCGGGCTAGGTGGCGGCGGCGACTACCGAGGCGCGACCCTCAGCTTCGATCACCGGCACTTTCGTCCCCTGACGCAGACGCTGCTGTTCGCCCACCGACTGAACGTCGACTGGACTCTCGGCGATCTGCCCTTCTACGAGGAGCTGGAATTGGGGGGTAGCGGGACGGTCCGCGGCGCACCCAGTGCCAGAGATCGGGGAGAAGCGCGCATTCTCCTGAACGGTGAGCTGCGCTGGCGTGGCCTGCCTCTGTGGCGAAGACGGCATATGTATCTGGGTGTCGCGGTCTTCGGTGATATCGGGCAGATCTTCGAGCGCGGCGAGCTGCCGCACGGCGGAGAATGGCGCCGGGGCGTCGGCATGGGGCTCCGCTACCTCTGGCAGAGCACGATCGTGCGGGCCGACTACGGCTCCTCGGGCGACCGCACGGCCATCTACATCACGTTTTCGCAGGTGTTTTAGGGAGTAGAAGGAATGGAGTTGCTCTCGGCGCGCCACCTGTTCTGGATCGGCGTGTCCGCGCTCTTCGTAATCGGCTGCATCAACATGAGGAGGTTGCCCCGGGCTTCCAGGTGGCACTCGGCCTTTAGGATTTCGCTCTTCGTCCTGATTCTGGTCAACGAGCTCAGCTGGTTCTGTTACAGACACATCGCTGCGGACCTCCCCCTCTCCAGGAATCTGCCCCTGCACCTGTGTGATCTGTCCGTCTTCGTCATGTTTGCTGCGCTGGCGACGGGCAGGAAGCTCTTCGCCGAGCTGTCGTATTACCCAGGTGTCGTAGGCGCCTTGCTAGCAGTGTGTCTTCCCGCCATTTCGGAGACCGGGTCTATTCGACTCATCGCCGAGATCCGCTACTTCCTAACGCACATCGCCCTGGTCGGCGTGGGTTTCTATCTCACCTTTGGATGCCACTACAAGCCGCCGCTAAGGGCTGTCTTTCGCAGCTACCTCGCCATCCTCATCTACGCCATGGCAATTACTCCGCTCAACCTGTATCTCGGGACGAACTACTTCTTCACGCTCTCAGCTCCAAAAGAGATCGCCTTCGCGCTCGAATACCCTCACTGGCTCTTTGTGGCCGTCGTCTCATCGATCTTCCTGATAGTTTTTTGTCTGATGCATCTCCCCTTCGTGGAAGCCCAGAAGAGACGCCAGTAGCGCAAGGTAGGCTTTCGTGTAACCTCTGTCTCCGATCCCTTCTCCAGATTATGGAATGCCAGCTAAGAAGCATCTTCGCATCAGCGCAGAGGATCTGTATCGCCTCAGACTCGTAGGTGACTGCGAGATTCGCCCGCCGGCAGGCACGTCGCGTTCTGTCGGATGGGTGCGGCAGTTCGTGAAAGACCCAGAGGACGAGATGAAGCGACTAACCTGCTGGACCGGCATCCTTCTGTGTTCGTGTATCGGTGCAAAGGACAGTCAGGATGGGCGGGATAGAAATCTTCCTGCCAACTATCGGATCTCACTCGGCAGGGGAGGGGGAATTACCGGTGGCGAGCAAGGCTGTGACCTGTGGCCACAGGGCCGCGTTCGAGCCTGGAGAAAGCTCGGACCAGGACGAATCGACAGCCTCTGGTCCAGCGCCATAGCCCCCCGCGCCGTGGACCAATTGCGCCGCGAATTGGACGCACTAGGCGTACTGGCTCACCCCATTAGAGAGCCCGGAAATATGTCGTACCGGGTGCGTTTGATAAGCCCCGAGGCAACGCATTACTGGACGTGGACAGAAGAGGGAGTATTAACAGAGTGGTATCGCCGCGCTGAGGCCCTGTGCCAGCCCCGCGACGACACCAATTAATCGGAGGAGTGAAATCATGCGCAAGATTCTATACTGGACGATGGAGCGAGCGATTCTGGCACTGTTCACACTGCTTTTGTGTGCCCCCCCGGCTCTGGCGCGCAACGGCAAAGTGATCAAGCCCCAGGCACCTAATTCCCCCGGACTTCAACGCGGAACTCGCTCGTTGAATCTAACACCTCTGGCACGGCATCGGCAAACCCAGACGCGGATGCGTCCACTTGTCGCCACTCCCCTGAGAGCCCACCTGATGGCAGGCAAGATCGCTGCCCGGACGCAGCATCCCGGTGCGGAGTGGGAATTGTGGAAAGACGGCAAGAGCGATACCCCCATCTTCCTGCAACTCAGATCCCGCGAGCGGGCCGCCAAGCGTCTCGCCGCCGTGGCCGGCGAGGCGCTGGTCCTCGACTTTATCGAGGCCAATGCCGGCCTCTTCCGTCTGCGCGACCCACGCAGCGAATTGGTCCCCACAGAGACGCAGATCGATGCCAGCGGTGACGAGCACGTGCGCTTCGAACACCACTACAAGGGCGTCCCCATCTGGGGCTCCCAACTGGTGGGTCACCTGGACCATACCGGACTCTACGCTTTGAACGGTCGCTACAACCCGACCCCGGACTATATCACACGCATTGAACCGACGACCACCAGCGGGGAAGCCATACAGAGCGCGCTGACCGATCTGGCACAGCACCAACGCATCGAGTCGCTGGGCCGCGTGGCGCGCCAACTACTCGGCTACGACGGCCCTCGGGCCGATCTCTACTTGTGGAACCCGCAACCTGGGACGCGGGTCAGACTGGTCTGGCAGGTCGAAATTCGCTCCAG
>PBRM01000134.1 GCA_002725915.1 Gemmatimonadota bacterium
GCGACGCGAGGATGGGTTGCGAACAGGCAGAACCGGCCGAACGGCATACGACAGAATATAGAGGGAGTGTAACCGCTATGCTCTCAAGGCAATTAAGTCTCTCAACGCCAAGAGTCGGGAGAAGCACAGGTTGTTGTGGTCTGCTTGTCGTTGGGAGGCGTCTCAGATCGGCTCAGTCGTCGTCGATGCGGGTGGCCCCATGCAGCGAGGCCCCCGCCCCCTGTTCCAACCACGTTGGCGGGGCGGGAGAGCGCAGGCATCCCGCCCCTATTCTTGTGTACACGGCGCCCCTCACTTGTGTTCTCCCCACGGTTTCCCCACTCTATTCACCATGCGAAACCTGCTCGATCTGGCCGACCGCTACCTCGTCGGGGGTTGCCTGGGGATGTTCCGGCTGCCGGACGAAGTCGCCACCGTGTTTCATCGCGGCGAAGGCAGCCGGATCTTCGATGTGACCGGCAAGGAATACATCGACTACGTCCTCGGCTCAGGCCCCCTGATCCTGGGACACGCACACCCCGCCATCGTCGCCGCCGTGCGCGAACAGGTAGGACTCGGCTCGACGTTCTACGGGCTCAACGAGCCTGCCGTGCGTTTGGCGCAGCGCGTCGTCGAGGCCGTCCCCTGCGGCGGCCTGCTGCGTTTTGGCGCCTCTGGAACCGAGGGGACGTTTACCGCTCTGCGACTGGCTCGGGCTTTTACCGGCCGTGAGAAGGTGCTCAAGTTCGAAGGGGGTTGGCACGGGGCGCACGACTACGCCATGCAGAGCGCCGCCCCGACCCACGCTGCCGACTATCCGGTGCCCATTCCCGACACCAGAGGGATTCCTGCCGCGACCTCACAGTCCGTGCTGGTAGCCCCTTTCAACGATCCCGAAAGGGCCGCTCACACCATCCAGACGCACGCCGAGGAGCTGGCAGCTGTCATCGTCGAGCCCCTGCAGCGAGCCACCCGTCCCGAGCCCGGCTTCCTCGAGACCTTGCGCGAGGCGACCCGCGCCCACGACGTGCTGCTGATCTTCGACGAAATCGTCACCGGCTTTCGCATCGCCTGGGGAGGGGCCCAGGAACGCTATGGGGTTGTCGCCGACCTCGCCGTCTACGGTAAGACCATCAGCGGCGGATATCCGCTCGCCGCCGTGTGCGGCCGAGAAGATGTCATGTCGTGGGCAGACCCGCGGCGCAAAGCCACCACCTCCGACTACGTATTTGCCAGCGGCACCATGAACGGCAATCCGGTGGGTTGCGCGGCGGGCCTGGTCACCCTTGACGAGTTGCAGAAGGAGGGGGTCTATCCGCGCCTCTATGAGATTTCCGATCGCCTCAGAAACGGTCTCGAAGGTATTGCCAGGGATCTGGATATCCCCTGCCAGGTGATCGGCGATGGGCCGGTCCTGCAGCCCGTTTTTTCCAGGGCGCGGATCCGCAACCACGTCGACGGGCTGCAGGCCGATGCAGCCGCCGCCCGCAGGTTTGGGATCGAGATGATCCGCCGCGGGATCTTCGTAACGCCGGCTGGGAAACTCTACCTCTCCGTAGCGCACACGGCTGAAGATGTAGACCAGACACTGGAGGCGGCTGAAGAGTCGCTCAAGGCCGTGAGCAGACAACGATAGACGCCTGGCGACGCAGAAAGGACATAGCCACGAGATGCACTCAGACCTCTTCCTCGACCGTACAGCCGTGATCGGCGGCGGCCTGATGGGTAGTCAGATCACTCTGGTTCTTGCCCAGGGCAGCAGGGAAACTCTGTTGGTAAGCCGCACCCAGGAGACCCTGGACCGCGCCATGGAGAACATCCGACGATACGTCGGCGACCTGCACCGCCACGATCTGTTGCGCGGAGAGACACCGGAGGCGGTGTTGGCACGCATCCGCCCGACGACCGAGTTGGAGACGGCGGTCGGCTCCTCCGAGTTCGTTGTTGAATCCATCTCTGAGAACCTCGAGGCCAAGCAGGAAGTCTTTCAGCGCATGGATGCAGCAGCGCCGCGAGCTACCGTTCTGGCCAGCAATACGTCCGGTCTGCCGATTACGCAGTTGGGAGAGCGTATGGTGCACCAGGATCGCATTGCCGGCTCCCACTTCTTCCAGCCGGCGCACATCGTGCCGGTACTGGAGGTCATCAGGGGGGATAGGACCTCGGACGAGACCATGGACCGAACCTGCGAAATCTGGAAACGACTGGACAGAGTTACGCTGCGCGTGAACAAGGACGGGCCCGGCTTCCTGGTTAACCGCCTGCAGCACGCCATCATTCGGGAAGCCGTCCATCTGTTGGTCACGGGCGTGGCCGATGCCGACTCCATCGACCGGGCCGTAGAGCTGGGTCTGGCCCCCCGCTTCACCACCGCGGGCCCGCTCAAACAACGCGACATCAACGGCCTAAAAATGCATGTCCAGGTAGCCGAGCACCTGTGGAAAAACCTGGGCGGCTGGGAAGAACCACTGGCCTATCTGCAGGCGATGGTCGCGCGCGGGGAAACCGGTCTGGAGTCGGGAAAGGGGTACTACGACTGGTCCGGTCAGGATCCCGCCGCGGTGCGCAGCGAAAAAGACGAGCTGCTGTTGCGTCGCACCGAGCAGGTGATGGCCGACTGGCGCGCGAGCAACGGAAAATGACAGTCCTCTCCGAAGAAGAGCTGTACCAATTTGCTAAGTCGCTGCTTGCGGCCGGTGGAGCCGGCCAGCTTCAGGCAGAAATCGTCGGCGACAGCCTGGTGCAGGCGAATCTGCGCGGCCATGATTCCCATGGCGTGATGCGGATACCTTTCTATATAGATCGCGTCAAAGCTGGAGCCCTCAACCCGCAGTCCGAGCTGCAGGTGGAGAGGGAATCACCCGGTGTGCTCGCCTGCGACGGCGGCTGGGGCTTCGGTCAGGTTCTGTCGCGTGATCTGATGAGTCGATTGATCCAGAAGGCACCTGCGTCCGGCATCGTCTCCGGTACCCTGCGCCGAGCTGCGCACATCGGTCGGCTGGGCGAATATGCCGAAATGGCCACCGCGGCGGGGTTGGCGGCGCTGATCTTCGCCAACACTAACGGCGCCGCCCAGCGTGTGGCTCCTGTTGGCGGCAAGAGACCCCGTCTCGGAACGAATCCGTTGTGCATCGGGGTTCCCGGCGGTAAAGACGGGCCGTTCATCTTGGATTTCGGCACCAGTGCCACCGCCGAGGGGAAGGTTCGCGTCAAGCGGATCGCCGGCGATGAAGTTCCTCCGGGGTGGATCCTCGACCCCGATGGCCACCCCACGACCGACCCCAATCAGCTGTACGGCGAGCCGCCGGGCACTATCCTGCCGATGGGCGGCGACCAGGCCTACAAAGGCTTTGGCCTGTCCTTCGCCATCGAGCTGCTGTGCGGCGGCTTGTCGGGAGGCCGATGCGCCTATCCGGACCCGCCCCCGCCAGTCGGCAACGCCGTTGTATTCATCCTGACCGATCCGGCCTCCTTCGCCGGTCTTCAACATCTGTCCGCTGAGGCGGCCCAAGTGGAAGAATACGTGCGCAGCGTTCCCCTCATCAACGGAGTTTCCGGGATCACCCTGCCCGGAGATCCGGAGCGGCAAGTGCTGGAGGCGCGCCGACGAGACGGCGTCCCACTCGATGAAGGCAACTGGAGGGCGCTGACCGAACTGGCGGACGACCTCGGTGTCACGGTGCCGCAATCTGGCGCCACTGGAACAGGCGGCGCGCAATGATGTGCGGACCATGGCTACTGCGCTGAGCGCATGACTCGTCCTCCGGGGTAACCGCCTCGACCTTCGCACGCCTACCGTTTGGATACTATCAGAAGAGAGCTGGCGCCATGAAAGAGCAGGAAAAACGGCGAGTCCGCTGGCACCGCACCCGCCTCGATCGCGGCGTCCTCGCTGCGCTGAACCGCCGCAGTGACCCGCTGGGCTTCGCACAGACCCTCGGCTTCCTCGGCATCCTCGCGGCCACCGGTGCCGCCGCCTGGTATGCCTCGGTGCAGCTGTCGTGGCCGTGGTTCGCCCTGGGGCTGTTCGTGCACGGCACTTGCTACGCCTTCATCATCAACGGCTTCCACGAACTCTGTCACAGCTCCGTGTTCCGCACCCAGTGGCTGAACGTCCTCTTCCTCCACGTGCTCAGCTTCCTGGGGTGGTACAACCCCGTCCATTTTTGGGCCAGCCACTCCGAGCACCACAAATACGCCCTCCACGTGCCTGAAGACGGCGAGGTGGTCCTGCCGGTGTTCATTACCTTAAAGGGCTACCTCAAGGCCGCCCTAGTGAACCCCACGGGTATGTACCAACGCTGGAAGGGCACCATCCGGCGCGGCGTCTTCGGCCGCCTGGCCCCCGGCTGGGAGTCGATCCTGTTCCCGCCCGAGAACGTCGATGGTCGGCGGCGCCTGTTCCGCTGGGATCGCACCCAGCTCCTTCTCCACGCAAGTCTTGTAGCCACCTCCCTCTACTTCGGCTGGTGGCAGCTGATCGTCCTGGTCACCATGGGCTCGTTTTACGGCAATTGGCTGTTCCTGCTATGCAACAGCAGCCAGCACATTGGCCTCACCGACGAGGTCCCCGACTTCCGCCTCAACAGCCGCACCTTCACCCTCAATCCGGTGGTGCGCTTCCTTTACTGGCACATGAACTTCCACATCGAGCACCACATGTATGCAGCGGTCCCCTGCTACCGTCTCGGGGCGTTGCACCGAGCCATCCGCCACGATCTCCCTCACTGTCCCGAAGGCCTCATCGCCACCTGGCGCGAGATCGCCGAAATCCAGAATCGGCAGAAGGCGGCGCCAGACTATCAATTTACGCCGGAGCTGCCGGCCACGGCTGAGGCTGATCTCTCCCAACTCGCCGCGATCGGCGAGCGCGGGACTCTTGCTGACTTCGGCCGGTAGACTTGGCCCAGGAGTAGGTAGATTCCCCGGATCCATCGTATTCCCGCCAGCCGAATCCGCCTCCATAACGAACTCGCCTGTGGGTCCTTATGCCTCCCCGCAACCTCAGGCACGGACGAGAGTTTTACGAACCGTCAACCCTCAGGGAAGCTGCGGAACGACATCCTTCGCCAGCCGCTCGATCGACTGGTGCCATTTCTCCTTGTCGTCCCAGTCCTGGGCGATCATCAGCAGCGTGCCGAAGCCGCCTGACACCTCGTAGAGCTCGTTGAGCTGCCGCGTACACTCGTCCACGTCTCCGACAATAGCGAGCTCGTCCATACAGTACTCGGGTGTCACGGCCTCGTCCGGCATCTGGGGATCTCGCTTCATCAGGGACAGCATGTTGAGAGAAGTGAGCACCTTGATGAGGTAACCGTACGAGCGCGCGAAGCTGCCATTGAGGCAATGCTGTCGGGCCTCCTGGGTCGAATCTCCCACGTAGATACTCCGGGACACGCGCCAGTTGGCGCGGTCGGGAGGCGGCTGCCCACCCTCCTCCGCCCCCTCGCAGTAAACCTCCCACTGTCGCCCCACGATCGAGAACGGAACCAGGTTCGTGCTTATCGGGATGTACCCACGCTGACCGGCCGTGCGCGCCGCCATCGACTCCCCCTTGACGATACTCATCGCTATCGGAGGATGGGGCCGCTGATACGGTTTCAGCAGCTCGCCTATTCCCAGTTCCGGCACCGGGTCGGCGATCCGGATACGCCAGAAGTCCCCCTTGAAGTCGAAAGGCGCCTCCGCCGACCACAGCTTCAGGATCATATCGATTCCCTCAAGCGTCATCAGTCCCTGTGTTTTCGGATCGGGCAGATCGAAGAGTCCCCAGTCCGTGGGCACCCCCCCCTGTCCGAAGCCGCAATAGATACGACCACGCGACAGGTGATCGAGAAAGGCGAGGCGCACGGCGATGTTCGCTGGATGGTGTTGCGGAATTATCGACACTCCCGTGCCGAAGCGGATGTTCTTCGTCCTCGGCAGCACCGTGGCGATGAACAGGTCGTTCGACGGGATCGGTTCCCAGGCTACGGTGTGGTGCTGACCCACCCACGCCTCCGTGAAGCCCAGCTCGTCCGCCAGTACCACGAGCTCGATGTCCTCCTCGAAGCAGATGGTCCGGGATTTCTCCGGCGGGTGCAGCGGCATCATGAATGTACCCAATTTCATGACTGTTTCTCTCCTATGCTCTCATTCGATGCAGGCAGTCGTCGTACACCTCGAAGCGCTCCCCTTCCATCTCCTCCGGGTCCACCAGCTTGAGCCAGCGCGCGCTGCCCGGCTTGCTGCCCCCGCCGAAATCGCGATGGCTCCTCAGGTGGGAGGGATCGGGGCCGTCCCAGAGGACCTTGCCGTCCTGGAGGTAGACGAACTTCTCCCGATACCCAGTCTGACATCGGATCCACTCCCATCAAGTGGGCGGCGCAGGCGTCGGTAGCCGTGACCTGGTCTCCGGCGATAAGGGCGTCGCCGATCCTCCCCTGGCCTCCCCACTCCCGCCCCCACTGGCCAGTGAGCCCGTCGATGACGTTGAGACAGGGACGGGTGATCCGCGCCAGGTCGGGCAGCACGTAGGACAGCCGGATGTCTCGCGGGAACAGATGCGCCTATACCCGGAGAGTGATTGACGGATCAGAGTGGCGCAACTGACCGGCCACCTGGACGATACTGGCACCGTCGGCAATCAACAGCGACGCGCATGTGTGTCTCATTTCGTGTGGGGTGCGGGTCTTTAGGCCGGCTGCCCTTCAGCAACTTCCGCACCTCCTTCGCCTCGCTGCGGTAGTTCAGATGGCGGCCGTCCGGTTCGCAGAACATCAGTCCCTTCTCTGGCTTTTTCCTCAACCCTCTCCGCTCGACCTCCCCCTGACGGAAGGCCTCCAGCGCTTCGACGGTTTCGAGTGAAACGGCGTGACCGCTGGTGAGTTGCGTCGAGCGCGCAAATGTGGAAAAAATACCAGGTCTGGCCAATCCTGGAGGACTCTCATGCCCCTGACCGAACAGCAGATAACATTCTTCGACATCTTCGGCTGTGTCAGCTTCCCGGGCCTCTTCGCCCGCGAAGCCGAATCCATCACACAGGGCCCGGCTCTATTGCATGCCGCGCTCAATCGCACTAATATAATATTACAAATGACCAGGACTGAAAACGGAACTGCGATCATCGCGCGCCAAACAATTCGACCATTTCTCTTTTCTCTTTGCGCCCTGCTGCTCTCCGCCTGTAGCGATCCATCCCTCGCGCCGCAAGCGGCAGACGAAACACCCACCGCCGCCACCTTCTCCCTGCGCCTCGACGCCGAAACACCTTCTGCCCTGCGCGCCGAGGTAATCATCTCCGCCGCCGACATGCGGGAAATCCGTTTCCCCCTCACCATCGCCGACGGCGACATCGTCGGCTCCATCCGCGACATCCCCGCAGGCCCCGGCCGCCTATTCACCGTCAACGTCTACGATGCAACGGATCATCTCCGCTTCACCGGATCCACCCGCCTGGATCTGGCTCCAGGGCAATCCATTCCCGTCAGCCTGGTCCTCGACAAGGTCGAAACTCCTGCCGTATTGCGCGAAACCACAGTGGAATTGGTCGAGGGCGTGCCCATGGAGATGGTGTGGATCGAAGCAGGCACCTTTACCATGGGATCCCCCTCATCCGAATGGGGCCGCAATGCCGACGAAAGCCCGCGGTGCGAAGTGACTCTGACCCGGGGATTTTACCTCGGCAAATACGAAGTCACCCAGCGCCAGTGGGAAGCCGTGACGGGAGAGCGCCCCTGGGAAGGTCGTGAGGAAGTGCTCGACGAGCCCGATTATCCCGCCGTCTACATCTCCTGGCAGGATCTCCAGCTCTTCACCGCCCGCCTCAACGCCGCAGTCGGCGAAGATATCTACCGCCTGCCCACCGAAGCCGAGTGGGAATACGCCTGCCGCGCTGGCACGCAGGCCGCCTGGTCGTTCGGCGACGACAGAGGAGATCTGGACCTCCATGTGTGGTACTCGGAAAACGCCCAGCTCCTCGACCGCTCCCACGGCCACATCCTGGGCGCCGAGGCCATCAGCCCCTGGGGCCTCTACGATATGCACGGCAATGTGTGGGAGTGGGTACAGGACTGGCTCGGCGACTACCCCGGCGGAGCCCAGACCGATCCCCTGGGCCCGGCCAGCGGCACGGCCCGCGTCTTCCGCGGCGGCAGCTTCAAAGACCCCCCCGAATTTTCTCGCTCGGCTCAGCGCTGCTGGAACGCGCCCGATCTCAGCTTCGGCAATATAGGCGTGCGCCTGCTCAGAACCCGCTGACTCTCCGCC
>PBRM01000135.1 GCA_002725915.1 Gemmatimonadota bacterium
CCGGCGGCTGCGACGGATCGGGCACCGGTGCCGCGTCCAGCAAGCTGCGTGTATACGGATGCCGTGGCGTGCGGAACAACTCCTCTGTCTGGGCAAGCTCGACGATGCGGCCCACATACATCCCCGCGACGCGATCGCAGATGTGACGCCGCATTCATCTCAATAGCCATTGAGAGAGTATATGTCCATAGCGATATCTGTGCGATGGCGGTGTCGAGTTCGCCGCTTCGACTGGTGGCCGGAGCATCCCCTGGGTTTTGCCACCGGCACGTTTTACATTATCAGCCGAATGTGACAGGTGTTGGTTTGATTAGGGGCGTTCTTTGTGACTTTCATCCAAGAGCGCGCACGAGAGAGATCGAAGGTGCAGCTGCCGGCCATCATCGGAGAGCAAGGTGGTTATGGAACTAGCCGATCTGAAGATCATCGTCACCGGCGCCGCCAGCGGCATGGGCGCCTACTTCGCCCGGCAATTGGCCGCCGCCGGGGCTCGGGTCGCCGCCGGCGACGTCAGTGTGGAGGGGCTCGAGTGTCTGGCCGCCGATACCGCGGCCTCGCCCGGTTCCCTGCACACCCACTCCCTCGATGTAGCCGGTGAGGAAGAGACGGCCGCCTTCGTCGACTGGGCGGGCACGGCGATGGGCGGACTCAACGGGCTGATCAACAACGCCGGCATCATTCGCGACGGCCTGCTGGTGAAGAAGGACCGGGAGAGCGGCGAGATCGTAAAAATGAGCCGCGCCCAGTGGCAGGCCGTCATCGACGTCAATCTCACCGGCGCCACCTGGATCGTGCGCGACGCCGTCGCCAGAATGGCCGACGACGAAGTGGGCGATGGCGTGGTGATTAACATGTCATCGCTATCGCGCCACGGCAACCGCGGCCAGTCCAACTACGTCGCGGCCAAGGCAGCCCTGGCCGCCAACACGGTCACCTGGGCCCGCGAATTCGCCCGTTTCGGCATCCGCGTCGGCACCGTCGCACCGGGTCTGATCGAAACGCCGCTGACCCGGGATATGCCAGCCGGAGCGCGCCAGGCCCTGATCGACAGCATCCCGCTCGGCCGCATCGGCCAGCCCCACGACGTCTGGCTGGGGGTGAAATTCATTATCGAGAGCGACTACTTCACCGGCCGTTGCATCGACATCGACGGCGGTCTGATCATGGACTGACCCGAGCCCGAAGGGACCTGATGCCAGGGAAAAACGTCTACCGCACCGAATTGACGCCCGTGGACTTTCTGCGCCGCAACGCCTGCGTCTTCCCCGAGAAGACCGCCATTGTCCACCGACAGCGGCGCTACACCTACGCCGCCTTTGCTGAGCGCGTCAATCGGCTGACTTCGAGCCTGCTCGATGCCGGTCTCGACAAGCACGAACGGGTGGCCTTCCTCGCGCCCAATATCCCACCGCTGCTCGAGGCGCACTTTGCGGTGCCGGCCGCCGGCGGCGTCCTGGTGGCGGTCAATACACGTCTGAGAGGACCCGAAATCGACTACGTGCTGCGCGATTCCGGTGCGAGTTACCTCTTTGTCGATCGCGAACTGTACCCGCTGGTAGAGGAGCTCGACCTGCGGGGAATTCAGCTGGTGCACGTCCACGACACGGGCGAGCCCGGCGATCCGTACGAAGACTTCCTGGCCGCCGGATCGCCCGCGGCGCGTCCCAGCCTGCTCGAAGACGAAGAAGAGCCCATCTCGATGAATTACACCTCAGGCACCACGGGCCGCCCCAAAGGCGTTCTCTACACCCACCGGGGGTCCTACCTCAACGCCCTGGGCGAAGCCCTGGAGACGGGCCTGAGTTGCGACAGCGTTTATCTGTGGACTCTGCCCATGTTCCACTGCAATGGCTGGTGTTTCACCTGGGCCGTAACCGCGGTGGGAGGCACCCATGTCTGTCTGCGCCAGCTCGACCCCGACCGCGTCTGGGATCTGCTCGAGGTCGAGAACGTCACCCACTACAACGGTGCGCCCACGGTCCATATCATGCTCCTCAACAGCCCCAGAGCGCGGCGTCTGGAACGACCCGTCACCGCAACCATCGCCGGGGCGCCGCCTTCCCCCACCCTGCTGGGCCAACTGCGGGAGTACAACTTCCGCCCCCTTCACGTCTACGGCCTCACCGAGACCTACGGGCCCATCGCCGTATGTGCCTGGCACCGGCAGTGGGACGATTTGCCGCTGGCCGAACAAGCCAGGATGCAGGCGCGCCAGGGCCAGGCCTTTGTGACGGCCGACCTCTTGCGCGTTGTGGACGAAAACACCCGCGACGTGCCTCAGGACGGCGAGACCATGGGCGAAGTGGTCATGCGCGGCAACAATGTCATGCAGGGGTACTTCGGCCAACCCGAAGCCACCGCCGAGGCCTTTCGCGACGGCTGGTTCCACTCCGGCGACCTGGCGGTGTGGCATCCCGACGGCTACATCGAGTTACGCGATCGCAAGAAGGACATCATCATTTCCGGCGGTGAGAACATCTCTACCATCGAAGTCGAACAGACCGTGTCCTGCCATCCCGCTGTGCTGGAATGCGCCGTTGTGGCCGTGCCGCACGAGAAGTGGGGGGAGCGCCCCAAGGCCTTTGCAACCCTCAAGGATGGAGCGGCTGCCAGCGAGGGGGACATCATCGACTTCTGCCGCCAGCACCTGGCGCACTTCAAGTGCCCGGACGCTGTGGAGTTCGGACCCCTGCCAAAAACCTCCACCGGCAAAGTGCAGAAGTACGTGCTGCGCGAGAAGGAATGGCGGGGCCGCGACAGTCGAATCAACTGAACCTGGATTCACCGCACTCGCCGCGGAGCAGGGCTCAATAGCGAAGGCCCGATAAAGGAGAACTTCCATCTACCACTGTCAGCGCGAACGGATACCGCCGGCGACAAGGGTGCGGTGATCGACAATGGACTCCATCTCCTCCTTCCCCCTGCTCGAAGGCCGCGACCTGGTCCCTTTCCTCTGTCGCGGACCGCAGACGACATGGGCATCGCCAGCGACTTCATCGGTGATCGCGCCGCGGAGCCCGTGCACCGGGTGGCGGGCACTGACCTGTTCTACTACACCGCCGGTCTCGAGCCGGACGCGCGGTTCAACCGCTTCGCCAGGACCTCGAGGACAGCCTGCTCGACTCGCTCAACCCGCGACGTCCCCATCCGTCAGATCCGGAGAGCTGTCGTGGGCGGCTGTGCCAGGCTGGGCCGTTGCACCTCCGGGACCCCCCGAGAACGCCCGGGGACGATTGGGCTCGGCCGTTTGGAGAGCCGATGCGGTCCTGGCCACCCTCTTTCCGCTGACCTCGCGGGAAGAGTGAGAGATTGATTGCTCGTGGATGCCACGGTAACACCGGACCTCGACTCTATTCTGCGGGAGCGTTTTCACTTCCCCGCCTTCCGCCCTGGCCAGCGCGAGGCCATTGAGGCCCTCTTCGGACAGGGCCGCCTCATCTGCATCCAACCGACCGGACATGGCAAGTCGCTCCTCTACCAGCTCCCCGCCGTCATACTCGGGGGGATGACCCTGGTTATTTCGCCACTCCTGGCGCTCATGCGCGATCAGATCGGCCAGCTGCAGGAGCGCTTCCGGATTGCCGCGGCAACGATCAACTCCGATCAATCAGACGAGGAAAACCAGCAAGTGAGACAGCGGGCTCAGGCGGGGCGCTTGCGCATCCTCTTCGTAGCGCCGGAACAGCTCGACAACCTCGAGACCTACCGATTCCTCGCGGCGCTTCCCGTCGACTTGCTCGTCGTCGACGAAGCCCACTGCATCTCGACCTGGGGGCACGACTTCCGGCCTTCGTACCGGCAGATCATGCATGCCGTTCACGAGCTCGAGAAAGCTCGTCCCGCGCTGCGAGTTCTGGGTCTGACCGCGACGGCCAACCGACGCACCGAGGCCGACATCGTCGAGCAATTTCGCGGTACCGACGGGCGCGCGGCGGTCATCCACCGGGAGCCGATGGATCGACCCAACATCTCCCTGCGGGTTGTGCCGGTGAAGGGCCTGGACGACAAGCTGTCGATGTTGACGGCCATCCTCGAGGAGGTCGAAGGGTGCGGGATACTCTACTGTGCGACACGCGAGCAGACGGAGATCGTAGCCGGGTACCTGTCCGCGTCGGGGCATGACATCGTCGCCTATCACGCCGGACTCGACCCCGAGCGCAAACGCGAGCTCCAGACCGCCTTCACCAGCGGCAGCCAGCAGGTCATCACCGCAACCAACGCTCTCGGCATGGGCATCGACAAGCCCGACATCCGCTTCATCGTCCACGTCGACGTTCCCGGCTCGATCACCGCCTACTATCAGGAGGTCGGACGCGCCGGACGCGACGGTCGACCGGCGACCGGGATCCTCCTCTTTGACCAGCGCGACCAGGAAGTACAGCGCTACTTCATCCGCTCCGCGCAGCCAGATCTGGAGGATTTCGACAAGGTCCTCGCCACCGTAATCGAGGACGACCATGGAGAGTTGCCGGGCCGCACCGGTGTCGCCGTGCGCTGCGGCCTCCACCCGACGAAGGTCGTCGTCATCCTGGCGGAGCTGGTTGAGCAGGGGTTCGTGGAGAAACGCCTCGTAGGTCGGCGCCAGGTCTACGCGGGCACCTCCGAATCAGGTGCTCCCGACCTGCTGCGCTACGAGCGCCAGCTCGAGGTCCGCACCGCCGAGCTGGAGGCGATCCTGCGCTATGGCGGAGGACAGGTTGGCTGCCTCATGCAGGCGCTCCGGGTCGCTCTCGGCGATGAGGCCGCTTCGCCTTGCGAGCGCTGCAGCGCCTGCGCGCCAAATCATCACCCGAGAGCCGAAATCACCGACGACGACCACGCCGCGGCCCGACGCTGGGTCGCCAGCCGGGAGCTACCCATTCCGGCCTCGCGCTACCCGCGGATGGCGCCGGGCGTCACCCTGCTCGACGGCGAGACTCGCGGTCCGCTGTTCGTCGATTTCATGCGGCAGCGCGCCAGTTCCGCCCACACCCAGCTGGACGATGCGCTGCTGGCGATGCTCGAGAAGCGGCTCGATCCTCTCCGCGCTGCGCACAAATTCGCCGCCGTGGTGGCCTTGCCCAGCGGGACCTGGGCCCAGCGCCAGGGGGCCTCCGAGGGGGTCGCCCAGCACCTCGGGGTCCCGGCGCTTGCCGATCTTCTGGTGTGGAGCCAGACACCCCGAAAACGTCAGGGAGAGCTCCTCAACAACGACCAGCGCCGCGACAACGTGAAGGGGAGGATGACGGTGTCGGGCCCGCCCCCCACTGGCGCCATCCTGCTGCTCGACGACTACTACGGCTCTGCCGCCACCCTGCGCGAGGCCGGGCGCGCGCTGAGAAAAGATGGCGGCTTCGAGCACGATATCGTCCCGGTTACCGTGGCCCGTGTGCGCTGGCGTCTGGGCGCCAGCGGTATGATATAGATCCGCAGACGGCCGCATGGTCGCCATACGAATGGCGTGGGTGTGAGCAACGGAGGCAATCTGCCGCGACATGATAAAACGAACCCTTCATTTCTTTAAGACCGGGCCTGATCGGCCCATGATTCATGATGCCGGCACGGTTGAGAGCTTCTATGAGTCAAAACGCCGGCGGCTTTTTCTTTGGCTTATCATCGGATATGGTTTTTTCTACACTTGCCGCCTGAGTTTTTCCGTGTCCAAGAAACCAATGCTCGAAGCGGGTGTCTTGGATGTTCAACAGATGGGCGTCATCGGGGCCGTGCTGCTCTACGTTTACGCCGTTGGAAAGTTTTCCAACGGTTTCCTTTCGGATCGGGCCAACATTGGCCGGTTCATGTCCATTGCACTGCTTCTCTCAGCTGTTGCAAACCTCCTGTTCGGACTCACGAGCGGCTTCTTTTTGTTTATCGCTTTGTGGGGAATCAATGGCTGGTTTCAGTCGATCGGCTCCGCTCCAAGTGTGGTCTCCCTCTTCCAGTGGTTTAGCAAACGCGAGCGCGGCTCACGCTATGGACTATGGGCAGCCTCGCACAATCTTGGCGAAGGGGTGACGTTCGTCGGGACGGCCTTCATAATCAGTGCGCTTGGCTGGCGATGGGGGTTTCTTGCTCCTGGTATCGTTTGCGTGGCGGTCGCAATCTTCATGCTGCGAAATCTCGCCGATCGACCCCAGACGTATGGGCTTCCGCCCGTGCATGAATACAAACACGATGAGCCTGATCCACACTCCGCCAATGGCGAGTCGGTGGGACAACTACAGCTCCTGGTCTTGCGAAATCCGCTTGTTTGGATCATAGGCCTCAGTAGCGCCCTGATGTATGTCACCCGCTATGCAGTCAACGGCTGGGCCGTGTTGTTTATGCAAGAGAGCAAGGGATACACTCTCGTTGAAGCTGGCTCCGTGATGGCAGCCTACCCCATTGTGGGAATTGCGGGGGCCATCTCTTCGGGCTACCTCTCGGACCGTCTCTTCAAATCAAATAGGATTGTCCCCGCCCTCATTTACGGTGCCTTCCAGACGGCGGGAATTGCCCTGCTCTGGCTCACTCCACCCGGACAGGTCTGGATCGATACTCTGGCGCTGGGGCTCTTTGGTTTTGGCGTCGGCGGATCTATTGTTTTTCTGGCTGGCCTCATTGCAGTCGACATGATGCCGATTCGAGCTGCGGGAGCCGTCAAGGGGATCATTGGGCTATTCAGCTACTTTGGCGCCGCTACTCAGTATTGGATCAGCGGAATCTTGATAGAGAACACTAAGTTTGTCGTCGATGGCGAGACGTCTCACGATTTTGGCCCGGCCTTTTCCTTTTGGATATTCGCTTCTGCTGCTTCCATGGTTTTGATCCTGGTGGTCTGGATGATCGGTCGACGCGGCAGTGCTGCCGTTGCGAGCGCAGATCGTGCTGAGCCTTCGAGGTCTGCCTGACGGCGCGCACTGACGCGGCGAAATCGCGGCGGCAAGGAACATGAGCTCGCCTGCCGGCGACGGTGCCGGTGTTGACAGTATCACCCCTGCGCAGAGAAGGTGAGAGAGATGAAGCATCGTCCCACAGGCGCTCTGGCGGTATGGATGTGTGTATCGGCGGTCTTGGTGGGATGTGCCCTCATACAGCACAGAACCGCTAAGCCGGACCTGCCAGAAGCGGGCGCGCTGCGCGAACCGGAGCGGGAGTTCCGCGCCGCGTGGATAGCGACGATCGCCAACATCAACTGGCCCAGCAAGCGTGGGCTGAGCACCGACCAGCAGAAGCAGGAGGCTATAGTGCTCCTCGATCTGCTGTCGGCGCACAATTTCAACGCCGCCATCTTCCAGGTGCGGCCCCAGTGCGACGCGCTCTACGCCAGCGAGCTGGAGCCGTGGTCCTACTTCTTGACGGGCGTGCAGGGGCAGGCACCAGACCCCTACTACGATCCGTTGAGATTCTGGGTGGACGAGGCCCACAGACGGGGCATCGAGCTGCATGTCTGGCTGAATCCCTATCGGGCTCACCACGTCAGCGGTGGTAAAGTGAGTGAGCACTCGATCGTCAACCAACGTCCCGAACTGGTTGTAAAGCTCGAGACCGGGTACTACTGGATGGATCCGGCCAGACAGGGAACCCAGGACCATTCCCTCGCCGTCGTGATGGACCTGGTCAGGCGCTACGACATCGACGGCGTACACTTCGACGACTACTTCTACCCCTATCCCTCCTACAACAACAACAGGGATTTCCCGGACGACGAGAGCTGGACGGAATACCAGCGCCAGGGGGGCAAGCTGTTGCGCGACGACTGGCGGCGCGACGCCGTCGACCGATTTATCAAGAGGCTCTACAAGGAGATCAAGCTCGAGAAACCGCACGTGAAGTTCGGCCTGAGTCCGTTCGGCATCTGGCGGCCACACAACCCGAAGTCGATCCGCGGGCTCGATCAATACGACGTTCTGTACGCCGACGCGCGGCGGTGGTTGAACGAGGGATGGGTCGACTACTGGTCGCCGCAGCTCTACTGGCCGACCAACCAGGTTGCCCAGAGCTTCCCCGTGCTCCTCGGCTGGTGGGCGGGCGAGAACTCCAAGGGGCGCCACTTCTGGCCCGGCATCAGTGTCGGCAGAGGCGGCCGCAGTGAGGTCGGGGTCGCCGAAGTCCTCAACCAGATCATGATCACGCGGGGCATGCTGCCGGAGAGCCCGGGGGTCATTCACTGGAGCATCGGATCGCTGAAAAATCAGCAGCTGATCGAGGCGATCCACAGCGGCCCGTACGCCAAGCCGGCGCTGGTCCCGCGGTCCCCATGGATGGACCGGAAGGCACCCGCGGCGCCACGTCTGTCCACCCGAGTAGCGGGCGACCAGCTCGAGATCAGCTGGGTCCACGAGAACGAGGGGGACGTCTTCCGCTGGGTCGTCTACTACAAGCGAGAGGGCGCCTGGAAATACATCATTGCCAACCATCGGGATCGGTCTCATGCGGTGCCGGTGTTCACCATTGACCTCGCCGCCGTCAAGGCGGCGGGCGGTCCGGAGCGTCTTGCGGACGTCGGGGAGGTGATCCGCCCGATTACCGAGATCGCGGTCTCGGCCGTGGACCGAGTAGGCAACGAGAGCGAGCATGCGCACCAGGTGCTCAGGGTGAAGACCGCGTCCGACGCCGCGCCGGCTCCGACAATGGCGGATGTAGCTGCCGAGTTCGAGGCGTCTCAACGACCGGCCAGCCCCGTCAGGAGACGGCCGCGGGTGAAGCTGGGGGTGGAAGTGCTGGTGGAAGACCGTCTGGAGCTGATCGAGGGGAAGAGAGTTGGCCTGGTCACCAACCCATCAGCCGTAGGATGGGACCTTAGAAGCAGCATCGACATCCTGGCGAACACCGATGGGGTGAACCTGGTCGCGCTCTTCGGAGCGGAGCACGGCGTGCGGGGCGCCAGACAGGGAAGAATAAATATAGCAGGCGAGGCCGACCCGCAAACCGGCATTCCGGTGTTCAGTCTGTACGGCGATAGCTTCGCTCCCAGGAAGGAGTGGCTGGAAGAGCTGGACGTCCTGCTCTTCGACATCCAGGGAGTGGGATCTGCCTGGTACACCTACAAGTACTCCATGTCCTTTGCCATGGAGGCATGCGCCGAGGCGGGAATTCCCTTCATCGTGCTGGACCGGCCCAATCCCCTCGGAGGAAGAGTGGTGGAGGGACCGTTTCTCGAACTCTCCGGCATCTTCCGCCACCCCCTGCCCCTGCGCCACGGGATGACCTACGGCGAGCTGGCTACGATGTGGAACGAGGCCGAGGGCTTTGGGGCCGATCTGACCGTGGTGAAGATGGACGGCTGGAGGCGAAGAATGACCTGGGGCGACACCGGGCTCCTCTGGGTCATGCCCTCCCCCAACATGGGGACGCTGGCGACGGCCATCGTTTACCCGGGTCAGTGCCTGTTCGAGCGCATGAATATGTCGGAGGGCCGCGGCACCACCAAACCGTTCCTGATGGTCGGGGCGCCGTGGGTGGACTGCGACCGGGCAGCGGAGGATCTCAACGGCAGAGGTATCGAGGGCGCGATCTTCCGGCCTGTGCACTTCATCCCGAGAAAGCTTACAAAGGGAGAGAACCGCAGGAGCAAGCCGTGGAATCAGACGTGCTGCGGGATCGAGATCATGCTGACCGACTACGATGCCTACCGCTCGGTCGCAGGCGCCCTGCACATCATCGACGCCTGCCGCAAGACCAGCCCGGACTCGCTGGCGTGGTCGCCGCCGGCGACCATCGCGCTCCTCGACGAGCCTGGAGCGACCGTCGAGGCGGTCGTCGAAAGATCTCAGGAGGAGGTGGCTGATTTCGTGCAGAAACGGAGGGAGTACCTGCTCTACAGATAATCTCCAGGCGTTCGGAGTGGCGCCTGAATGCAGCCGTTCGGCCCAACCGTGGCAGTATTGTGGACGCGGCGGGCGAAGAGTCTTCGCCCTGGCAGCCTCTGCGCATCTCCCCGTCCCTTGCCGGTCTGCAGTGGCCGCCTACCCCTTTCCCACGGCGGGCGCCAGCGCCGTATAACCCCCCGTACAAGCCTCATCGAAATCCATCGTCGTAAACGTCTCGATCGAAATGGCCGCCTCGAACCCGATCTCATCGAGAGCCTGCACCACTCGCGGGTAGTCGACATCTCCCTGCCCGGGGATCCTGTGCTCCCACTCCGGATAGGCGCCCACATGGTCCTTGAGATGTGCGTGCAGGATGCGGTCTTTCCACATGTGCGCCACTTCAACCGGATCCAGTCCGAGCAGCATCAGATAGCAGGGATCGAAATTGATGCCGAACGACGGACTGCCGATGTCGTCGTGCAGTCGCAGGAAGGATTCGGGCGTCTCTGCGATCCAGTCCTTCCACACACCGTCTACCGCCAGTTTTACCCCCCGAGGTGCGGCGTACACCAGCGCATCCTTTAGGTAGTCCACCACCCGTGTCCGTGCCTCTCCGCGAAGGGCCTCATCCTCCTTGGGACCACCCATGTGGAAGACGACCAGAGGCGCTCCCACGTCTACCGCCAGATCTACCGACCCTTTGAGATCCAGCGGCGCATCCGTAAACAGCGAATCCGCCAGAGCGGCGTGGGTAATGATCGCCTCGATCTCGAGCCCGAGACGCTCGGCTGTTCCACGCGTCAGCTGACGCAACGCCGGTGTCACCGAGAGCGGATCCGCTGAGCTGCCGTGCGTCCCCGATATGTCGATGCCGTCGTAGCCGGTGTCAGCGATCTTTTTCAAAGCCGGCTCGATCGGCATCTCCAGTCTATCCGTGTAACTGTAGGTGTAGAAAGCGAGCCTCATTGGAGCGCCCCCTTCCCGAAGATGACCGGAAACCTCTCACCCGTACTCACGTTCGTCGTCGCCGCCGGCATATAGGCCACACTGAAGGCACGTCTCGGTCGATCGGTCCCGTTCACCCCCGATCGATGCAGCAGCCAGTTGTGGATCAGGATGGCCTCTCCTGCCTCGGCTTCGAAATCCATCACCTTGTCGTCTGCACAGTGAAACGCCTGATCCTCCTCCCGCGTGTAGTGACCCTCGTTCAGCACCCCCAGTCTGTGGCTCCCTGGAACGATCTGCATGCAGCCCGTCGCCGTAGTGGCGTCGTCCAGGGCGGTCCAGACAGTTGTGGTAGGATTTCTGTCCAGTCCCCATCCCACACCCACATCCTGATGCCAGGGGAGCACAGTGCCGCTGTTGGCCGGCTTGTTCATGAACATCGATCGGAAGACCGAGACGTCCTCTCCGATATATCGGCGGGTGATCTGGCGACACACGGGGTGTTGCATGTAGGCCAGGAAGAGGCCGTCCTGATGGAGCTCGTCGACGCGACGGTAGGCGAGCGTCTCTTTGGGTGACCCGAGCGCGTGCGCGGGCAGGTCTGCGTACTCATCGCCCTCGCCATCCAGTTGGAAGGTGATTCCCTCTGTCGCGATGCGGCCGAGCATGAGAGCGTCGATCCTTTCGCGCAGTGCTGACAGCTCTGACGCGCTCAGCAACTGACCCAGGCGCACGTACCCGTGCTCTTCGAAGTGCTCGTGGTGACGGCCGTCGTATGTCATAGGAGCCCGGTGCAGAGAAGCGGAAACCGGCACTAGAAATCCTCCAGTCCGAAGCGATAGCCTCGTATCTGCGCCAGCGGCGCGTCGTCGTTGATGTAGTTGGCAACCAGAAACCTGCCGCGCTCGTACTCCACCCATCCGGTATAGCCGCTGTCCGCGAAGGCACTCGCGTCCAGGTCCAGAGGCAGAAGCAGCCCCTTCTGCTCCGCTTTATCGGCGCTGAGCGCGCTCTGTACGGGTTCGATGAAGGCGAAGGTGTGCACCGACGAGCCTCCTATTCCCATGACGATCTCGTTTTCGGTCTCCATTACATATGGCCCTCGCTCCACCGAAGCGACGAAGCGGCGGTTGGCCTCGTTGCCCTCCACTTTGGGAATGACGATCCCGCGCTTGTCGATACGCTGCTGCCACGTCTGTGCGCTCATGTCGACGCGCCAACTCGAGGGTATGCCGTAGCGCGAAGTGACCAGGACGAAGCCGTCCCGGGTCAGACCGGCTATCGGCATGCCGATGGCGGCGGGATTCAGAGTGTCGAATGGCCCTTCCCACGAAGCGCCTCCATCGCACGAAATCATCTTCTGAAGCGGCCTGCCCCGATCTTCGCGCTGGTAGGAGACCAGCTCGCCTGCAGGCATCTTGACGATGCTGGCCTCGTCGAGCTCGCGGTCCGGACTGTTGTAGAGAGGGTACGGCTCCTCCCATGTCTTTCCCGAATCGCCACTGACTGTAAGAGCCTGGAAGAGATTCGCAGCCGCGCTGTGCCGCATGTTGGTGGGCAGAATCCAGCGTCCGTCTTCCATCTCCGTCACCTGGTCGGGACAGATACCTCGCACCGAGGTCAGCTGCGGGTCGGAAAAGCTCCTCCCGTCATCCTCGCTGAACCAGAATACTACCTCCGCCTCGTTCTCGACGCCCCATTCGCCGGGCGGATAGTTGTAGGCGTCGCACAGCAGCAGGATCCGCCCATCTTCGAGCTGCTGAATCTTGGGGCAGTTCCACGATCTCATCACCCCGGAGGAGCGGTCTTCGTCGCGGACGACGAGGCGGTCGGACCAGCTGTGGCCGGCGTCGTCGCTAAAACGGACGACGAGGCGACAGAAGTCACTGGCCACGTGGCCGTTGCTCTCCCGATAGGTCAGGATAATTCGGCCCGCACGGGTGCGACACAGGTGCGGGAAGCACTCGTAAACCTCGTCGTCGCGGCTGATGGTGAACTTCTCTACTGGCATTGGCGAAGCCCTGGTCGCGGACGCTCTATTGAAGGCCGTCCGATTGGGTGCCCCCCACTCAAGTAGATTGATTCGAGGCTGCTGCGGGATGAATAAAGCTCACTAGCGGCTCGGAGAGCAAGGTACCCCCCCGCTGGCGTGTGTGCTGCGGTGAAGCTGGGGCAGACCTCGAGTTCTTCGCCGGGGTGCTCACCATTGGGCGCAAGATCGCCGTTCTCGACGATCTCGGGCTCGGCTACCTGACCCTCGGCCAGTCTGCCACGACGCTCTCGGGCGGCGAGGCCCAGCGCATTAAACTGGCCACCGAACTGTCGAAGCTGCAGCGCCGCAACCACGTCCTCTACATCCTCGACGAGCCCACCACCGGTCTCCACCTGGCCGACATCACCCGCCTCCTCGACTGCCTGCAACGCCTCGTCGACAGCGGCCACACCGTCCTCGTCATCGAGCACCACCTCGATGTCATCAAGTCGGCCGACTACGTCATCGATCTTGGACCGGAAGGTGGACGGCACGGAGGAGAGGTTGTGGCCGCGGGCCCTCCCGAAGCGATCGCCGCCTGCCGGGCTTCGCACACCGGTCGCTTTCTGGTGCCGCACCTCAGCGGCAGCGCCAAGCGCTTGCGACCGCCGCGGTGACGGACGAACGGACGGGAGTGCACGGCTGACCCTCTTTGCCGATAGTACGATCCCGCCTGTCCGCTGACAGGAGACCATTGCAGAATTGGAGGCGAAGACTCGAAGTACCGCGTGACCAGCTCCGCATCTCGACGTCGGCGGTCGTAAGACTACATCAGCGCGCCAATCGCCTTGACCACGGCGTCAGCAAGGACATCGTTGCCGAATTCCGTCATGTGGCATCCGTCTTCCTTGAGACATTTGGTGAAGTCGTTGCGAACAATGGCGTTGTGCAAGTCGTTTACAGGTAGTCCTTCACTCTGCGCTATTTCGAGTGCAGCGGCGTTGTATGTCGCAATCTCAGCCCCTTCTTTGATCGGCCACTGAGCCATGGGTTTCCCCGGCTCACTCGCGTAGAGCGGAGTGGTAGCGGCCCATATCATCTTTGGTTTCCTGAGTTCCTTGACTTTATCAATAAACCGTCGCAGGCAGAGGCGGTACTGGGGGAGAATAATCTGGTGATCTCCGTCAGGCTGGAGAGAGGCATCGTGGATGCCGAAGTTGACATGGATCAAATCCGGCTCCTGGGCCGCCACCCATTCCTGAAAATGGTCGAGAGCCCAAAGGCTATGTCGGCAATTCTGGGTCGGCCCCCACACCTCCGCCCCATGACACTTTTGCGCCACCAGCTGCTGATATCCCATCCGGATCGAGTCGCCAATTAACACAACTTTCATATCATCGTGCCTCCTCGCAGTTGTCGCTATCTGTTTGTTCTCCGCGGACATGACGTCTAATCCGCGGCTGGCCTGTGCAGATTCCGCCTGTCGGGTGTCCCTGGACGCCGGATCGCCCCGTCCCGGTCGTAACTGTCCTCCTCCTCAAGAGCTTCAACAACGACGGCGGGCCGGTGGACCGAGTCAAGAGATCACTCGGATGGCTGTGGTTGATAGCTCTATACCGGGCTCTACTCGAGCGCGCGTATGTGGACGCCTCGTGATGCCTGGCCATGGCGCTGCTCGCGCCTCTTGGCAGTCCCTGCCATTCAGCTTATGCTTCCGATTCTCAGGTGAGAGTTGGTCCGACTCAGGCGCCGCCGAAAATCGATGGGGAGATTGGCAAGGAAGAGCGATCGGAGCTGCGGCTTAGCTCTTTACATACACCTGACATATTTGTGAATGGGAGTTGAATCGTGAAACCGACCAAAGCCCTGGCCAACGCCGCTGCAACGGGCGACCTGAAGACGATGCGTTCAATGCTGAAAACGGACGGTTCACTGGCCCTGGACTGGCAGCCGATCATGGACGCCTGCCTGGCCGGCCAGCCTGAGGCGGTGGTCGTGCTGCTTGAGAACGGCGCCGATCCGAACGTAAAATCCAAGTCGGCACACCAGTACCGGCCGCTGCACCGTACGGTGGAATACAAGAAGACGATGCCCAAGCACGACGGACATCAGCGCCATCGCCCTGTGCGCCACAGGAGACTCGCGCGAGTTCCTGCCGGCCCTGTTGGGCAAGGCGCCCAGGCAGCGGGACATCTTCCACGCGTCCGTGCTTGGTGAGGCCGTCCGCGTGCGCGCCCTGCTGAAAAAGGACAAGGAGCTGGCGGTGACACCCGACAAAGGCACTCGTATCTGGACGTCGGAGCATGGGTGGACACCCATGATGTACTGCGCGAGGTCTCATGTGGGGGTAACGGACGAGAACAAAGCGGGGGCGCTGGCGGAGGTCGCCCAGACCCTCATCGACCACGGCGCCAGCCCCGAGGCTTGCGTGGACATGGCGCTGGGGAATCTGGCGGTGCTGAAGACTCTCCTCGATGCGGGCGGCAAGATCGCCGACGACGACACGCTGAATCATGCAGCCAGCGATGGACACTTTGAGGGGCTCGAGATGCTCATGGAGTACGGGACTGCTCTCGATGGCACCCGCGGCACCGATCACCACGGCGGCTACACGCCACTGGGTTGCGCCGTCTCATGTCGCAGCATCCAAGGCGCCAGCTGGTTTCTCGAGAAGGGGCAGAGCCCCAATGAGATCGGCAGTAAAGACCGGGAAAACGGCCTGCACGTTGCCGTGCACTACGGAGCCAGTGAAAAGATGCTGAAGCTCCTCCTCGACCACGGGGCGAAACTCAACCAGAAGGATAGCCAGGGGCGCACGCCGCTGGTCCGGGCGCGAGAGAAGAAGCACGAGAAGGCCATCGCCTTTCTCGAGGCTGAAGGGGCCACGGCCTGAGCGCGTCCTTACGCCAGATCAGGCCTCACCCTCACGCGAGCGCTGCTGCAGCTCGTAGAGCGAAGCCACTTTGTCTTTGTACTGCGGGATCGGGAACGACGTAATGTTAAACCGCGCCGCTCTCGCTGGCTCGCCGCGCACCAGGCGCACGTGGACGTCGTGCTTCGCCGTCATGGGGCCGCAGTACACGGGGAAGGCATCGGCGGCCCGGTAGCTGAGGATCAGAGTCCGCCGCGGCCGCTCAGACGTATTCGGCTCCGACGCGTGTGGCGCCAGTCCGTGCATGAAGATCGCCGTGCCCGCGGGCCCCTCAATCAGGGCCGCCTGGGGGTCGTCCATCGCTTCGGTCACCCGCCCTTGGAAATAGCCGTCGCGAGTGTGGTCCATGACGACGCCCTCGTGCCCGCCCGGCACGATCTTCAGCGCGCCGTTGCCGGCGTCCGTGTCGTCCAGATAAAACAGCACAGCCAGCGAGTCGGTGTTGGTCAGCGGGTAGTACGACAGGTCCTGGTGCCACTCCACAACCGAGCCGACCTCGGCCGGCTTCATGTTCAGCTTGCTGTAGTGGAACAACAGATTCGGCCCGATCAGTTGCTCCACACCGTCGAGCAGCTCGTCGGAATCCGCCAGTGCCCGCGCCTGCGGGTAATGGGTGCAGGGCTCGTACAGACGCCGCACCACGGCGCCGTCCGGCTCCATCTCCATGCGCTCGGCGTCGTGGTTGGCGTGGGTGCTGCCGGCGATCACCCCCTCGGCCTCACGCAGCAGCTCCTGGACCGTGTGGGCGTCGAGGAAGCCCGGACAGACGGTGAACCCGTGGCGATGGAATTGCTCGATCTGTTCCTCTGTCAGCATGGCGGTCTCCTGTTGTCGAAGCCGTGCTCGCGCGCTGCAACCAGCCGGGCGACGTGAGGACGTGCGCCTCCGTGAAGGCTGGCCTCCGCGCGTTGCAGCCGGAAAAGAGCATTATTGTAAGTGCGAGGTAAAGGGGGCGCGCTAACCTATACCCTCGGCGTCGCCGTGGCGCCACCAGATGGCGTCGTCGGGTGCGCTCGGATCGGCAGCCAAGGCGAAGCCGTGGTCACCCGGTATCCGGCGATTGCCGTCGCCGTCCGCAGGGATGTAGAGAAAGAGGGTCACCGCAACGCGCTGCCACCAACGCGACGACTCGCCGGGGTGGCCACATCGTGCACGTTGTCCCGCACCCGGGCGGCCATGTAGAACAGCGAGTTGAGCATCTTGGCTCAGGTGCCTGTGCCGGGGCGCTACTGATCCCAGCAACCTTCCAAGTACGCCTCGCGGGTGAACAGCTTCCGGCGTTCCGGGCCGGCCCGCTCCATCCATGCGGCCGGGATCTCCTGGGTGAAGCGGTGCGGCGGTCCGACCTCCTTGAAGATGTCGATATTGAAGATGCGATAG
>PBRM01000136.1 GCA_002725915.1 Gemmatimonadota bacterium
CATCGGCTTTTTCTCACTCGCCGACTCCACCTTCGCCTACGCGACCCCGACCAAACTGTTCGAGTATGTGGAATTGGGCATCCCCATCCTTGCAGCCCTGCCACCTGGGGCGGCGAGAACCTTGATCGAGGAGAACGACATAGGCATGGTCGCGGATCCCGGTGACATCAATGGGCTGGCTGCCCATCTCGCTGGCCTTGCGGATCAACCGGATCTGAGGAGGCGCTTCGAGGCCAATGTCGAGCACATGCGAGAGCGATTCCCGCCGGAATTAGAAGCGGATAAGTGGCGGGACGCGATCCGGGCCGCAGGTGCTGCGGAACTCAGTACGGCAGCTTGAGGTATGAAACAGCGACTTCTGGCACTGGTGGTATGCCCTCTCTGCGGCGATGATCTACGCTGCGATCCGGACGACGTCGACAGAGCTGACGCGGAAGAGATAATGGAGGCCGAACTCTCCTGTGCACGAGGCCATCGATATCCGGTGATCAACGGCGTGCCGCGATTGCTAGCGCCAGAGCTGCTGGCGGATACGCTTCGACAGTTCCACGCGCAACACTTTCGGCGTTACCGTGCCTATTGGGAGAATACGCCATCTGCTGAATCGTCCACCGAGGGAAGGACACTGCGCTCCTTCAGTTATCAGTGGAATGTGTTTTCCGAGATGTACCCTCACTGGGAGGAGAACTTCCGGAGCTACTTCGAGCCGCTGGTAAAGCGCGACGATTTTGCGGGGAAATTGGTGCTGGACGCCGGTTGTGGATTCGGCCGGCACGCATTCTATGCGGCAAAATTCGGTGCAGAGGTGTTGGCTATGGATCTGAGCGAAGCCGTGGAGGCCGCCTACGAAAACACCAGGTCCCTCGACAATGTCCACGTCGTCCAGGCAGATCTGTATCGAGCGCCGCTGCGACCGGTCTTCGACCTGATCTACTGCGTCGGTGTCATACAGCACCTCTCGAGACCGGCGGAGGGCTTCGGGCGACTCGCCTCTCTCTTACGAGAGACCGGGGGCCTGTTTGTCTGGGTTTACGGGAAGCGACAGGGATTTTATCGGGGCGTGGATCTGCTCAGGCTGGTCAGCACGCGACTCTCCCTGCGGTGGTTGTACGGCATCACCTTCTTTCTGAACCTCGCCAGTTTTCTCTGTTTTTCGCTTCCTTACCGGATTCTGCGCTCGGTGCCATTGGCGAGGAGGCTGGCGGATGTGTGGCCGTTCACGCGGTATGCGAATCTCCCCTTGAGAGTGGGGCACGCCGACTGGTTCGATCGCTTGTCGGTTCCCTCTACCGTTTACTTTTCCCGCGAGCAGGTCGAGGACTGGTATGCCGTAACGGATCTCAGCGACGTGGAAATACAAAGCCGAGACGGGATCGGGTGGCGGGCGCTCGGAAAGGCGAAGGTGAATTGTTGACCGCGACATCGATTCTGGCCACAGCGCGAAGTGGAGAAGTGGCGTGATAACCATCTGTGCCATCTGGGAGCGCCTGAAGTGACAGGAGCACCGTCAGACGGCTCGGGGGAAGCGGCAGCGGACTGTGGTCGGGGACGACGGGTGCTGCACTTGGTTGGCGAGGTGGTGGTGCTGCTTTGGACCCTCGGCGTTTTCTGGTATTACTACGAGAGCCAGGATTTCGGGGAACTGGTCCTGCATCTCCTGGGACGGACGGGATGACGGAAATCGGCTTTGCGCTCCTCTTCTTGGCGGGAGCCGGCGGCACGGGCCACGCCATCTCGCGGCGGCTGGGCGCGAGTTGGGCCAACAGGATCGAGGAGTTGTGTTTTTCCGTCGCTGCCGGATTCGCTCTTCTCTTTCTGAGCGTACTCATTCTCGGTTTGTCTCACCTGTTGTACGCCCCGGTCATCTGGGGCATTGTGGGCGTCTGGGCAGCCCTCGGGTGCAGAGAGGTCATACGCTACAAAGGAGCGCTAGGCGAGAGTGTCCGCGGGCTCCGGCTGAGGGTCCGGTCCATACAACTGTGGCTGCTTGCTTTGCTCGTTGCGGGCCAGGCCCTGGGCTTTATCCGGTCCCTGGCCCCGCCCCATGGTGCGGTCGATCCCCTCGCCTATCAGCTGGCGTTGCCCTCGCTCTTTTTGAGCAAGCACTACCTGAGCTTCGAGCCGACGGTAACGGGGGCGCTTTACCCGTCGAACATGGGGCTTCTGTACATCGTATGCCTGGCGTTCGCCAACGGCAGCCTCGCACAGGTGATGCACTGGCTGATGGGGGTACTCACGTGCCTTGCGCTGGTGGGATTCTGCGGGCGTTACCTGGACCGGCGATCCGGCCTCTGGGCGGCCACGATATTCGGCTTCGTGCCTATCGTGGTTTTCTTCGGCCCGAGGGGATACATAGACGTCGGTCTGTGTTTCTTCCAGTTGATGGCCTTTTGGGCGCTGCTCAACTGGGTGGTGACTCGTCAGCTTCAAATGCTGGTGCTGGCAGGGCTGCTCACTGGGGTCGCCATGGGGGTGAAACACCAAGGTATTGCCACCATCTTTCTGGGTTTCCCGATCGTGGTCATAGCCGGCGTTATTCGCGGACGGAGTTGGTCGGAGACCCTACGGAATGCACTCGCGTACGCCGCGTTGGCGTTGCTCTTTGTCTCGCCGTGGTACATCCGGAGCTACCTGATGGCTGCGAATCCAGTCTGGCCGCTGGCGAATGAATTCTTCGGAGGCATGGAGTTCGGCCATGCTCCCACCGTACTGAGCCTGCCGGTACAGTCTGCTGAGGGCGGAGACCGACTGTGGGGACTGATTCCCTTCCTGGACTGGCTGCACTTGAGATGGCCGTCGATGTCGCCGTGGTCGTGGACGTTCTCGCCCAGTGGGTGGCAGAAGGCGGTCGGGGTTTATTTCGCTGCGCTTCTACCTGCCCTCCTGCTGTACTGCCGGGAGAAGAGGGTGTACCTGCTGGCAGGATTCTGTGTCGCTTACTATCTTGTTGTCGTCGGCGCACTTCACATGAATCCGCGCTACGGGCTGGTTCTGATTGCCTTCCTGAGTGCGCTGTGCGGGTATCTGGCCGGGCGTTTGTACTCAAGCGGCCTGCCCGGCCTGAGGCAAGTCTTTGCCGTGGGCTTTTTCTGCACCGGAGTGCTCAACCTCTGCTGGGGATACTTCCTGGCCAGACCTGTCTTCGACGTCGTCATGGGTGTGGAGTCGAGGGAGAGCTTCCTGCAGCGGCACGAAGGCAATTACCGGGTCTTTCAATACGCCAACGAGAACTTCCCGGAATCGGCAGTCGTGCTTCTGCAGGGAATCGTCAAGGGCTTCTATCTGCAGCATACATACATGTGGGACCATCGGCACCAGCCGATCCTCAGCTACGAGGCCTGCCGCGATGCGGACGACCTGTTGCAGGTGATGCTCGATCACGACATCACCCACATCGTTCGGATGGTACAGATTCCCCAGGGGAGGCTGGGCTTTTATCCCCAGTACTTCGCGGATCCACTCCACGAGGCGTTCAGGCGCAAGTACCTGAAACTGGTGTACCGGGACGAATCGTATGTGGCCTTTGAGGTCAACTATCCCGCTCATAGTTGACGCGGGCCTGCAGAAGATCGCGCTTTTCTGTGCCGATGTGACTTCGAGATAGTGAGGGACACTGATGCTGAGCGAGAGCGAAAAGATAGATTGGAATATTCAGGCCTGTAGAGCGATGGTCAGTGCCAGTGGAAGCGGCATGTGGGGCATGAGGTTGATCTGCTGGAATTCGTCTTTCGGGACAACTCGCAGTACTTCGAAAGCGACTTTTGCAAGCACTCCTGGCACTCCGGAATATCAGTCGCTATGCAGCGATTCCGCTCAAAATAGAGGTGCAACCAAACGAATCATGCCGGGTAGCTCCGGGGCCGAATCTGCAGCTCGTCTACCGCTATGAGTCATTCGAGCACAGTGCCGGGCCGGACACATAACCTGCATCGATGATGACAACATGGCGCGCAACAGGTACGTGGAGATCGCCGCCGAGCCCGAACCGGGTTGGGAGGCCTCGATCGCGGCAGGCACGTGTGGACTTCTCACGATGTATCACGGTTTGGCTTGGGCCGAGCGCATGCGGGTCCTACTGGGGTATCAGCCGTTGTTCTTCACCGTCTCTGATGGAGAAAGGCCGATCCTGCGCCTCCTTGCCTTTATCTGTCGGCCGCCATCGATCCGTGGACTCGCCAACACGGCCCGTCACGTCGTGCCAGCGGCCTTGCGGGGACGCATCGGCAGCCTGTTGTGGTATGGGGAGCCGGTCGCCGTGGGGGAGGCGCGCGAGGGACACTACCGCGACTTGGCCGCGAGTCTCGATCGGGAGGCCCGATACCGCTGGCTGCGGGTGGCCGCCGGCAACTGGCCGGCGGCCCTTGAGGCCACGATACCCTTGGGGTGGTCGGTGCGTCGTTGGGGGACGATCCAAGTCGATCTATCACCTGCGAAGGAAGATCTCCTCGCGGCGATGAAGGGCTCGGCGCGCAAGGCCGTGCGTCGGGCCGAACGCGACGGGATCGTGGTGCGTCGCGTCGCTTCGCTGGAAGAATTGCGCAGCTATTACGCCTTCGCCACCCGTTGCGCGCGGCGCTACGACAAGCGCATGCACGGCTTTGAGGATTTTCGGTCCATGTGGGAGCACATCCGGCCGAAGGGGTGGTTCGAGACCTTTGTGGCCGAACATGAGGGTGAGATGATCGCCGGGCTGTCGGTGTGGGGACACGGAGACGTCATCGGCGAGCTGGGGTCCTTCCAGTCGGAGCGGAGTTTCGCCGACAAACTCTATGGCCCCGATCTGATAAAGTGGAAAGTCCTCCAGTGGGGCCACGATCAGGGCTTGCGGCAGCTGGATCTAGGGGGAGTGAACCCAGCGCCCGAGGGCAAGGAAGTGGGGATTCGGCGGTTCAAGGAGAAATGGGGTGGAGTCTACTACGAGTACACGGCGATCGGCTGAGGACGCTCGCCGAAATGGAGATGGCGGGATGACCGAGTCAGACAAGACCCACGAGGACTACATAGCCCGCA
Source organism: Gemmatimonadota bacterium (assembly GCA_002725915.1). Taxonomy (GTDB): domain Bacteria; phylum Latescibacterota; class UBA2968; order UBA8231; family UBA8231. The sequence continues at coordinate 5,011 of PBRM01000136.1, forward strand.
TCGGCGGGACGGCGGCGACGGCTCGGGGTTTCATGGGGCGCCGTTGGAATCGCTACTATTTTCGGACCCTCAAGCGCACCGTCCGAGACATGCTGGCCGACGAGGTCGGTACGGACTCCACGGTGCTGGACATTGGCACGTCCCACGGCAACTGGTTGCCCTTCCTGCGGCAACTCGGGTTCCACACGGTTGTCGGCGTGGAGTTGGATGCAGAGCGGGCCGAGCAGGCGCGCCGGGCGGGTTACGACGAGATCTACAACTGTGACGCTCGTGGCGTACCTCGGCCGTCGGACAGCATCGACGTGGCTGTGTCCAACGACGTCTTCGTCCACATCCTGCGACTCCAGGACAAGGCGGCTATCGTGCGCGAGACAGAGCGTCTCCTCCGACCCGGAGGCGTCATGGTCTTCAATCACTCCTCGGCTCGAGCCTTCGGACATCACGCCGCGCATATAAGGGATCACTGTTCCTATCTAACACTTGACGAGTTCATCCGTCTCGTACGCGACAATAGCTCATTCGTCATTGAAGATATCAAGCCATCGTACTACAGTGTCCTAGGGCATCCACAGAGGCGAACCTTGCGTCATCTGCTCATGGCGATGCCCTTTGGGTGGATGGCGACATCTCTCTTGGATCACGGCGTGCGTCAGCACCAGCCGATCGATCTGTCAGACTACGTTTACCTCAAAGTGCGGAAGCCGGGCGGGTGAAATGTGCGACTTCTACCAACACCCTGCAGCCATCGTCGAGACCGAGCGCGTCGGTACCGGGACGCGGATATGGGCCTTTTCGCACATCCTGCCCGGCGCGGTGATCGGAGATAACTGCAATATCTGCGACCACACGTTTGTCGAGAACGACGTAATTGTCGGGAACAATGTGACCGTCAAGTGCGGCGTGCAGTTGTGGGACGGAGTGCGTCTTGAGGACGACGTGTTCGTCGGCCCGAACGCGACCTTCACGAACGACCCCTTCCCGCGCAGCGGACGCCGGCCCGACAGCTTTCCGGAAACTGTCGTCCGGCGCGGAGCCTCGATCGGCGCGAGCGCCACAATTCTGCCTGGTTTGACCATCGGACAGAACGCGATGGTGGGCGCCGGCGCCGTCGTGACGCAGGATGTGCCTCCCAATGCCGTGGTGCGAGGCAATCCCGCTCAACTCGTTGATTACCTTACGCCGGGTCGCCGCCGCGAAGCCTTGGCCCTGCGAGAGCCCGCGCTGTCATTGCCAACCACGGTGGAAGAGTTGACCGTTCCCGGCGTGCGGCTCATTCCGATGCCGATCATCAGGGATCTGCGGGGTGCCCTGACCTTCGGGCAGTACCCCGACCATCTGCCCTTCGTGCCGCAGCGCGTGTTCGTCGTCTACGACGTCCCGAGCTCGAAGATCCACGGCGAGCATGCCCATCGCACGCTTGCACAGTTTCTCGTGTGCATCGTCGGCTCGGTTCACGTGGCCGTAGAGAATGGCGAGGCTGCCGATTCGGTCGTGTTGAGTGGGCCCGGCGTGGGCCTCTACGTGCCGCCCATGGTGTGGTCGACGGAGTATGCCTATACCGCCGACGCCATGCTGATGGTCCTGGCATCGGCCGTGTACGATGAGGCAGAGTATATCCGGGATTACGACCAGTACCTGCAAATCGTCGGTTCGGCGTGAGGCGCAAGTTGGCGGCCACAGGAGGAGGGGGGTGAAGATCTTGTTAAACGATCTCAAGCGTCAACAGCAGGCGCTGGGAGACGAGCTCAAGACGGCAGTGGGTGCGGTATGCGATCGAGGCTGGTACTCCATGGGCGAGGAGGTCCGCGGCTTCGAGGCGGAGTTTGCCGCGTACTGCGGTGTGGGCAACTGTGTCGGCCTGAGCAGCGGCACCGACGCCCTCGAGCTGGCCTTGCGGAGTGTCGGCGTTGGTCCGTGTGACGCCGTGGTTACGGTCGCCAACGCCGGGGGCTACGCCTCGACAGCAATCCGTGTCATCGGCGCTACCCCCCACTACGTAGACGTCGATCGCGCCGGCATGAACATGTCGCCCAGCGCCCTCGACGCGGCGATCGGACAGGTCGCGGCGGTGATCGTTACTCATCTCTACGGTCGGCTCGCTGCCATGGACGACCTGATCGCGATCGCCCGGCAGCACGGCGTACCGGTCATCGAGGACGCTGCCCATGCCCACGGCGCCCGGCGCCGGGGCTGCCGGGCGGGCGCCATCGGTGACCTGGCGTGCTTCAGCTTCTACCCAACCAAGAATCTGGGTGCATCAGGCGACGCTGGCGCCGTGGTCACCCGCGACGACGACCTGGCGGCACGCTGCCGGCAGTTGGCTCAGTACGGGTGGTCGGAGCGCTACAACGCCGAGCTTGCAGGCGGACGCAACTCTCGAATGGACGAGATACAGGCCGCCGTTCTGCGCGTCAAGTTGCCTCACCTCGACCGCTGGAATGAACGCCGGCGCCGCGTCGCTGCGCTGTACGAGGCCGGCCTACGAGGCGTCCCTCGATTGGGCCTCGACCCCCGCGGTGCTGAGGATGACTCGGTCCATCTCTTCGTCGTCGAGTGCGAAGAGCGGAGCGCCATCCTGGCCGGCCTGCAGCAGGCCGGTGTCGGCGCCGGCGCGCACTATCCGGTGCCTGACCATCGTCAACCAGCCTTCCGCGACTGCCATCGAGCGGGGCCGCTGCCAGTAACCGAGGCTTTGTGCAACCGCGTGCTCAGCCTGCCCTGCTATCCTGAGATCACTGAGGACGAAGTCGCAACGGTGGTCCGCATCCTACGGGCGTTGATCGAATGTGACTGAGCTTCGGACCGCCGCACAATTGCCACCGGTCGCTTGGATCGGGAATCTCGGCGGCGTCGGTTTCAACTACACTCGCCTCCTACGCCGCGTTGGCGTCGATGGTGATCTGTATCTACCACGGGTCTACCTCAAGAGGGCACGCCAGGGAAATCCCGAGCACGAGTTCCCCGGAGCTGGACGTCTCGAGTTCCTGCAGCCGTACCGACGGGATGTGTTGAACCACGGCCTCAACCGTCTAGGGAGGCTCGGTTTTGCAAGCCCCTTCGAGAGACGCATCGGCAGCCGCTACGGGCTAGTGCAAGCACAGACATGCAACGAAGTCGCAGCGTTGCGCATCAAGCGTCGCTACGGTGTTCCCTACGTCGGCATGACCACCGGGGCCGACCTCAGCGAAGTCGCCACGGGAACGAGTCGATACTCGCAGCTCTACCGCCGAGCCCTGTCGGAGGCCGAGCACGTCTTTCTGGTAAACGTCGATCAGTACGAGACGCTGGCGCGTACCGGCCTGAAGCTCAAATCGCACGGATTTCTGCCGTTTTGCGTTGACCTCGAGCGGCTGCAACCTCGACCCAATCCGTGGTCGGAGCCCATCGTCCTGTTCTGTGCTGCCAGGCTGGACTGGCGTGACCGTGAGCGGGCGTCGGTCAAGGCAAACGATGTATTTTTCCGCGGTCTTGCCGACTGCCTTCGACTGCAGCGAGAGCGGGGCGTTGGCGCCGTCCGGTTCGAGGTTCGCGTCGCCGACTGGGGGCCCGATCGAGAGGCGACGCGGGATCTGGTACGGACTCTTGGAATTAAAGACTGCGTGCGTTTCGTGCCCTTCGGAGACAAATCCGTCTTCTACGAGAACGTGGAGCAGGCGAACATCGTCATTGACCAGTTCTCCCTCGGCGCCACCGGGCTGACTGCGATCGAGGCCATGGCTCTCGGACGGCCCGTGATGGCCTTTGTCAAAGAGAATTTGGCGCGACGCGCTTACGGTGCCCCGATGCCGGTGATGAACTGTGCTAACGCCGGCGAGGTCCGCGACGCGCTGATCGGATTATCACCAGATGCGCTCGCAGACGCCTCCAGAGCCAGTGGGGAATGGGTGACGACGCACCACTCTGACGAGCGCATTCTGGGCATCCTCATCGAGGTCTACGGCGGCATCTTGGGATGAACGCGAGCTTTGTCCGGTTTTCGCGACAGACCTTCATCGGCGGGATCTCTACCAGTCTTTTCTACCTGCGCGGTGTCTTCGCCATGCCCCTGCTGACGCGAAGCTTCGGGGTCGAAGGCTACGGTATCTGGGTCCAACTTTTCGTGGGGGTGGAGCTACTGGCCGGCATTGCTGGTCTTGGACTCAACTTCGCTCTTCTGCGCTTCGTGCCGACTCGCGATGATCCCCGTCATGCGTCGGCTGATCTCTGGTCGGCCCTGCTCCTTTGCGGGTTCGCCAGTCTCGCCATGATGGGCATCGGCACGGTCTCGGGCGCCTGGGTGTCGCGGGCCTTCTTCGGCGGTGAGGCGCAAGCCCCTGTGATTCAGACCGCGCTGCTGTTGATCCCCGTCAGCGGTTCGCTGAATCTGGTGCTTATCTACTTTCGCGCGGCCCGTGCGGTCGGCGTCTACGCCATGCTCGTCGCCGGCGAGACAGCCGGGTGGCTCCTGCTGTCGTCTGCGGCGCTCTACCTGGAGCGTGGTCTCGAATGGATGGTCATCGGCCTCCTGGCGTTGAGGTTCGTTATTTTGATCGTCGGTGTCGGCACCATTTTGTGGCATTCGGGATGGTGGCGTCCACGTATCACCTCGATGGCTCCCTACGTCCGTTACGGGCTGCCTCTTCTGCCTCTTGGCGTACTCAACTGGGTCGTCAACGCCAGTGATCGCTATTTCCTCTCGTACTTCTGGGGGCCAGAGGTGGCGGGGGCGTACGCTGTGAGCTACGGAATAGGCAGCATTGCAGGCCTCCTCTACTCTCCAGTATTCTTCGTGTTACTGCCAGCGACGGCGGCGGCCTGGAAAGTCGGTCGGTTCGAGGAAGTGGTGGAGTATTTGCGGTTCGCCCAGAAGTATCCCTTTCTCCTCGCCGTGCCGGTCATCCTGCTACTGACCGGGTACGCTCACGAGATCATCGGCATCGTCGCCACGAGCCAGTTTGTCGCGACCTCCGCGGTGATCGGGTGTGTGGCGACGGCGATCGCGATCATGAATGTCGGCGCCATCGCCCAGACGGTCTTGAACCTCGAGTACCTCAGCCACCGAATCCTAGCCATCGGGGTCGGTGCTGCCGCCTTCAACGTTGCCGCCAACACCGTGGCGGTTCCCCGCTACGGGGCAACAGGAGCTGCGGTTACGACGCTAATGACCTACGGCCTGCAAGCGGCTGCGACCTACGCGATGTCGCGCTCGATCCTGCCTTTTCCATGGCAGTGGCAGCTGATGGCCAAGGCGCTGCTGGCAGCGACGCCGCTGGCCCTGATTCTGACGTTAGGACTACAGGCGTCGGCGCAGCAACCAGCTCTAGTGATTATCGGCTGCGCGTCCTATGTCGGCTTGCTGCTAGTCTTTGGGGTTTTCGAGCAACGGGAGTGGAAACTGGCCAAAGCGGTGATCGGCAGCCGCGAGGGGTCGCCATGATCAAGCCGGCCGTCGCGGACAGCAGCAGGTCAGCGTCGGTGCTCTTGGGTAAGGGGCTGCTGGCGGCCGAACTCTGGGTCCCACGTCGCAACTCACGTCTGCGAGGTTCTCACGCGGTACACCAAACCGGGCGCGCAATCATCGAGGTCGGCTATGGCGACAACCGCTTCGTACAGGGGCAACCACCAGGACTGGATCTGCCCACCGATCTCAACCCGGGCACAGGGCGGGAGGTCATCGGCGACGCCAGAGCGCTGCCTCTGATCGACGACTCGGTGGACACCGCCTCTATCGTGGCCGCACTGTATCAAATCAGCGAGCAGCACATCGAATTCCTGCCGATGCTCCGTATCGGACCCATGCAGAACCGGTTGTGTGCCGCTTCGTGGCGCTCTTCACCCACCTGGTGAGCAATAGGCTCAGCGTGTCGGACTCAAAGTTTGATCGAGGCCCTGAGGGGAGTGAGAAGCCGCACCCGGCGAGTCGACGCCTCGTCGTGTTTCCCAACGACCCCCTGTACAAATACCACGAGAAAGGGGAGGTGAAGCGAGGTTACTGGAACCCATGTGGCTTGTTTGACGAGGTCCACGTCATCTCACTCAGCGACCGGGAGGTGGCGGCGGAGGAGGTGGCAGAACTGGCGGGGAATGGCCGGCTCTTTGTGCATTCCGTGGGCCGACCGACCGCAACCGACGTGCTACGGCTCGGAAATCTGCAACGTCTCACGACGGAACTCATCGCACAAATCGAACCCAACTTGATTCGAGCCCACAATCCATCCATCCACGGTTGGCTGGCCGTGCGGGCCGCGGAGTCGCTGAAGGTGCCGAGCGTGATCTCCCTCCACTGCGACTACGATCGCTGGCGCACCTTTCGGATTCTGGGTCTGGCGTACGCACCGCGGTTCGCACGGTCGTTGGTCGAACTGGCGTTGTTCGAGCGCGAGGTGTTCCGGTCGGCGGATTTGATTATCTCGGCGTACGAATTCCCCCTGAGCTATGCGAGCCGGTTTCGACCGCGGCGGACGGAGGTGGTCTACAACAAGGTCTACGGAGAGGCTTACGCTGCCGGCGCGACCCCACGATTAGACGGCCCCTTGCGGGTGTTGAGCGTGGGACGGCAGTTCCCCGGAAAAGATCCGGCGCCGTTGATCGAGTCCCTGCAACACGTATCCAACGTCGAACTGACTCTCATCGGTCAGGGACCCTACAACCAACGCTGCCGGTCTCTGGCCAGCAGGCTGGGGCTGGAGGGGCGTGTTCACTTTTTGCGGTCCGTCGAAAATCGCGAGATCCACGAGCACTACCTTCGTGCCCATACTTTCGCCATCGCCATACGTTATCCCGGCATCTGCATCCCTGTTCTGGAGGCGATGGCCGCCGGCTTGCCGGTGGTGGTACCCCAGCCCTGGTGGGAGCCGGAGCCAGAGCTGATCGGCGCCGACGCCCTCGTCGTTGATGGCACACCGCAGGGGTTCGCGGCGGCCTTTCGCAGGCTGTGTGACGAACCGCATCTTGGGGCACGACTCGGGAACAGCGGGAGACAGCGGCATCGCGCCGTGGACGGGCTCGTTATGGAGGCCCGGGAGGCCGAGTTGCTGAGCGAGCTGATGGGCGACCAATCGGGACCGCCTCCGCCAACGAATGGACCGATGACATGACCCGCCGTTTCGAGGTGCCCTGGCAGCCAGGAACCAACGCTTGGCGAGGGACGACTAAGGGCATCTCGCAGAGTCGCAAACAGATGGAGATTCAGACTGATGACCACACCGGACCGCTCCAATCTCGGCAGGCATTCCCGGAGAGCTATTGCGCTAATGGATGCTTGCTGCCAAGAGGGACAGCTGATACTTGATGCCGGTGCCGGGAATTCACCGTACCGAGATTTCTTGCCAGGCAATGTAGTCGGAATCGACATTCGAACAACGCCTCTGGTAGACGTCCAAGCGTCGTTAGACGGTTTGCCTTTTCCCGATGAGCTTTTTGACGGCGTAGCATGCTACCAGGTTCTTTTCTACCGCCGGGATCCTGTTCCCTGGCTGAAGGAAATACATCGCGTAATGAAGCGTGGAGGATGGTTCGCCCTTTCTGTGTCGATGCCAAAGGCTGTTCACCGCGAGAGGACATGGGATGGCGCCAAGCAGACCTTGTGCGACTGGCCGGGCCGGCGTTGGGTACGGGAAATTATGCTGTTGGGCCTGTCAGACGACTCTCCGCTCATCGAGAGGGCCATCAGGAGCAATTTTGGGGTCTATTTTTTTCGGTTGTTCCGCAAGATATGAGCAGTCATTTCGAGGGGCTTCGTAGCGTGCAGATTTCCGCGCTTTTGAGAGGTTGCTGGTCAAGTCCCGCTTTAGTTGAGCCTTTGATGGTGATATTCAGGGTCATCTGTATAGATGTTGAGTTTCTCTGTGTCCATTGACGAAGCAGGCACGAGACAGCGATGGGAGGCTGTAGGCGCCGTTGCCAATCCTACCCGGGAACACCCGTACCCCTTGCGTGGTGTGTGGTGTATCAAGTCGTCTGTCAGGTGATCCCGTGACACGGAGCAGGCAATGAAGAGAAGACTCATGGAGTTTCTGACTTGTCCACGTTGCCAGGGCGAGTTCGAGCTGGAGGTCTTTGAGGCATCAACCGAGGGCGTTACAGAGGAGATCGAGGAGGGTCTGCTGCGCTCCTCCTGCGGAACCTGGTATCCCATCGTGCAGGGGATCCCCGTCATTCTTCCAAATGCCCTTGACATCTATGGCGAGTTCGCCCAAAAGCACGCGGGCAGGCTGCCGCAGTGGGAGTTTTCCGACGACGAGGTCCGCCGCTTCGAGAAGGAGAAGAAGAAGACTCAGGACAGCTTCGGCTTCGAGTGGACGGTGTACTCGTCGGTGCGCGATGAGCGAGACCGCGGCTACGCGTTAGAGGGCGGCCTTACTCCCGAGTTCTTCAAGGACAAACTCGTGCTGGATGCCGGGTGTGGGTACGGCAGACACTCGAGAGTCGTACACGAGTTCGGCGCCGAGGTCGTGGGCATAGATCTGAGCGTAGCTGTCCTCAATGCCAGGCGCATTACCAGCGACCTGCCCAATGCCCACATCGTGCAGGCCGACCTTTTCGATCCCCCCTTTCGAAAGGGCTCGTTCGACATCGTCTTCAGCTGGGGGGTACTGCACCACACGCCCGATCCCCGCCGGGCTTTCGAGGTACTTACTGAGTTTATCAGAGCTGGAGGGGACATCTCTGTCAAGATCTACCGGAGGAAGCCTACGAGTGCTGCCTGCTTGGAGAGCGCGATCCGCGCGTTCACCCTCAAGATGCCCCTGAAGCTGCTTTACGACCTCTCCTACATGGCCGTTCCCGTAAACTGGTTCTACTGGAAGATCGGCCGCATGATCCCTGGCCTCAGAGAGGCTATACTTGGAGTCGTAAAGGTCGATCGTAATTGGCGTATTGCCCACATCGACACGTTTGATTGGTACCACCCGCAGTACCAGTTTCACTTTCCGATGGAGGAGGTGGAGTCGTGGTTCCGAGAGTGCGGTCTGGTGGATATTGTCGCCGCTCAGAGTCTGGGTGTGAGAGGGCGGAAGCCGGAAATGTGCCCTGAGCAGATCGAGTCTTGATAAACCGAGTCGCGCGAGACCTGAAACGACTGGTGGGGCTCGCCCTTCCGGGAGTCTGTTTTGGTGCGATCCTTAGGCGGCAACGAGGGTGGGGTCCTTCGTGTACCGTCTCCTTCGACTGTGACTTTCCTCGGGATGTGGAGGCCGTATCCGAGGTAATCGGCCTCCTCGAGGCGCGGGACCTGAGAGGGAGCTTCGCCTGTGTCGGCCGGTGGATTCGCACCTTCCCCGACGAACACCGACAGATCGTCACCGCTGGCCTGGAGATACTCAACCACACCGAGACCCACCCCAACCTCTACCATCCGGGCTATGACTATGCCCGGGGCGATGACATGGCCCGAGAGCGGTTCAACGAGATCTCCTCCGAGCGCAGAAAGAGCGAAATCGAGGCCTGTCACGAGACCTGTGTTGAGGTTTTGGGTTACGAGCCAAGGGGGTTCCGCAGTCCTCATTTCGGCAACCTGCACGTAGATGAGGTGTATCCTGTGCTAGCGGATCTCGGCTACCTCTACTCCTCTTCCGCACTCGCAGGCAGCAGTGTCAGTGGCGGATTGCCTTTTCGCCACACTTCCGGCGTCCTCGAGTTTCCGCTCAGCCCGTGTCCGCGTCACCCGTTTGGGGTCTTCGACTCCTGGCACAGCTTGGGCAAGAGGAACGGTGCGCACCCCGAATCGGGGGAGATGACACGGTTGTTCAGGCAGTACGCAGAGCTGATATTGGCGGAAGGCGGGTATGCCAACGTGTATTTCGATCCGCGGGACATGCTGGATTCCGGTGAGTTGGTGAGGTTCCTCGATTGCTTGCAGGACAGCGGCCTGGAGGTGGTCGACTACGGCACTCTGGCAACTCGCGCAGAGCTGGAGGAAGGAGACAAGGGGCACAGGGCAGAGGACTAGTGCCCCCACGCGAGACTTCTCAGCGCGTGGGGGGCGCCCATCTGCCGACGGCAGGTGAACACCAGCGTCCCGATTGAAGAGCGCTCGCCCTCGTCCGCTTGAGACCCTCCAGCGCGCTCAACCAGCCTTTCTCCATTGACACCGGGGAGGTTTTTTGATTTTCCCGGTGACGGCCGGTCCCTTCCCTTCGGCGCGTTGCGCGTCGGATCGCTCGACATCATCTGGCGATTTCACACATCGGTCGTCACGATCACAGAGTAGATGTTTTCGGTTTATCTTTGAATCCGTTGATAGTGCTGGAGAGCCGCCACGGTTGACCGTGAGTCTATCACTTTTGTGTTTCACTCAGTTCTACCACAGCCTGAGAACCGTGTCCAATGATGTGCCGGAGATCGAGGGGGCCTACCAGGTCCGGCCCTCGGCAATGTATGTTGCGCAGCGCTGGGACGAGGATATGGCCTTTGGTGATCGCCCTGGCCTGGTCAGTGTATACTGGCGAGCTCTCGACTACCCTTCTACTGCGATGACATCCATTCGATAGTCGAGAATCCAAGCCTTACCAATCTATCTACCTGTTTACACAATTGAGGTCATTACCTGTGGCTCTTCGCCAGTCCACTCAAGTTGAGCGCGGACCATCAGTTCTTTGTATCTTTCGTTCTCGCCATGCTCCCCGCAATATTGGTACCACTGAATATCCTCGTGAGTGAGCGGCGCTTGTACCGCCAGCGCCGGGCTCGTGCTGGGCTTGTTGCTATAGCTGTGCGCCGGCGAGGGCGACTCGGGATCACCGTCTGCGTTGTGGGACGGGGTTGCTTTTTGGACAATTGTCCATCTCTCGCAATTGGTTTGGGGAACAGAGCTTTCGCTGTGGGAAGCCGCCGTCCAGAGTGAGATTGCACAGGACTGATAAAGAGGCATGTGCGGAATAGTCGGAATAATCCACCGCGACGCGGACAGGGCGGTAGAGGAGGATCTGTTGCTGGCCATGACAGACGTCCTCATCCACCGCGGCCCGGACGACAGCGGCACCTGGATTTGCGGACCGGTGGGGCTTGGACATCGGCGCCTCAGCGTCATCGACCTGGCCGGCGGACACCAGCCTATGTCGGTCGCAGATGGCTCCATGGTGATTACCTACAACGGGGAGATCTACAACTATCTGGAGCTGCGCGAGGAGCTGAAAAGAAAGGACTTCGAGTTTCGTACCCTAAGCGATACGGAAGTGCTGCTGCAGATGTACGCCGCTCACGGGGAAGGGTGCGTGGGGCTGCTGAACGGCATGTTCTCCTTCGCTGTCTGGGATGCCTCCCGAAAGCGTCTCTTTGCCGCCAGGGACAGACTGGGGATAAAACCCTTCTACTTCTATGAGGGGGAGGGCATCTTCCTTTTCGCATCGGAGATAAAGAGCCTGCTCCTCCACCCCGCGGTCGTGGCGGATCTCGATCACGACGCCCTGCAGGACTACCTGAATCTTCAGTATTGTCTTGGCGACAAGACCCTCTTCAAAGGTATCCACCGGCTTCTGCCCGGTCACCGACTTGTCTGGGAGGCCGGGACGGTGCGGACCGAACAATACTGGGATCTCGACTTCACGCCGCAAGAAATCGGCGAGGAGGAGGTAGTAGAGCGCTTGAGATGGCTGCTCGCTGACGCGGTCAGGCTGCGCTTGCGCAGCGACGTGCCGCTGGGAACCCATTTGAGCGGGGGCCTCGATTCGAGCACGATCGCGGCGCTGGCGGCTGACCTGATGGATTCGAAACTGAGTGTTTTCACCGGCGGTTTCAGGAACGGTAACCGCTACGATGAGTCTCACTATGCCCGGCTCGTCGCCGACAACATCGGGGCGAGCTACTTCGAGGTCTTTCCCACGGCGCAGGATCTGGCCGACACCTTCGAGGACCTGATATACTACCTGGACGAACCGATCGCCGGCGCTGCTGTTTTTCCTCAGTATTTCCTCTCCCGGCTGGCCAGTGAACACGTCAAAGTCGTCCTCGGGGGGCAGGGAGCCGA
>PBRM01000137.1 GCA_002725915.1 Gemmatimonadota bacterium
CCATGGGGGAGATCATTCTCTTCCTCGATGGCGACATGACGGCTACTCCCGGCTTCCTGCGCGCTCACGCCGGCTTCCATCGCGCCCACCCGGGAGAGGTGGGCGTGGGTGACATCCGCTTCGGCCCCCAGATCCCCAGCACGTCATTCACGCGCTACATGGAAAGCCGCGGCGCACAGGGTTACCGGTCAGGCGAGAAGATACCGTTCAAATGCTTCGTGACGGGCAATTCATCCGCACGCCGAGGGCTCCTTTTTGACATCGGGCTCTTCGACGAGGAGTTCCACGCTTACGGTGGTGAAGATCTGGAGCTGGGCTATCGTCTTTACAGGCAGGGGGCTACCTTTCGCTTCGCCGGCTCCGCCCTTTCCCTTCACCATCACCTCCGGCCTCTCGACCAGACATGCGAGCTCATGCACGCCTATGGCCGCCGTTCATTGCCCATCCTACTAGGCAAGCACCCGGAGCTGGCACTATTGCTGAGGTTGGATTTCCTCGACGCTCCCAGGCTGTCCATCAGGAGGTGGGTCCTTCAGCTGGCGCTGGGCAGCCTCGTGTTCCGGGGCGCATTCGCGGTCACTCGGCGCTTCCAGCGGTACGTGCCGAGTCTTTTCTACAGCTACGTGTGGTGGCACAGCCGGACCCGCGGCTTCCTCCAAGCACGGCAAGACGACCCGAAAGATCGGGCGGATGCGCGGGAACAGGCCTGGCGCTGAGGCGACTACTAGGTTGCGGCCGAGAGCCGGAACAATGGTGGCGTCAGGGTACGGGAGAGGACGCCCGGGGTCCGTCCGCTGCCGGGGCCCGCTCCATGCCTGTGCCAGCGTCTGCGCCGGCTGGCCACGGCTTGGTTGCCACTCTAGTCAACACCGGCGTATGTTTGATCTTGGCAATCGAGAACCGCGCGGCTGGGTCCGATTCGGATAAGCCGTTGGTGGCGCGGGTTCGAACCAAAGCGCTGCCAGCTCTGTTGCTCAGCGGACTTCGCGCACATGCTGTCGAGATCCTCACCATTGAGAATAGGAGGTAGACTTGAGCATCAACAGGTCGCTCGGAGCACGGGCCCTGCTCGCCGCATGCCTGGGTCTTGCGCTTTCACAGCCAGTTTCTGGCGAAGAAGATGGGAAGACCATATTCGCCGATAGTCGCAAGGGCACGTTGAGTGCGATGAAGGGCATCGTGAAGGCCATTGGGGTGGGCAAGAAGGGAAGCTGCTTGTTCTGTCACGTCAAAGAGGGTGGTAAACCCGTCTTCCCCAAGGATACCCCCAACAAGCGCATCGTGCGCAGGATGAAATTCGGCTTCATGGACAGCCTGGCAATCAAAGGTAAAGTGGAGCTCGAACTGACGGAGTCAGAGCACAAGACGCTCATAGTGGCGGAGTACCGTGCTGATGGTAAGGACGCCGGCATTCACCTCGCTACCACCGTGATGGAGGAGCACAGGGGAGAAAACGGGGAGAACGCGGGAGGGGAGAACGCGGAGGAGACGGAGGGGGCAGCCGGAGGCCACGAGCCGCGTACCTTCTACGGAAAGGTGAATCTTCCCGCCGAGGGAGAGCCGATTACCTGCATGACCTGTCACAGGGGAGAGCTGCACTTCCTTTCCAAGGCGGATTGAGGCCGCGTGGGGGATTTGTCTCAAAGCCAGACGGTTTCCCTTGAACCGGGCGTTGCCGACAGATGCGTGGGATCTCGGCGACGACGCCAGGAGATGGGGAAGTGACTCGCTCCTCTAGTGCTCCCGATATGATGCGCCGCTATTATCCGTCGTGCCGGCACGTCCTCCTGCTTTCGCTCCTGCTTTTCCCTGCTGTCCAATTCGCCGTCTTTGCCATAGTTGGAGGCTATTCGGAGCGAATCGGGCTCCTGACCGGGGAACTGACCACTGTCTGGGTGGTGTTCCTCTCTATTCGGATCAACAAGTGGATCGCCGAGGATCTGTTGCTGGTCAACGCCACACGACTCAGCGTCCTCTTCGGAGCCGCTGTCGCCGGGGTGGGCGGCTGCCTCGTCATTGCCGACCTCGACCTCCTCTTTGAGCGGCTGATTTCCTCCTATGGACTCGCTCCGCCCCTCGCCCTTCAGCGCGCCTCGCTGGAACTCCAGGTTGTGGGCGGGCTGTCAGAAGTGCCGTTGGCTCTAGCTGCCATCGTCGTGGCTCCAGCCGTGTGTGAGGAGGCCATCTTTCGCGGCTTCCTCCTGACCTCCCTGGTCGTCCGTCTGGGACCCAAGATCGGACTGGCGATCTCGGCCCTCATATTCGCCGCGGTGCACGTCAACCCGTGGCAGTTTCCCGCCCTGCTCCTGTTCGGTCTCTTCCTCGGCCTCCTGACCTGGTGGACGCACAGCATATACCCGGCCATCCTCGCCCATGGCATCAACAACCTCCTGTCCCTCGTGGGCACTAACACCCTGACCTACACCGGCGTAGATGCCCCCCTGGCTACCGATGAGTACCTGCCCCTTCCCATCCTTGCCGTTGCGCTCGTGTGCCTATGGTTGGGACTGACTCTGGTCCGCCGACGTGACCCGCTAGTGGCCTTCGCTCCTCTTCTGCAGCGAACGGCCGCCATCATGCGATCTCAGGTTTGACGGGACCTCCGAGGTTTGATGGTCGTCGTCGCCGGGGTTGCGATGAGGGCACACCTCCCCTCGAATAGCTGCCCCAATTACCGGTGATCGCGACATGGGTTGCCGCCGCGCCGGTATCGATTGGGGGGAATTCCGCGTGGGGGGAAATGATGCGGCTCTGAAGGGATTGCTGGTGGATCGTGCGAGGGAGGGACAGAGCTTGAACACACACTCGCGGATCGGCGTCTGGCCCTTGTGTTTGAGTGATCCGCGGTCTGGGTCAGCGCCTACAGTACGCTCTGTACGGCAGCGCCGATATCGGCGGGGCTCTCGCAGACGTGGATGCCGGCACTTTCCATGGCCTTCATCTTTTCATCCGCAGTGCCTTTTCCCCCCGCCACGATGGCACCGGCGTGCCCCATGCGCCGACCCGGAGGAGCTGCGCGGCCGGCGATAAAGCCCACCACGGGCTTGTCGCAGGAGCGCTCGACGTAGTCGGCGGCCTCCTCTTCCGCCGTCCCGCCGATTTCTCCGATCATGACCGCGGCTTCCGTATCCGGATCCTCATTGAAAAGCTTGAGGGCGTCGAGGAAGCGGGTACCTATAATGGGATCACCGCCGATACCGATACAGGTAGACTGTCCGATGCCGCAGTCGCTGAGCTGTCCCACCGCCTCGTATGTCAGCGTGCCGCTACGGGAGACCACGCCAACCTTGCCGGGCTTGTGGATAAAGCCGGGCATGATGCCGATTTTGCACTTCCCCGGCGAGATGACGCCGGGGCAGTTGGGCCCGATCAGACGGGTGGGGCGGTGCCGCAGGTATTCGTGCGTCCGCACCATGTCAGCTACGGGGACCCCCTCGGTAATACAGACTACCAGCTCCAACCCCGCCTCCGCGGCTTCCATAATGGCGTCCGCGGCAAAGGCGGGGGGTACGAAAATGGCTGACGCATTTGCGCCGGTAGCCTCGACGGCGTCGCGCACGGTGTCGAAAACGGGGACCCCCTGAATCTCCTGACCCCCCTTGCCCGGGGTGACCCCGGAGGCGACCAGGGTGCCGTATTCCAACATCTGCTCGGTGTGGAAAGATCCCTCGGCACCGGTGATGCCCTGGACGATGACTCTTGTTTTCTCGTCGACTAGGACGCTCATGGGGTTTCCCGATTCTGGCGAGTGCCGTGGGGCGGAACAACCGTCGCCGACCGACGGATTTCCGCCCCTGTTGCACTACAGCGTGGCCACAACCTTTTCGGCCGCGTCCTTAAGACCCGTGGCCACGACAAACTGCAAGGATGACTTTTCCAACATATCGGCGGCTACATTGGCGTTTGTGCCGGCCAGCCGCACGACCGTAGGGACCGTCGTCTCGAGATTCTGGCGCGCTTGAATCACCCCCTCCGCCACCCGGTCGCAGCGCACGATACCACCGAAGATATTGATGAGAATCGCCTTTACGTTGGGATCGGACAATAGGATGCGGTAGCCGTTCTGCACGGTCTCAGCGCTGGCTCCCCCACCAACATCCAGGAAGTTGGCAGGCTCGGCACCCGCCAGCTTGATGATATCCATCGTCGCCATGGCGAGGCCGGCGCCATTGACGATGCAGCCGATATTCCCATCGAGCTTGATGTAATTCAGGTCGTATTTGGAGGCCTCGACTTCCAGTTCGTCTTCCTCGTCCACATCCCTCAGATCCATCTGGTCCTGGTGGCGGTAGAGGCCGCTGTCGTCGAAGTTGATCTTGGCATCCAGGGCAAGGACATCGCCGGTGGTGGTGAGCACGAGGGGGTTGATCTCGGCAAGAGAGCAGTCTGCCGCAGCGTAGGCCTCGTGCAGGGAGCGTATGAAGTGGGCCGCCTGTCTGACAGAGGCTCCCTCCAGTCCCAAGCCGAAGGCCAGCCGCGTCGCCTGAAAAGGCACGAGCCCAACGGAGGGATCTACCGTCTCAACAAGAATCTTCTCGGGGCTTCGCGCCGCCACTTTCTCGATTTCCACCCCCCCTTCCCGGCTCGCCATGACGACGACGCGATTCTGGGTCCGGTCGAGGGTGATGCCCAGATAGAACTCCCGGTCGATGTCGCTGGCCGCCTCAACCAGGACCTGCTTAACCCGCTGGCCCCCGGGTCCGGTCTGGTGAGTAACCAGCTGCATGCCGATAATCTCCCGAGTGGCAGCGGTGGCGGCGTCGGCATCCTCGACAAGTCTGACACCCCCGCCCTTGCCGCGACCACCCGCGTGTATCTGCGCCTTGACTACTACGCGTCCTCCCAGGCTCGCCGCTATTTCACCGGCTTCCTCCGGAGTTCGGGCAACACCTCCCTCCGGCACGGCCACACCGAAGCGCCGAAGCAGATCCTTCGCCTGAAATTCGTGGATCTTCAAGAGTTATTCCCCTCCCTCGGTGGGAATGCTCAACGGTACGCCAGGCTCGGCAACCAGGCAAGAGACGCCTTCAGAGGTAGCGTCTCGCCACCCTCAAGTGACCGCGCCTAGCGGGGCCGCACCTGGAAGCGAAGCCGGTGGGTGGGGCAACCGCCCCAGGAATAGACTAGAACGAATGAAGCAAGGACGGGGTTGGTTGTAGAGAAGTGGCTGGTGGGACAGGTGAGGGCCGGGAGTGGTGGTGGTGAGTCACGCACGGTTGCCGCCGACAGAGTAACGCCATCGACTCCCCGACACGCCCCCGCACTGCTTCCCTCAATCTCAGATAGAAGCAGGCGGCCGACCTTCCTCAGACGGCGGAGGCCGGTACCTCTATGCTGACGCGCTTTCGATGGCGGCCGACCGTCTCGTAGAGCACCCGGCCGTCAACGATGGCAAAGAGCGTGTCGTCGCCGCCCTTGCGAACGTTGCGACCGGGGTGAATGCGCGTGCCGCGCTGGCGGACAATGATGGTACCCGACTTTACTGGCTGACCCCCAAAGCGCTTGACCCCCAGGCGCTGTCCCTGGCTGTCCCTGCCGTTTCTGGAACTGCCGACGCCTTTCTTGTGTGCCATGGTTTTCTTCCCTGTCGAAGTCTCCGTCCGACGCCTAGGCCTGGCGGACACTGGCGGCGGCGGGCGACCTGCAACTGAAGCGAATCAGCTGGGTCGAAGGATCTCCTCTATCTGGATCTCCGTGTAATCCTGCCTGTGGCCGGATCGGCGGCGATAATTCTTGCGTCGCTTCATCTTGAAGACGATGATCTTCTTTCCCCTACCGTGCTCGAGGACTGTTGCCTCTACTGCTGCTCCCGTCACGTGGGGAGTACCCACCTGCTTCTCTCCGTCGCTCGACAGCAAAAGAACATCGGTGAACCGGTGTTTGCTGCCTTCCTTTAGAGAGAGCTTCGGCACTTTCACACGTTGGCCTTCGGTGACCACGACCTGCTTGCCGGCGATCTCGACCACTGCCTTCATCGTTCGCTTACCCTTCCGAGGTGCTGAAAAACACCGGCTGAAAGGAACCGGTGGAGAAGCGGGTGAATGTACTCTCCGATGGGAGATCTGTCAATCAGCAGGCGGCGGGTACCCCATTCGAGTTGCTGGAAAGACGCTGTCAGGCGCGGAACTCCGCCGTGACGTCCAGGTTGCGCTTCCTGGATATGAAGCGAAAATCCTGAGGCGATAGGGTGCTATCTTCCCGGACCTCCAGCCGGGCCTTTGTAGCTCGGCGGATCGACTTCAGGCGGGAGGAGCGGTCCTCGGTGATGTAGGCGGCGACATCCGGGTGAACCTGGAGCTCGAAACGGCGGTCCCCGTTGGCGGCACTTGACCGCTGCAGCCAACGCTCGATTTTGGTCACCGTCGTATCCGGACCCATGACACGACCCGTTCCCTGACAGGTGGGACACGGTTCGCTGTGGGTGTGCAGCAGATTGGGGCGCGCCCGCTGTCGTGTCATTTGAACCAGCCCGAATTCGCTGACCTGAGGGCTGATGGACACCCTTGCCCGGTCCTTCTTCGCTTCCTCTACCAACTGGTCGACCACCTTCTTCCGATTTCGCTCGTCGTGCATGTCGATGAAATCGATGACGATAATGCCGCCGATATCGCGCAGCCTCAGTTGGCGAGCGATCTCCTGAGCGGCTTCGAGATTCGTTCGCAGGTGGCTCTCTTCCTGATCCCTGGGACCCTTGGAACGGGCGGAGTTGACATCGATAAACGTGCCCGCCTCGGCGTGGTCAATGACCAGGGCGCCCCCTCTGCGCATCCAGACCTCGCGATCATTGGCCATCTCCAACGCCTTCTCGACATCGAAGGCGTCGAAGATGGGGCGACTTTCGCGAAAAAGCTCCACGCGCTTGCGCAACTCCGGAGAAACCGATCTGAGGTACGCCTGTATCTCGCGGTACAGATCCTTGGAGTCCACCACCAGACGATCGACCCTGTCGTTGAAGAGATCGCGAATCACGCTGGTCGTCATTCCCAATTCCTTGTGAAGCAGGCTGGGAGCCCGAACGCTCTTGCTCTTCTTGATCATGCGTTCGTAGGTCTTGACCAGCTGCTTGAGATCCCGCTTGAAATCCTTCTCGGCCTTATTGCGGCCCTCTGTTCGAACGATGATGGAGTAGTTGTCGGGCCGCAGTTCGCGCACCAGATCTCGCAGGCGGCGGCGTTCGGTGAGGCTGCTGATCTTGCGCGACACGCCCACCCATGAACCGTTGGGCATGAGGACGCTGAAGCGGCCAGCCAAAGCGAGTTGGGTGGTTACGCGAGCGCCCTTTGTGCTGATCGGCTCCTTGGCGATCTGTACCAGGACCTCCTCCCCTTTCTTGATCAACCCCTGGATCGGTGGAAAGCTCCGCGGTCGGCGGCCGTTGCGCGATCGCCCTCCCTCGTCGTCGCCGTCCGCGTTTTCGGCTTCCACCATATCTTTTACCTGCAGGAAAGCCGTGCGCTCGAGCCCGACCTCAATGAAGGCAGCCTGCAAGCTTGGAAGGACCGCTGAGACCGAGCCCTTGTGGATGTCGCCGACCATACGCTCGCTTTCGGGACGCTCCACCCACACCTCGGCCAGCCTTCCGTCCTCGAGGATAGCGATCCTCGACTCGTGAATCCCCTGATTGATGATGATTTCTGTGCGCATTCGGTTATTCTCGCTTTGCCCCGACGGCGTGTCAAGCGGCGCGATCCGTCCGCCACGACGTACGAAACCGGGGCTTTCTTTGGGTCGAGCGAGTAACCGCACAACCCTGTTCACTTGAGATGGAAAAAGGGCGCCTGAACAAGCACAGAGTTGGAGAGGGAGCGAAGGAGCCAGCATGCGCTGGCCGGGCGAGCGGGATGGGTCGCGGCCCCCGGGTTTGGCCCCAAGGGGCGGTTTGGATAAGGCGGCGGTTGAGCACCTCACCAGCGGGAGGGGAGCGACCGGGCGTGGTCAAAACACCACTGCCGTTCAATCCCTTCGCCTGCGGAACGGCGAACCCGAAGCAGATCCGCGGTCCTGGATGCTGCCCGCTGGAACATGCCCGCCGACCGGTGTGAGCTGCTTGCCGGAGTTCAGATCTCTCGCGGCAAGACCATCTGAGGCGGCCATTTCAAGTACTCTCAACCCCCCACCAAAAGTGAGGCGGCCATTTCAAGTACTCTCAGCCCACCTACTCATCCAATCCTACTCGATAGCCTCACCACCTGTTGGTGGCAGGGCTCGAATTCCTTCCACTGGACGCTTCACAGCCATCTCGAACGGCGAAGCGGCCCCAACTCCTTCAGTGGTCCCAACTCGGTCCACTGATCAATTGCCAAATACCAACCAGAGAGTGCCCGGAAACCGCCCTTAGCCGAGCGCTTGCCTTAGCCCGTAATCCGTACTCCGTATTCGGCGTCAGCTCGCGCGCCGTCCCTGGTGGGGCGCTGTTCGCGCCTGGTCTTTTTCTTTGGCTAGGATACCAGTACGCCCCCCGGACGGCAAGAGAGCCCGCCCACCCGTCCGGTCAACCCCCCCCCAGCAATCGTCTATAGCGACCCAGGTTTCCGACGATCGCAACCGCTTCCTCAATCTGAACATCGTTCTCCAATTCCGCCAGCAAGCTGGCCTCTCTTCCCGACAGCCGCAGGGCCAGCTCTTTCTTCAGACCCGCCCGCACAAAGACCTTGACGGCGGGGGAAAAGGGCTCACCCCCTCGCTGACCTTGGAGAATAGCCGCCAGGGTGTCGATTACAGCCTTGGCCTCTGGCGCCCTATCCGTCTCAACAGCCAGGCTCCGAAGTGCGTCCAGCTCTGCCTCACCTTCGCTCCAGGGTTGAGAATCGGGCCGCCTGGTGGGAATGAACTGCTTGAATGCTGACAGCATGCGATCATCGACGTCCTCGTGCTGGAGCGAATCTCCCTCCCCGCCGATATAGTCTACGATAAAATCAAAGAAAATCCGCCGGCGCTGCAATTCGCGCACGTAGGGCGGAGGACGAATCAACTCGATGCGAACGTCGGGGACAATGCCACCACCGCTGAGCAGCCTCCTGCCATTGCGGGTGACGAAATCATCGGGTGCTTCCGCGGTATCTGCTTCGCTATCGCGACCAAGCGCCCCAGACCGGACCACCAGCTCCCCAATAGTGGTCGAGAGGACGCGGTCCACATCCGCCTTTTCCAGGCCAAATTTCGCCCGCAGTTGCGCGGACGCGGCCCCCTCGTCGTTGACAGCAGCGATGATGTCCAGCAACATCCCCACTGGAACCTCGGTGTCGCCGAGGGGAACGTGGAGCAATAAACCGCGGGGAAGCGCCAGCCCCTGGCGGTGAATGCTGCGACCGCTGGGCGTGTAATACAGGGCGGTCGTCAGCTTCAAAGCCGCACTCTCTCGATCTCGGAGCTCGAAGATCGTCTGCACGGAACCCTTGCCGAATGAGGTCGTGCCGATGACGAGCCCGCGATCGTTGTCCTGGATCGCTCCGGCGACGATTTCGGCAGCGCTCGCACTGCCTCCATCGATGAGGACTACCAGCGGCAAATCAGCGGCCAATGGGCGCCGCTGTGAGTAGCGCATTTCCTCGCCACGCTCACCGGCGCGCGCGCGGTTGCGTTCTCGGATAGAGACGATCGGGTCGCCCGTAGAGAGAAAGAGGTCTGCTACCTGAGTCGCCTGGCTGAGAAGACCCCCGGGGTTGCCGCGGAGATCGAGAATCAGCGCCGCGGCTTCTTCCGCTATCAGCTCTTTGAGAGCGGCCTCCACCTCAGCCGCCGTTTCCTCGGAGAAACGCGTCTGCCGCATACTGATGTATCCTACTCCGGGCGCAATCTGACCAGAAACGGCCACACTCTTCATCTTGATCGTCTGTCTTTCGATGACCACATCCCAGCGCGACCTCTCCCCCAAACGAGCCAGTGTGATCCGAACCTCACTACCGGGTTCGCCGCGCAGAGTGCTCACGACCTGTTCCAGCGAGGTACCGAAAGTGTCCTCCCCTTCTATGGCCACGATGAGATCACCCGGTAGCATTCCGGCGCGGTGAGCCGGTGTGTCGGCGATAGGAGAGATCACTACAGGATAGTGATCCTTTATCCCCACCGTGATACCCAGTCCCGCGAACTTGCCGGTCGTGTCCTGCCTCAACTGCCGCAACCCCTCCGCATCGAAAAATTGGCTGTACGAGTCCAGCTCCTGCAGCATTCCGTCAATCGCGGCGCGCATGAGCTCCTCGTGATCTAGGTCTTGATAGTAGTGCTCGACAACCCGCGAGTACACGGCGCCAAACCGATCCCAGGAGTCATTGACGCCCTGGTAAACTTCGGCCGGCGCGGTGGTGCTCCAGACCTCGCCAACAGCGATGGAGCAAAGGACGAGAGCGCACCAACTGCGTCGAATATGCGTTCCCAAGCTCATTCTCTCTCTAGCCGCGGAGATCGCCTTCCGCGCCCGACGAATAGATAACCATTGCATTCTCGTTCTTGCCATCGTCTCAACCCTTGAAGGGAAAGGAGGGCCATCGCCGGTCGAGCTCCGCGCGAATGAAGTCCGACTGCTGCTGTACATCCTTGGAGGCATCTACCAGCAACGATGATCCAGGACGCTGTTCTGAAATCTGTCGATAGCCCTGTTTGACTCGCTCCTGCAACTCCTCGCCTGCGCGCTCCACCCGGTCCGCGTCGCCGGCCCGTGCGCCCCTGCGCGCCGCCGCCGCCTTTACGGGCAGGTCGAGGTACACCGTCATATCGGGTAAACAATCACCCGTGGCCAGCTTATTCACCAAACCTACTAAGGCCAGATCGAGACCGCGGCCGTATCCCTGATAGGCCAGGGATGAATCGGCATATCGATCGCAGACGACCGGCTGGTCTGCAGCCAGAGCCGGCCGGATGATCTGGTCAACATGCTGGCACCGGCTGGCCGCGTAGAGCAGCAGTTCGGTCACGTCGGCCATCTGCTCCTCATTCGGGTCGAGTACCAGATTGCGTATGCGTTCGCCAATGGAAGTGCCTCCGGGCTCCCGGGCAAGGAGTGCAGCGTGTCCCAACTCCCGGATATGCCGGAATAGGAGTTGGCTCTGGGTGGTCGTGCCAGAGCCGTCTACTCCTTCGAATACTATAAAGAGGGCGCTTGCCAAAAGGTGGGACCAGAGGCGGGGTCAGTACTGCTGCAAAGCGGCCAATAGGCGTCCAATAAGCGAAGATCCACGAACGAAAGGAATTCAAGACTCCTGAATGGTGGGTGGGCGGGTTTCGGACTTCTGCTTGTTGCGGATGTGCGCCAGCCGCTCGACGACCGTGTAGTTGGTCGTCACCGCCAGCACCACGAGGATGATCACCAGGCCCTCGTGTCCGTATAGACCCCCAAGAGCCAGCCCCACGAGACGCTCGGGGCGCTGCATGAATCCGACCTTGCAGTCCTCCCCCAGTCCCTCTGCGCGAGCTCGGACATAGCTGACCATGAGGGAGCCCGACAAAGCAAAGAACAGGATGCCGCTTACAAACCAGTCGCCCTGCCGCACGAGATAGGCGCCGATGCCGAAATAGAGGATAATCTCAGAATAGCGATCGGTGGTGGAATCCAGGAGGGCCCCGAACTTGGTTTCGGTCCGCCCCTCTCTGGCGACCTGGCCGTCGAGAATATCGCACACGCCGGCCACCAACATGATCGCCGCCCCCCAACGCAGGTTCGCCGTAGCAAAGGCGGCCGCTGCGACCAAACTAAGGAGAAACCCGACGGCTGTCAGCCAGTCAGGCCGAAGGCCCAGGCGAATGAAGACCCGGGCCAGCGGCTGAAGGATAGCGGGTACCCAAACCCTCAGATGTCTTGCTATCACGAGTGGAAGTCCGCCGCAGGGCGTGGGTGCCGAGGCGAGCTGGCGGGGGCTGTCCTCCACGACGACCCGGCGCGAGAAATCGCCCCGTCGGAATGACCCCCACTGCTGGCAAGCCGCCAGGGCACCGGGGGTGAGCTGTTGGTGGCCGACAACGAGACGGCCGTTTCTAACCGTGTCATATCAAGAATATATGTATCTCGTAAGCAGCGCTGCAAGAGCGGTTCTCTATTGGCAGGCCAGCACCGCGGGTGAGTTATCCACACCCGTGCGGGCCAGGCGCGCCCCCCGGGTCCTCCTCGCGATCTCGTTATCTAAACGCAACTAACATATTAACAAATAGATAGGCGTTATTTATCCCGGTTCTATGTTATCCACAATCCAACTGTTGAAAACGGTGGGTTGGTCGTGAGGGTCCTATTTCTTGTGCGCAATTCCCGAGGGTTGTTTCCACAACCCCAGTCGCACCTCGATATCACGCCAGCCGACAGTGCGAACCTCCGGGGGGGGATCCATGTCCGACGGGCTCCTGTCCGTGGGCAGGAAAGCAAGTAGATGCCCCCCCGGGGCGAGGATGGGCCGGACCTGTTCGAAGAGCACGGCCGGGTCTGCCACGGCTCGGGCAGTGACGAGATCGACGCCGCCTCGCGGTGAATCCCGCCATTGCTCAAGGCGCAGGTTTTCCACGGCGATCCTCTGCAGGGCAAGGCGACGGACGACTTCGCGCAGGAAGCTAGCGCGACGGCGGCGGCTCTCCACCAGCACGAAGTCGTTGTTGGGCAGAACGATCTTGAGCGGTATGCCCGGCAGACCCGCGCCCGAGCCGACGTCCACGATCTGCCGGTGCGACACTCCCTCGAGCGCAGACCGGATCAGCAACGATGGGATCAAGTGTTTGTTCACCAGCGCGGAGCGATCCCCGTCCGCCACCAGGTTCATTCGCCCCGACCACCGATGAAGATGGAGGGAGAATTCTGCCAGCTGGCGACACCAGCAGGCGCGCTCGCCCAAAGCGGCCTCGGGAAACAGGTCTCCCAGGACAGCCGGCAGGCGGCCAAGGCCTGACTGGACCGCAAAGGCCGCGCGACGATCGGCCGCCAGCGACTCCTCCGGCTCGGATCCCTGGAACGGAGGGAGGGCCACCTACCCCAACCGCCAACCCCGGCGCGCGGCGGCCCCGGTCGGGCGCCGGCAGCCCCTGGTGTGTTTCACGTGGAACACCCGTCAGGCCCCGCTTGCTGTTTTACGCGACAGCGGGCCGGCGATTGCCCGCATGTGCCGGGCGCGTGCCTTGAACGCGCCGCCTCGGTTCAATGGCGGCCCCGTACCCCCGTGGCGGGGGGGGCGCGATGCCAGGGCCGCCGGGCGCGAGTCGCCCGTCACCCGATAGCGCCGTGCCCGCTCGGGGGCCGGCGTCCCTGGTGTGTTTCACGTGGAACGCTCGCCCGACCCTATTCGCCGTAAAACACGTCGGCTGCCCCGTCACCCGCCGCGCCTTCGCTCCCGCCTGCCCGCCGAAAGCCGGGTGTTCTTTCCGCCCCGGCTCTGGTTTCTCACTGTATCCGGCGGAATGTTTCACGTGGAACAGCGCACCTGGTTCACGCACGCACTCACTTGCCGATGCAGAACTCGGCGAAGATGTGGTCGAGAACGGCATCCTCGGTCCCCTCGCCCAGGAGTTCCCCAAGTGCGCCAAGGGCCTCCTGCAGTCCAGGTGCCGAGCATTCTGAAAGCGGGGAAGCCGCCGCCAGCAGGTCCGCTGCTTCTCGGGTCCGGTTTTCGACCACGCCCATGAGATCGAAATGGCGCCGCCGTGATAGGCCGACCCCCTCGACCAGGTCCGGTCGCCTGAGGTGCGTGCAGATCTCATCCTTGAGCTCGTCCAGCCCAGCCTCGGTCAGGCCGGAGACCTGGGTCGCGCGCACTCCTCGCCGCTGCAGTTTCGCCAGGTCAATACAGACGCCGAGGTCCTGCTTATTGACGGCCGCCGCTCCGCATTGGTCTTTCAGAAGACGGACAATCATTTCGTCGTCCCGCTCCCAGGGGCGCGACCCATCCAGCACTGCCACGATGAAGTCCGCCTCGTCGACCACTTCTCTCGTCCTTCTCATTCCCTCTCGCTCGATGGGTCCTCCGCCCGATCTCAGTCCCGCCGTATCCACCAACCTGATCGACTCCCCGGACCAGACCGCCTGACCTTGTACCAGGTCGCGCGTGGTACCGGGGATGTCAGTGACTATCGCACGCTCCTCCCCCAGTAATGCGTTCAGGAGAGTGGACTTTCCGACATTCGGTCGGCCCACCAAGGCCACCAGGTGGCCTTGGTGGCGGCGACGGCTCCCCTCGAAGGTATCGGAGAGGCGCCTGGCGCGCTCGGCCAGTTCGCGGAGATTCAAAGAGACGGTGGCGTTCGCGCTCGGATCCACGTCTCCCTCTTCAGAGAAATCCAGCCCGGCCTCGATCGCCGCCAGGGCGGCCACAGTCCCCGCCATCATCTCTCTCACGATCCGCGACAGCCGACCGCAGGCGCGGCCGTAGGAGTTCTCCAGATCCAGGCGGCCTCCGGCCTGTATCAGGTCGACGACGGCCTCCGCCTGTATCAAGTCGATCCTGCCGTTGAGAAAGGCCCTGCGAGTGAATTCCCCCGGCTTGGCGACCGCCGCGCCACTGGCAACAGCGGCCTGCAAAAGACGGTTTAGAATCAGGTCGCTGCCATGCGGGGTGATCTCAACCGTGTCCTCGCCGGTGTAAGAAGCGGGCCCCTTGAGAAACCAGGCCAGCCCTGTGTCGACAGGCACGCCGTCGATGTCCAAAATGTTTCCGAACTCAACGTGCCGGACGCGCTTCCCGATTCCTGGATGGCACCTGAATACGGTGCCCCCTACGCGGACGGCCTCCGGCCCACTCACCCGAACCATGCCGACCCCGCCCTCCCCTGGGGGGGTGGCGACGGCAGCAATGGTGTCCTGTTCAGCCAAGTGGGATCTATTCGGGTTGGGTGAGGTCCTGGTTGCTCTTGGCGTGCGAGCGATGGTCGCGAGCGGATCTAGCCGGTAGCAGGCGTCGCCTTGCTCTGGCGAGATTTCTTCAGGTGGTTGGTCAGATACTGCTGTCCAATTTGCAGCACGTTGAAGACCGTCCAGTACAGCACCAGTCCAGATGAGAAGCTCCACATGATGAATACCATGGCAACTGGCATGAGGTACACGAGAGCGGCCTGCTTGGGATCCTTCATCGTCATCTTGGACTGAAAGAACATGGCCCCGGCCATCAGCAGCGGCAGAACGTGAATAGCGGTCCCGGCAACGAGGAGTTCGTCTGGCAACGAAAGATCCTCTATCCATAGGACAAAGGAGGCCTGCCGCAGTTCGATCGTGCTGCTGAAAGTCTGGTACATGGCGATGAAGATGGGCATTTGCAGCACCATGGGCAGGCACCCGCCTAACGGATTAACACCCTCCTCCTTGTAGAGCTTCATCGTCTCTCGGCTCAAACGCTGGTTGTCGTTCTTGTGCTTCTCCTTGAGAGCGGCGATTTTTGGCTGCAGCTCCTGCATCCTCGATGTCGACTCGAACGATTTGTGTGTCAGCGGATAAACCAGCCCTTTGACCCCGAAGGCAAAGAGGATGATGACGGCGCCGTAATTGGGAACGTAAGCGTGGGCGGCCACGAACAGGACGAGAAGAAGCTTGCTGATCTCCCTCACGATCGGGAAACCCAGGTCCATCGCCCGTTCCATCTCAACCTCGTAGCGGACGACCTCCTCGTAGTCGAGGGGCCCGGCGTAGAACAGCATCGTCACCGAGCCGGCCGCCGACAACCGCGATCCGATCCGATAACTGAGCCGGGGGGCTCGTTCGGTTTCCTCGCCGGCGCTTAGTTCCACCCAGTGACGGCCCTCGTCAGACGGTGCCAGGCAGGAGAAAAAGTATTTGTTGCGAGCGCCGGCCCACCCCGCCCGCCCCCCCGACCAAGCGACGACCCCCTCTTCCGGCCAGTACTGGCTTTCGTCCTCGTCGGCTCGCAGTTCGGTGAGGCTCTCGTTGACGTAGGCCATCGCTCTCATGGCCTGCAGATCGACGCTCGCCTCCTTCTCCGCCGTCTCTATACCCCCCTCCCATCCCAGCCACGCGAAGGTCTGCTCGTCGAAGCCCGAATAATTCAGCTTCATATCGACGCCGTATCGGTCGCCGTAGAAGTGGAGCACTTTCTCCACATATCGGCCCACATCCAGATCCGCCCGAAGGCGCAGGCTGGCCTCTTCCCCTTCGCCGATATCGATGAACTCGCGATCCGGCACGAACTCAACCTGCGACAGATCCTCACCGCTGCCACGACTACCTCCCTCGGGCCGCAGGAATAGGGTAAGGCCTCGGCCGCCTTCGGGAACCAGCTCCACTACCTCTCCCTCCCATCGATCAAACTTTGCCATCCGCACGGAAACAATCTCACCACCCCGGGTGGACAGCTGTATTTCCTGCAACGGCGTCCTGACGCTAATCAGCCGCGACCGAAACTCGAGGTTGTTCGGGGCGGCAACGCCTGGCGTCGGGACCGCCGCAGAGGCATCCACCGCTTTTTCTTGGTGAGGGCTAGCAATGGTCGGGGGAGGCGCAGCGGATTCCCGGCCGCCGCTTTCCACGACATCCCCGCGGGGATCCGGTCTCACGGAGCGCTCTTGGGGGGCCTCCGACGGCTGTTCCTGGCTCGTCGACAGGCCCATCCAATCGTAATAATACGGCAAGACGAGTAGAATAACGCCGATGAGCAGAAAAGCCAGAAGGGTCCGCTTGTCCTCCACGTCAGCGTCTCTCAGTCGACCGGGTCGTAGCCCCACCCGCCAAAGGGGTGGCACCTGGAAAGGCGCTTGACGGCCCGCACGCCCCCGCCGTAGAGGCCGTGAACGCGCAGGGCCTCAATGGCGAACTCGGAGCAGCTGGGGTGGAAGCGACAGGCGGGCGACAACATCGGCGACAGACATAGTCTGTACATCCTTATACAGAATACAACTAAGTATATCATCAAGGGTTATGACAGATAAGACGTGAGCGCAACTGGTCCAGCTCGCGCCCCAAGTCGGCGTAGGTAGCACGCATGGCGGAGAGTTGTGGCATAACCACCACGCTTCCACCCCCGCCTTCCCAGTCTCTACACAAGCTTCTGAGGCGGCGCTTCAGGCGATTGCGATCTACCGCGGTACCGAGGATTTTCCTGACCACGAGAACAACGCCGGATTCCTCCCGGCCCGGCCGCATCCAAAGCGCCGCTCCCTTGGTCCACGGTGTGGGCGACCGGGGTCGCGACTGCCGCGCCACTCAGACGGCCAGGCGATTTCGCCCCTTGCGTCGTCGACGATTGATAATGGACCGACCGCCCGGGGTGCGCATCCTCTTGCGGAATCCGTGCTTGTTTCGGCGCTTTCTGTTACTGGGTTGAAAGGTCCTCTTCACGGTCTTGCCCCATTTCCAGATGTAGCCGGGTGGTTTATGGGTGTATTAGCGGCGATAAACTGCTGAATATAGCGGCGAGCGAAATTGCTGTCAATTATTTTAAGTCGTGGCGGAGCAATGGGTTTCGGCCCGCAATTCCTCCGGATAGGCGATTCATTGCGCCACTCGGCTTGACGATAGCCCCAGCTTTACATAGGGTATGCCCCTCCTCTTTCCCACCGCTACCGGCCGCCTCTTTGCCTACCTGTTGGCATGTCAGAAGATACTCACGAGCACTGGGCTCGATGCCTGTTAAACATAGAGAGGCGCGTGCGCCCTCAGAGCTTTGACACCTGGTTCCGACCTACCAAAGTAGGGCGCTTCGACACCGACTTGCTGGAGATCGAGGTCTCCAGTTCCTACTTCGCAGAATGGGTGGAGAGCAATTACCTGGGTTTGATTAAGAAAGCAGTCCAGGAGGAGACGGGGCTGACCCCCAGAGTCGTCTTCTCCGTGAGCGGAACCGACGAAACCGTTGCCGCTGCCTCCGTCTCCCAAACCCCAGACCGCGCGACACCCCCTATAAAAGCATCGGCTGCGTCCCACTCCTCAGAGCCCTTAGAGCAGAAGACAGTACACAGCGACGGGTCCTTTTCCCGGGAACTCGCTGCTGAGACCTGGTCAAACCGCTTGTTTTTCACCCCGCTGAACGAGCGTTACTGTTTCGAGACGTTTGTCGTCGGCAAGGGAAACCGCTTTGCCCACGCCGCCGCCCAAGCGGTGTCCCGGTCGCCAAGCAAGACCCAGT
This sequence comes from Gemmatimonadota bacterium, assembly GCA_002725915.1. GTDB lineage: Bacteria > Latescibacterota > UBA2968 > UBA8231 > UBA8231. The sequence continues at coordinate 18,036 of PBRM01000137.1, forward strand.
TCAACCCGCTGGTCATCTACGGAGGTGTTGGCCTGGGGAAGACCCACCTGTTGCAGGCCATTGGCCACTATGCCCTCATTGAGGACTCGAGCCTGCGAGTGGCCTATGTGCCGTCCGAGAAGTTCATGAACGACTTCATTGAGTCCCTGAAGGTGCAGAATACGGAGGAATTTCAGCGCTCATACCGCAGCGCCGACTTGCTGCTGGTCGATGATATCCAGTTTCTCCTGCGGGGTGAACAAACGCAGGGCGAGTTCTTCCACACCTTCAACGCCCTGCATCAGAACAGCAAGCAGATCGTCATGACCTGCGACAGCCCACCCGGTGAGCTGGAGGGTCTTGAAGAACGCCTCATCTCCAGGTTTCAGTGGGGTCTGGTGACCAGTATCGAACCTCCGGACCTCGAAACGCGAATCGCCATCTTGCATCAGAAGGCAGAGATCAACGGCATCAACCTGGGCGAGGATGTCGCGACTTTTCTCGGCAGTTACATCAGCTCCAACGTCCGCGAACTCGAGGGCGCTCTCAATCATATTATGGCATACTGCGCCGTCAACCAGGTTGAACTCAGCGTGGGAGCAGCTCGCACGATCGTCCACGAGCGCATGAGCGTGCACTCGGAGGAACTCAGCATAGAGGGTATTCAGAAAGCGGTCGCCGCACACTTCAATCTGTCACAGGAGCTCCTTATCGGCAAGACCCGGAAGCAGGAGGTCGCCTCGCCCCGACAGATCGCTATGTTCCTGGCCAAGCGGCTGACCAAGAACCCCCTCAAAGTAATTGGCCTGCGCTTCGGAAACCGCGACCACAGTACCGTCATTCACGCAGTCCAGACCGTTGGCAAGAAATGTGACAGTGACGACGCTTTTGCGCGTGTCGTAGAGTCTCTATCCGAAAGCATCGAGCAGCAGCACACCATCTGAGCTTCTGACACGATTGTAAAGAGGGAGACGCACCTCCTCTCGTCCACATCCTACATTATTGCCGCTGATCTGCAAAACCGTTTACACGGCGCCGTTGGCCACAGCACAGGTATGGATATCGATGGCGCCTCGGCAGGACGTCTCACCAGGCCTTGGAATAGCCACGTTTCTACGAACCTGCACTGTGGATTAGTGCCTGCAATGATGTGGATAAGTATATGAATAAGGATCGGCGGAAGAACCTGCGTTGACGGCGGGGGATAACTTGATGGTATCCACTTTCCATTCACCTCGTTCAGCGCTTCCGGCCCATCGGTTTATCCGGTATAAATGCTGTTTTATAAACAACTTAGATGAGATGAGAAAGAATTATTTCTGTAGTTATGCACATACCCACAGCTCTACTAGTACAAAGAGAGTAAATTAAGATAACTGTTATTTATCCCGCCTTAGTTACAATTGTGGATAACGACGCGAGCGGCATCTGAAAATATGTTCAGATGATTCATACAATGCGCACTAAACGGAGGTCAGTTAATTCATATATAAAACACGCCGTTAATCCGCACTAACGGGGGTCAGTTGATCGGATATAAGTGAATAAAAGGTATTGTTTTTATTGAGGGTTAATATAAGTAATGTTTTTGTGGTAGAGCGTCATTAAAACGTGCGCTTAAATACCGTCTGGTCGGCTTTGGCATGTGCGCCGGGGAATTTGACAGGTTCTGTCTATATGCCTAATTTTATTGGACTCGCATCGGAGGGCTAAAGTGGATCATGGAGGGCCCTCTCTCTTTTTTTTATGCGCTGACTGCTCCAATAAGCCTTTGTGGATTCAGAGATGAAGCTGACTGTAGATCGGAGTGAGCTTTGGCGCGGTATAGATACCGTGCTTGATGCTGTAGCCTCCAAGCCTGCCCAGCCGTTGCTGTCTAATTTGCTGATTGAGGCCGAAGGCGATCGATTGACCTTATCCGCTTCGGATCTCGATCTCTCTATGCGCACCAGTGTTTCGGCAGCGGTCGCGGTACCGGGGCGCACAACGGTTTCTGCACGCACTCTGGCAGAGATAGTCAGGGAATGGCCGGAAGCGGAACTGAGTGTTGTTATCGAAGACGGACAACTGGTGCTGTCGGGGTCTCTGGGAACTGGTGGGGGCAGTGGTGAAGGAAGGTATTCGCTGGCCGTCGCTTCGCCAGAGGGCTTCCCCGAGATTCCGGAAAGCGTCGAGGGAGTCAGTATCCGCTTCGAAAGCGGAAGTGATCTGGATAGCCAGCTGATTCGGACGATGATCGACAAGACCAGCTTTGCCGTATCCAAGGACGAGACGCGTCCCGTTCTCAATGGCGTTTTGTGGGGCATCGGTCCGGAGGGCATGGCCATGGTGGCCACGGACGGCAGTCGTTTGGCAGAGTTCCGTCAGAGTGGAGTATTCTTCGAAGGCGGGGGCACAACGGAAGTGATTCTCCCACCCCAATTATGCAGCCAGCTGAGCAAACTTTTGGAGGGGCCCGAGGAGCTGATAAGCGCGACCCTGGGCAATAGTAGAGTATTGTTCGATTTGGGACATACGCAGATTCTATCCCGGCTCATAGAGGGCCCATACGTAGATTACGGTCAGGTTGTGCCGAAGGGCAATGAAAACAAGTTAACCGTTGACGTAGAGCGGCTGCTTCCCGCCATGAGACGGGTCTCTATATTGTCCAGTTCGTATACACACCAGGTAAGGATGTCGCTGTCGAGAGACAACGTTGAGCTGACCGCTTCCAGCCAAGAAGTCGGCGGTGAGGCCAGAGAAATATTGCCCGCAACGTATGCTGCTGATGCGCTGGAGGTTGCATACAATTCCCAGTTTTTTATTGACATTCTACGAAAGCTGGAATCTGGGGAAGCCGAGATGGAGCTAAAGGACACGGCGACGGCAGCCATAGTGCGACCGGCTCAACAGAGTGAGGGACAGGAGCTGTATTATTTGCTCATGCCCATGCGGCCAGGCGGATAAGCTTCCGAACCTGAGGATGAGGTGAACCGCCGGTGAGGATCGGCGAGTTAACGCTGAAGCCGTTTCGCAACCTCCAGGATCTGCACGTCGACTTCGAGTCAGACAGGGAGTTGATCCTTGGAGGCAATGGCCGGGGAAAAAGCAATCTTCTGGAGGCGATCTCCTACCTGTCGATCGGCAAGTCGATTCGTGGAGCGAGAGACCGGGAGGCTGTGCCGCACGGAGGCAAATACTTCGATATATCCGCCAGGTGGCATGACGGTACTCGAGATCGACAGTTGAGAGTTTTCTACGGTCAGGAGGAGGGCAAACAGGTTTTCCTGGACGGAGCGGCGCTGTCGAGGGTGTCTGATGTCCTGAGTCTTTTTCAGTCGGTTCACTTTTCTCCAGAAGATGTCACCCTGGTGCTCCGATTTGCCGCACAAAGGCGACGCCTGCTGGATATTCTGATCTGCCAAGCAGAGTCGCAGTATCTTCACGCCCTTCAACGCTATCAACGAATTCTGACACAGAGGAATAGGTGCCTGCGCGGCTGGCGGGCGACGCCGGGACCGGACGAGCTGATCGGGTGGGACGTCCAGTTGTGCCGACTCGGAGGGGCCATACGCCACAGGCGAATGCGGGGCCTCATTCAACTGGAGCCGGATTTGACGCGGTTTTACCGGCGCATTTCCACGGCACAGGAGGAGGTTGGCGTGGTCTACCGGGGGCAAGTTGTGTCGGAATTGGACGACGCAGGGCTGCTATCAGCAGAGGTGATGGCGGAGGAAATGACGACAGAGCTTGCCGAATACAGAGACCGCGAGAGGCATGCGGGGCACACCCTTTGTGGCCCGCACAGAGATGCGTTGACGTTTACCTTAGACGGTGTGGGGGCCGATTCGTATGGCTCTCAGGGACAGCTGAAGGGCATTCTGGTGGCCTGGAAAATGGCCGAAGTGCGATTCCTCGAGGGGTGTTCGGGTCAGCGGCCGGTGCTGCTGCTGGACGATGTTTTTTCGGAGCTCGACGAGGTGCGCAGCGCCGAGCTAGTAGCGCTGGTGGAAGATTTCGATCAGGTATTGCTGACCGCCCCTCGCCTACCCGGCGAGGGAATCTGTGATCGCTTTTCTCAACTGAGAATGGCATGAGGGTTAGCGGCGACCGAACTAGGAGGCGGCTCAAATCGAAGGCCGCGTCGGCTGAGCCGTTGGCCATCGGTGGCCTTCTCAACGGAGTGCTCTCGGAGCTGGGTCTGACAGAAAAGCTGAGGGAGTGTCGTGCTCTGCAGGCTTGGGAAGAAGCCGCTGGCCCAGCAGTAGCGGCTCGAGCTCGGCCGCTGAGGATTCGCCGGGGCAGGCTCGAACTGGCGGTGCCGTCGGCGGTCTGGCGCACCCAGCTGTCTTTTGCCAGGGCAGACCTGATTCGCCGCGTCAACGAGCTGGCGGGCGAATCCGTAGTTCGGGAGATCGTCATCCTAAACCAACCTGTCGAAAAGGGATTGTGCCTGGGTACCTAAAGGGAGACGACTTGTAACAAGGCGGGAGGGGTGCAGCGGCAGGCCGCCTGACACCCGGGAATGACACCACAGCGGGGCCGAGCGTTTGGCCCCATGAAAGGGAAGGCAGGAACCAGGCGATTATGTCGGAAGCAGCCAAAGGATCCGCCCAAGAAATCAGTCAAGACAACCTGGAGCAGTCAACAACGGACGGTCAGCGCGAGGGCATCGAGTACACATCGGATGCCATCCAGGTTTTGAAAGGGCTGGAGGGCGTCCGCCGCCGCCCGGCGATGTACATCGGCGATACGGCCCCCACCGGCCTTCACGAACTGGTGAAGGAGATCGTCAACAACAGCGTTGACGAGGCTATGGCCGGCCGCTGCTCGCGCATCGACGTCACCCTGCAGAGCAATGGCAGCGTGCTCATCGTCGATGACGGTCACGGCATCCCGGTGGGTATTCACCCGGGCGAGGGCAAGTCCGGCGTCGAGGTAGTGATGACGATGCTTCACGCCGGGGGTAAATTCGACAAGAAGGCCTACCAGGTTTCGGGTGGGCTCCACGGTGTGGGGGCGTCGGTGGTCAATGCGCTGTCGGAGTGGCTGGTGGTGGAGGTCCGTCAGGCCGGCAAGGTGCACCACCAACGCTACAACCGCGGGCAGCCCGTTGCCGACCTGGAGGTCGTCGGGGAAGCCGACAGCACGGGCACCTCGATCGAATTCAAGCCCGATGCGGAGATCTTCGAGACCGTCGAATTCTCCTTCGAGATGGTCGCCCACCGGCTGAGAGAGCTGGCCTTCCTCAACAGAGGGCTGGAGATCAACATCGCGGAGGAGGCCACGGGCGAGAGCGAAACCTATCTGTTCGAAGGGGGACTCGTCGAATTCGTCTCTTTCCTCAATGAGGGACGCAAGGCCCTGCACCCCGAACCGATTTATCTGGAGGGCAGCCGCGACGACGTCAGCGTGGAGGTGGCCATGCAGTACAACGACGGCTACCAGGAAAGCGTCTTCACCTACGCCAACAACATCAAGACGGTGGATGGGGGCACTCACCAGGTGGGTTTCCGCGCCGCCCTCACCGCGACGATCAATGCCTACGCGGTGCGCAACGAGCTGCTGAAGAGCGTGAAATTCGCCATTTCCGGGGAGGACACGCGCGAGGGCTTGACCGCGGTGGTAAGCGTCAAGGTACCCGAGCCCCAGTTCGAGGGGCAGACCAAATCCAAGCTCGGCAACAGCAACGTGAGAGGGCTGACCCAGTCTTTGACCGGCGAGGCCCTCGGGATGTATCTGGAGGAGAATCCAGATGTGGCCAAGCGCATTGTGGGCAAGATTGTCGAGGCGGGGCGGGCGAGGGAGGCGGCGCGTAAGGCGAGGGAGCTGACTCGCCGCAAGGGGATTCTGGACGGGGGATCGCTGCCCGGTAAACTGGCGGACTGCGCCACCCGCGATCCGGAGGAGTCTGAGATTTTTCTGGTGGAAGGAGACTCGGCCGGCGGCTCGGCTGCCCAGGCTCGGGATCAGCAGTTCCAGGCCGTGTTGCCGATGTTCGGCAAGCCGCTGAACGTGGAAAAGACCCGCATAGACCGCGTTCTGGGCAACGACAAACTCATCCCCCTGATCACGGCGCTGGGGATCGGTATTGGCGAGGAGTACGACTTTGAGCGGCTTCGCTACGGCAAGGTCATCATCATGGCCGACGCCGATGTTGATGGCAGCCACATCCGCATCCTACTGCTGACGTTCTTCTTCCGCTACATGAGGGATTTGATCGCCAACGGCAAGCTCTACCTGGCGCAGCCGCCGCTCTTTCTGGTCAGGCGGGGGAAGACGGAGATGTACGCCTTCGACGAGGCCGAGCGGGACCGGAATGTGGCCGAGATTCGGGGTGACGGCGACGGACGCGGCATCATGGTGCAGCGCTACAAGGGGCTGGGCGAGATGAACCCCGAACAGCTGTGGGAGACGACGATGGATCCGGCCCGGCGCACCTTGCTGCTGGTGGCGATGGAGGATGTGGTCGAAGCCGAGCACATGTTCACCCTCCTCATGGGGGAGCAGGTGGAGCCACGGCGCCAGTTCATTGAGCAACACGCGCTGGAGGTCAAGAATCTCGACATCTAGTGGGACCACCACCAAGCGGTCGGCCGGTCTGGGGACCGTCAAGAGCAAATAAGGACTGAGAGGGCAGATGCTGGAAGAGAACGACCACCCGCGCGTCACTCCGGTACAGGTGGAAGAGGAGCTCAAGACCTCCTTCATCGATTACTCGATGAGTGTCAACTTGGCGAGGGCGATTCCGGACGTGCGGGACGGGCTCAAGCCCTCGCAGCGGCGAATCCTGGTGGCCATGAACGACCTGAACCTAGCCCCGGGCCGGGGCTTCAGGAAGTGCGCCAAGATCGCCGGTGACACGTCTGGAAACTATCATCCCCACGGCGAGGCGATCGTCTACCCCACGCTCGTGCACATGGCGCAGGATTTCCGCTTGCGCTATCCGCTCGTTGACGGGCAGGGGAATTACGGCTCCATCGACGGCTATCCCCCGGCGGCGATGCGCTACACCGAGGCGAGGATGAGCAATGCCACGGTAGAGATGCTGGCTGAGCTCGACCGGGACACGGTCGACTACATCGACAACTACGACGAGACGCGCCAGGAACCGAGCGTCCTGCCGTCTCGATTCCCCAACCTCCTGTGCAACGGCTCGGTCGGCATCGGCGTGGGCATGGCGACCCGAATCCCGCCCCACAACGTCGGAGAAGTGGCGGACGCGCTCACGGCGTATATCGACAACCCTGAGATCGGCATCGGCGAGCTCATGGAGCACGTCAAGGCCCCCGACTTTCCCACCGGCGGCATTGTGTACGGGGTTCAGGGGGTGCGCCAGGCGTACTTGTCCGGTCATGGCATGGTACAGATCCGTGCCCGCACCCATATGGAAACGCGCAAAGACAAGCGCGAGGACATTGTGGTTACGGAGATTCCCTACCTGGTGGACAAGTCGGTTCTGCTGGTGAAGATGGCCGATCTGGTGCGCAACAAAACCGTCGAGGGGATCACTAACATTCGGGACGAGTCGGGGCGAGGCGGCTTGCGCATCGTCATCGAGCTGAGGCGCGACGCCCATTCGGAGGTGGTGCTCAATCAGCTCTTCAGCCACAGTATGCTGCAGACGACCTTCGGGGTCATGCTGCTGGCGGTCGTCAAGGGTCGGCCAGAGGTGCTCAACCTGAAGCAGATGCTGGAGTCCTACGTCGAGCATCGGCACGAGGTGGTGCTGCGGCGCACCCGCTTCGATCTGAATAAGGCCGAGGCCAGGGCCCACATCCTGGCTGGCCTGCGCATCGCGTTGGACCATATCGACGAGGTGATCCAGCTGATTCGCTCTTCGGCGAACCCCGAAGAGGCGCGGGTCCGGGTCATGGCGCAGTTCGAGCTCAGCGAGATTCAGGCACAGGCCATCCTCAGCATGCCGCTGCAGCGGCTCACCGGGCTGGAGCGCGACAAGATCGAAGAGGAGTACCAGGAGCTTCAGAACACGATTCAACGACTGAAAGAGATTCTGGACAGCCGCGACGAACAGATGCTGATCCTCAAGGAGGAAATCGCCGACATCAAGGAACGCTTCGGCGATGAGCGTCGCAGCGAAATCGTCTACCAGGCGGACGAATTCCTAATTGAAGACCTCATCGCTCGCGAGGACATGGTGGTCACCATCTCCAACGACGGGTACATCAAACGCATGTCCCCAGGGGCTTACCGGGTGCAGCAGCGCGGTGGACGGGGAGTGACGGGAATGAAGACAAAGGGGGAGGACTTCGTCGAACACCTCTTCATCGCCTCCACCCACTCTTACATCCTCTTCCTGACCTCCAATGGCCAGTGTTACTGGCTCAAGGTGTATCGCATCCCGGAGGGTGAGAGGGCCGCGCGGGGACGCCCGGTTGTCAACCTGCTCCAGATGGGCACCGATGACGAGGTGTCAGCCGTGGTGTCGGTGCAGGACTTCTCCGACAGCCGCTACCTCTTCACGGCCACCCGCAAGGGGATTGTCAAGAAGACGGTGCTGTCAGCCTATGGCAACATCCGCCGCGACGGCATTATCGCCCTCAAGATACAGGACGACGACAGCCTCATTGGCGCCGCCATCACCGAGGGCGAGCACGATATTCTGCTGGTCACCCGCAAGGGCATGGCGGTACGCTTCTCGGAGGCGGATGTGCGCTCCATGGGTAGAGTGTCGACCGGGGTCAAGGGAATCGGTCTGCAGGCAGATGACGAGGTCGTCGATATGGTCGTGTCGGCAGCCGACGAGACCGAGAGAGCCAGTCTGCTGACCATCTGCCAGAACGGTTACGGCAAGCGCACGGGCGATGACGAGTACCCTCGTATTCGCCGCGGCGGCAGGGGGGTCATAGACATCAAGACGACCGAGCGCAACGGCAACGTCGTGGCTTGCAAGCAGGTCTTGGACGAGGACGAGGTCATGGTGGTGACGCAAAATGGGATAATGATTCGCACGAGTGTCGGGGGCATCTCCCGGATCGGGCGCAATACGCAGGGCGTGAGGGTTATCAACCTGGACCAGGACGATCAGGTCATCGACATGACCAGGGTGGCCCAGAGCTCGCAGGAGGAAGTCGATGGTCCAGCGGACAACGCTGACGGTTCACCGACGGACGGCTCATCGACAGACAGCGGCAATGGCCGAGAGGATGGTGGCGACCCCGAGCAGGCTTGACCCACGCCCGTGCTGAACGGACGGCCCTTTATTTTTTCGCCTTATTGTGAAACGCCACGGTGCGGGAGAAGGTTGACGTTGAGGGGGCGGGAAACCTATATTATTGGCCTGGACCGGGTTGGAAGAAGCCGGAGGGCTAGTCCTAATTGGTAAGGCAGCGGTCTTGAAAACCGCCGGGTTAACACCCTTGAGGGTTCGAGTCCCTCGCCCTCCGCCATACAACAGGGACGGTGCGCATTCGCGGCGCCTGGTGCAAGGACAACTGGAGAAGCGTGTTGTGAGTGAGAGAGTGGAGAGGTGACCGAGTGGCCGAAGGTGGCAGCCTGCTAAGCTGTTGTAGGGGGTAACTCTTACCGAGGGTTCGAATCCCTCCCTCTCCGCCATCGTTATACTGCCCCCTCGTTCAATGGTAGGACACATGACTCTGGATCATGTTATCGGGGTTCGAATCCCTGGGGGGCAGCCATAAACCTAATGCCTATTGCCACAGTAGGTTGCGGCTGACCAAGCCCGTCTTTCGGCGGGCTTTTTCAGTTCTGGCGGCCACCTCATGACCCGATGACCTGTGGCTGTACCGCAGCGTTGTCGTCAGATCGTGGTGGCCACCCACTCCTTAACTGGTGCGGCCTCCTTGTCGGTGAGCCCTCGACACCGGAATCGCTCCACTCGAGTTCCGTGAGGAACGTCTCGACCTCCGCGCAGGTGACTCTCTCCGGCACCTGAGAATGTTGACAGTAGGAGGGGATCTCGATATCGTAGGGCCACCTCAGCCTCCGAGAACCCGATGGGGCGTGTTGCATGTGCCCGTAGGCCCTGCGCTCTACCCTTCATACTCAACGATCAGGTCACCCCCTTCAGGCGCCCGTGAACACTTCTCTCAAAGATCGGGTCACGGCCTGGGCATTCATGGCTCCTGCTCTGGTCGTGCTGGGGGTCTTTGGTTTCTTCCCCATCGGCTATGCGTTTTTCGTCAGTCTTCACCGCTGGAGAGTGAAGAGGGGCGCCTTTGTTGGCTTCGAGCACTACAATCGGGCCCTGGGCGATCCGCTTTATGTCGCTCTTTTCGTCCTCGGTTTAGCGTTCTTTTTGGGCGTCCGGCACTGGGTCACCGGACAGTCGCTGTGGCTTCGCGTCGTCCGCAGGGGGCTGGAGGCCGCAACCCTGATCGCGGCGGGTGCGGGCTTGCTCGGCGTCGTCGGCAGCGGCGACCCACGCCTCTTCAACGCCTTCAAGGTCACCGCCTTCTACGCCGTGTGTGCGATCCCCGCGGAAGTGGCCATATCCATGGTCCTCGCCTACCTGCTGTTCAAAGCGCTTTCGGCGAAGGGTTTTTTCCGCGTGCTCTTCTTCCTGCCCTACGTAACACCCATGATCGCCACGGCGGTAGCCTTTCGAATCATCTTCAGCCCCCATCCGTTTTCTCTGGCCAATCAGATCGGTGGGGCGTTCGGGCTGCAGACCATGGGCTGGCTCTTCGAGAGCCGCTCCGTGGTGTCCCTGGCCCTGCAGGCTCTGGACATCACTCAGTACCCGGGCTGGGTGGACGCGGCCTTTCCGAGCATGGCCCTGATCTCGGTCGTGCTCTACAACATCTGGGTCTATATCGGTTACGACACCGTCATTCTGCTGGCGGGGTTTAGCGCCATTCCCCCGCACTACTACGAGGCAGCAGCCATCGACGGAGCCACGGCTGCCCAGGCCTTCAGGCACATTACCCTTCCCCTCATCTCGCCCGCTCTGTTCTTCATCAGCCTGATAGCAGTCATCGGTACCTTCAGGGCCTTCAATCACATCTACATCATGCGCACCCCCGGGGCACGGGACACTGTCGACGTGGTCAGTGTCGCCATTTTCGACCAGATCATCCTCTCCCACAACCTTGCGTACGCAGCCGCGCTCTCACTCATCCTCTTCGTCGTCATTCTCGGCCTAACCTTCGTCCAGAACAGGGTCCTGGGCCGCAGAGTGTTTTATGGTGACTGAGGAAGAGGGGAGGGTGAGGGGCGGCACAGGAGGTGATGAATTGCCGTCTGAGCTCGGGGGCGGCCGGGGGACAACCGCGGGTCCGGCGACCCGAACAGCGGCTAAGGGACGGCTCGCATCCGCCCTCACCTATGGCGGATTGGCGGTGGCCGGGGTGGTAGCCGCCTTTCCCTTCGTGTGGATGCTTCTCACCTCCTTCATGACCCGGGGGGAGACCCTGCGGTACGTCTACCTCCCTGCCACCCTGGAATGGCGCAATTATGTGAGGGCGTGGAGCGAGGCGAACTTCGCTCTATATTTCAGCAACAGCCTCATGATCGCGGTGGTACAGGTGGGGGGTACGCTGCTGTTCTCGCTGATGGCGGCGTACCCGCTGGCGCGCATGCAGTTTCGTGGCCGGGAGACGATCTTCCTCATCATCCTGGCCACGCTGATGGTGCCCGAGACGGCGACCATGGTGCCCAACTTCCTCACCGTGTCCTGGCTGCACAGCCACAGCGCCATACCGTGGCTGAACAACTGGCCGGCGCTGACGGTTCCGTTCATGGCCAGCGCCTTCAGCATATTCCTGCTGCGTCAGTTCATGCGCGGCCTGCCAGGCGAACTGTGGGAGGCCGCTCGCATCGACGGGGCCGGTCATGTGCGTTTCCTGTTTCAGATCGCCCTGCCGCTGTGCCGGGCGCCGCTGCTGACGGTGGGGATGTTTACTTTCATCGGATCGTGGAATGCCCTGGGGTGGCCCCTTCTGGTGACGAGTAGGCCAACGTGGCGGCCGATCTCGGTGGCCCTGCTCAGATTCGTCGAGGAAGCGGGGGCGGAGACCCAATTGCAGATGGCGGGCGCCGTCATCGCCACCGTTCCGGTTCTGTTGCTGTACGCGCTGATACAGAAGGAATTCACTGCGGGAATCTCGGTGTCGGGCTTGAAGGGGTGACACCGGCGTTGTCCGGATTACATCGGCGCCGGGGGGCGAGGGGGGGATGACGTCGCGCTTCCGATGGCCGGGTTCCCGGCGCTAGGCCGAAAGGAAAAAATGGTAGTAATCAGGCACATGCTGGGCTGTTGCGTCTTGTTGCACGGACTGGCGGGTTGCGCCCCCGAAGAGACGGCCGATGTGGCGGCGAAGGTCGACCTAGAGAGAGTTGATCCGACCGGAGCCGAGGTCGTGTTCTGGTACCAGCACACGGCCACGAGAGAAGAAGCTCTGCTGGCCATGATCGACGAGTTTAACCGGACCAACCCTGACCAGATCACGGTACTAGGGGAGTTTTCGGGCAAATACAGCGCCATCTACAACAAGATGATGGTCAGCCTGCAGGCCGGAACCCTGCCGGATCTGCTGGTCGCCTACCAAAACCAGGCCGTCATCTACCATCTTGCGGACGGATTGGTGGACCTGACATCCTACATGAGCTCTCCGCGGTGGGGACTGTCAGAGGAGGCGCGAGCCGACTACATCAAGGCTTTTCTGGATCAGGATAACATCGACGGGGCGCAGATCTGTTTCCCCCCAAACCGCTCCGTGGAGGTGCTCTACTACAACCTAGACTGGCTGGAAGAACTGGGTTACAGCCAACCTCCTGAAACCTGGAGCGAGTTCGCCCAGATGTGCCGCGAAGCGAGGGACCAGCCGTTCTCGCTATCGCGCAATCCGGGGCGCAGCTTGGGCTTTATCTTCGAGGCGGACGCCAGTCGGCTGGCCACCATGGTGTTCACCCGCGGCGGTGACGTGATGAATGCCGGGCGCACCGCTTACAGCTTTACCTCCGGAGAGGTGCGGGAGGCGATGGTGCTGATGCAACAGCTGATGAGTGAGCGGGCGGCGGAACTCCTGGCCGAGCCGTACGGCGACCAGAAGGAATTTGCCGTCGGCCAGGTGCTGTTCGTCATGCGCTCTTCCTCGGGCATGCCCTTCATGAGCAGCGCTGTCAACGACGACGGCATGGGTTTTCGCTGGGAAGCGGCCGCCCCGCCGCACACGGGGGACCGCCCCGTCGTCAACGTGTACGGCGCCAGTGTATCCGTATGCCGCACCACCCCGGAGCGCCAGTTAGCGGCGTGGCTGTTCCTCAAGTGGTTCACTGAGCCGGAGCAGCAGGCGCGTTGGGTGCGGGCGAGCAACTACTTCCCGGCGCGCCGCAGCACGGCGAGAGAGCTGGATACCTACTTCGCGGAGAATCCGCGCTACCGCACCGTCTACGACCTCCTCGACTACGGCAGATCCGAGCCGTCGGTCGCTGGATATCAGGCTGTGCGTCGGCTGATCGAAGAGGCGATGGTAGAAGTGGCCCAGGGCGGGAAGGTCGATGTCGTACTGCCGCGGCTGGAGAGAGAAGCCAATGCCACGCTGGAGGAGTTCTGAGAGCCGAAACCGAGCGGAATTGGCTCTAACAGGAGGTCAAAGGGTGACGTCGGGGACCTACAATCGGAAACAGCTGGCCGGCAGCGGCCGGCAGCGCACCTTCAGAGACAATCAGCTGGCGGAGATCGCCTTTCCTCTCGGCGGGCTGGGAGCCGGCTGCTTGCACCTGGGTGGCAGTGGAAACTTCCAGGACTTCTGCCTGTTCAACCGGCCCGATTTCGGACACAGTCCCATGACATTCGCGGCCCTGCACTGCCGCACCGGGGGTGGTGATGGCCTGATGAGAGTGCTGGAAGGCCCGGTGCAGAACCCGCACATCTATAACCAGGGACGCTTCGGCAACGGCGCCTTGGCATCGGGCCACGAAGGCTTGCCGCATATGGCCCGCGCTGATTTCACCGGGGAGTACCCCTTTGCCCGCGTGCGGCTCGAGGACCGCGAATTACCCGTGGGGGTCCAGTTGGAAGCATGGTCGCCCTTTGTGCCGGGCGACGAGGAGGCCTCCGGTCTCCCGGCCGCCTTTCTGCGCTATCGCCTGCGCAACCGGTCGAAGCGGGCGCTGCAGATCCAATTCTCCTTTCACGCCCAGTACCCGGGTAAGTGTTCTACCCTTGCCGGACACCGGGTCCATCACCGTGGGGTGGGAGGGGAGACATCGGGACTTTTCTTCGACAGCGATCTGCCCGGCCCCCACCAACACAAGGCCAGCGTTGCCGTAGTCTCACCCCTCAACGGGCAGCAGGCGGATTGCGCCTGGTTTCGCGGCGGCTGGTGGGACGGACTCACCATCCTCTGCAACCAGCTCCTGAGCGCTCAGCTGCAGACGAACTCCCAGTCGCCGCCCACCAGCGACGACAGGCAGGTTCGCTTTGGAGCCAGCTTGTTCTGGAATCTCACCCTGAAGCCGGGAGAGTCGCTGGACATTCCCCTCGTCTATTGCTGGCACGCGCCGAACTCCGACCTGCGGCAGAGCCGCGCCGAAGATGCCGATGACGCCGACGGTCTCGACAGCGGGCGCCCCGGTATGGCGCGCACCTACCGGCCCTGGTACGCCACCCGTTTCAACGACGCCTGGGCGGTAGCTGAATACGCGTTAGGCGAATACCACCAACTGCTGGCCAGGAGCCGGAAGTTCCGGGGCGCTCTTTTCGGCAGCAGCCTGCCAGACTACGTCCTGGATGCGGTGTCGGCGAATCTTGCCATTCTCAAGTCCCCGACCGTGCTGCGTCAGGAGGACGGCATGCTCTGGTGTTGGGAGGGAAGCTCGTACGGCGGCGGCTGTTGCTCCGGTACGTGCACCCACGTGTGGAACTACGCCCAGGCCTTACCCTACCTCTTCCCCGCCCTCGAGCGCACTCTTCGCGACCAGGAGCTCAGCTGGTCGATGGACCGCCGCGGCCACGTCACCTTCCGAGCCGCCCTGCCGACGGGGAAAACCACCCACGGAGGGCACGCCGCTGCCGATGGTCAGCTGGGGGGGATCGCCAAGGTGTACCGCGACTGGCGCATCAGCGGTGACGACGACTGGCTGCGGGCTCAGTACCCCCTGGTACGGCGCAGCCTCGAATACTGCATCCGCACCTGGGACCCGGATGGCAAGGGCGCCCTGCTGGAGCCGCACCACAACACCTACGACATTGAGTTCTGGGGCGCGGATCCTCTGTGCACGAGCTTTTATCTGGTCGCCCTCCGCGCCATGGTGGAGATGGCCCGACACCTGGGCCGAGAACACGACGTCGAGCGTTATCGCAAGCTGGCCGATGACGGAAAGACGTATTGCGATCAGCGGCTGTGGAACGGCCAGTACTACCAGCAGAAGGTCCAGGTGAAGGACCTGAAAGCGTCCCGCCGTCTCAACCGCTGGCTACACGGCTACTCGGACGAGGCCATGAAGCTGTTTCGGCGCGAGGGACCCAAGTACCAGTACGGCAGCGGCTGCATCTCCGACGGCGTCATCGGCGAGTGGTACGCCACCATGCTGGGGCTGCCCGCGGCGATGACGCGGACCCGCGTTCGCCGGCACCTGGCGTCTATCTTCAAGTACAACTTCCGGCCAAGCCTACAGGGACACGCCAACCCCCAGCGTCCGGGATACGCCCTCAACGACGAGCCCGGGCTACTGCTGTGCTCCTGGCCAGGCGGGGGCAAACCGTCTCTGCCCTTCGTCTATTCGGACGAGGTGTGGACGGGGATCGAGTATCAGGTGGCGAGCCACATGATCTACGCAGGTCTTCTGGCGGAGGGCTTGAGCATTGTCCGCGCCGTGCGTCTGCGCTACGACGGGCGCCGGCGCAACCCCTGGAACGAGTACGAGTGTGGCAACTACTACGCACGGGCGATGGCCTCCTACAGCCTTCTGCTGGCGCTGAGCGGGGTGCGCTACGACGCCGGCAGACGACGTCTGGAGGTCTCGCCTCGGGCCGGGGGAGCGGCCGAAGGGCGGTTCTTTTTCGCCACCGACGGGGCGTGGGGGACCGTCCACTATCAGCGGCGGCGATCGAGCACCCAGATCCGCGTGGAGGTGGCCGAAGGAGAACTGGAAATAGCCGAGGTCGTGGTCGCGGGTGACGCCTCCCGGAGACGGCGACGGCAGCGCCTGGAGCGCGTGATCTTCGCTCGGCCGCGCGCCGCCCGCACCGTCACCGTAGAGACGAAGGGGGAGCGGTCGGTCGATGCCTGAGCGCGTCTCACCCAACGTCGTGGTCTTCTTCACCGACCAGCAGCGCTGGGACACGACCGGTATCCACGGCAACCCCATGGGGTTAACGCCCAATCTGGACCGACTGGGCCGAGCCGACACGCACCTGGCCAACTCCTTTACCTGTCAGCCCGTGTGTGGTCCGGCGCGGTCCTGCCTGCAGACCGGGCTCTACGCCACTGCCACCGGCTGCTGGCGCAATGCCATCCCCCTGCCGGAGGGCAGCCATACCCTGGCGCACTCGTTCGCCGCGGCCGGTTACCGCACCGGCTACATCGGCAAGTGGCACCTCTACAACCGGGAGTCGCGCGGGCCGGTGCCGGCGACGCACCGGTTCGGATACGAGTACTGGCTGGCGTCCAATGTCCTGGAGTTCACCTCCGACGCCTACGACACCGTCGTCTACGACGGCGACGACAACGAGGTGAGGCTGCCCGGTTACCGGGTGGACGCCCTCACCGACGCCGGGATTCGATACATGGACGCGAACAGAGAGGAACCCTTTTTCCTGTTCCTCTCCTACCTCGAGCCGCATCACCAGAACCACCTGGACGACTTCCCGCCGCCTGACGGGTACCGGGAGATGTTCACCGGCGGGTGGATTCCCCCCGACCTGGCGGCGCTGGGCGGATCCACCCACCAGCACCTGGGCGGGTACTACGGTCAGGTGAAGCGCCTGGACGAGGCGCTGGGCCGCGTTCTGGACGCATTGGCCAGCCTGGGGCTGGCCGACGACACGGTTGTGCTCTTCACGTCTGACCACGGCAATCACTTCAAAACCCGGAACAGCGAGTACAAACGCTCCTGTCACGAGAGCTCCATCCGCGTGCCCACGGTGCTGGCCGGGCCTGGGTTCCGCGGCGGGGGGCAGGTGGACGAGCTCGTGAGTCTCGTCGATCTACCTCCCACCCTGTTGGATGCCGCCGGGCTCGAGATCCCCGAACAAATGCAGGGTCGTTCGATACTGCCGCTCCTGAAGGGGGGGCGAGAGGGCTGGCCGGAGGAGGTCTTCGTGCAGATCAGCGAGTCGCAGGTGGGCCGCGCCGTGCGCACCCACCGCTGGAAATACGGCGTCGACGCGGCACAGGCCGATCCGGCGAAGGCCGGCGGCTCCGAGGTGTACACCGAGCAGTATCTCTACGATTTACAGGCGGATCCATACGAACTCAACAATCTCGTCGGGCTGCAGTCCCACCGCCCGGCAGCCGACATTCTTGCCGCCAGGCTGAGGCGCCGCATGCGGGAGGCGGGAGAGGCGGAGCCGGTGATTGAGCCGGCGCCGGAGCGCCGCAGCGGACAGCGGCGGGTGAATGCAGACGAGGCGCGGCAGTAGCGGGGGATCCAAGGCAGATCAGGCTCTATGGAACAGGGCCGACTCGCTGTCCGCACCACCTTCTTGCCGAAAAGTCACCCGTTCCCCGACATCTTTCCCTGTGGCTCTACACCATTCCCGAAATCTCTCGCATCGGTCCTTCCGAGGAGGAGCTGCGGGAGGCCGGCGTGCACTACGAGGTGGGCAGGGCTCACTACTACGAGATTGCGCGGGCCGATCGCCGGCGACACGTCCGGTCTCATCAGGCTCATCTTCCAGGTCGAGGCCGCCATGTGGGTATAGAGTGGTCGCCGTCGGCCCTCCGCATGGGGTTTTTCCTCCCTCCAGGTGGCAGCATGCTCCAACAGGCTCTACCAACAGCACGCTCCCCGATACCGATTGGGCGTTCTACCCGTAGGCGGCTAAACTCCTCCCAGCGTGGGTCCATTCCCTCGTTGAGATGCTCCCGCGCGACGATCTCGGTGAAAGCGCGCCCCATCTCACGGCATCGCGCCATCTGAGCCGAGCCGCAGCCTACCCCACGGCCCGCCGAAGCCCGTCCGGAGCATGCTCCATCTTCGGGGAAAGCTTTTGCCGCGGGTGAGGGGGTCCGGGGGTTGGAATGAGGGAGTGGACGTGATCCCGGTGCTCCCGAAAGAAGACGCCGGAGATGGCGTCGCCGGAAGATGTCGAAAGAGGTCCGCTCGAGATCGAACACCCCCAGGAAGCGGTGCTCGGCGAAGGGATGACTACCCCCGCCCCCTGGCGGTGCCAGCGCGCGGTGGAAGTGGGTGAGGGACGCCGGGGCGCCCGTGGTCACGGCAAGAACGGTCTCGTCTGCGGCAGGCCGTAGCCCATTCGGCAAGCCTGACCGTTCACGCTTACGAGATCCTCAAGTACAGACCCATCCCGCCAGGCCTTCAAGGTGAGCCGCGGCACCCGGATCGGTCTGCGGTCACAGCGTCGCCGATCGCCTTCGTGTCAAAGTTCCCAATATTCTAATAATGCTTATGTTTACAAGTGTTTACGCTCGTCGGCCCTGGAAGGGGGAGAGGCGGCCGCAGACGACATGCAAGGGAGCAGATAGATCGATGTTGGATCGAGAGACATTTCAGGGGCCCTGGGCCGGCCTGCCGGTTCCCTGGACGGATGCAGATGTCTTCGACGAGGAGACTTTCCGCAGGGACGTCTCGCACTGTTGCGAGGCCGGCATTCCAGGGGTTTACAGCGGCGGCACCAGCGGTGAGTTCTACGCCATGGAGCTGGAGGAGTTCAAAGTCATTTCAACCGCTCTGGTAGAGGAATGTCACGGCCATGGCACGCCGGCTATGGTGGGGTGTTCGTCGACCTATTCGAGAGGGGCGTGCCTGAGGGCGGAGTGGGCGGCCGAGATCGGGGCTGATGCCATTCAGGTGGCGTTGCCGTACTGGATGGGGGTGGGGGACGAGCAGGTGGTGCCCTTCTTTCGCGAGGTGGCGCGGGCGGCCGGACATCTACCACTGTCCATCAACGAGACCACTCGAGCCAAGAAGGCGCTGACCTTGGCGCAGCATCAGGCCATTCGGGAAGCCCTGCCCAACTACCTGATGGTAAAGGCGAACGCCGGCACCATCGGCACGGAGCCGGACGGCTGCCAGGCCTTGTCCGAGCTCGTCAACGTTTTCGTTTCCGAAGATCGTTGGCCAGACCTGGGCCCGCGCGGGGCCATCGGCCGCTGCAGCGCGCTGGTCTACTGGAATCCTCGCTACGCCCTGGGCCTGTGGGTGAAGCTGAAGGAGGCCAGGTGGGAGGAATTGCGCGAGGCCGCTCCCAAGCTGAAGAGCCTCAGCGACTACCTGTCCGCCTATTTCGGGCCGAAGGGGTTCACCGACACTGCCTACGACCGCATGGGGGGCCGCGCCAGCGGTTTTCTGAAGACCGGGCTCAAGAGCAGGGGGCCGTACCCCGCGGCCACCTTGGGCGACGTGGAGGCCCTGCAGCGCTGGTACCGGGAGCACTTCCCGGAGATGCTGGAGCAGTGAGGGGATACGCCGCTGCGCTTCTCCAGCTGTGGTGGAAAGGAGGCCCGCTGTGAAAGTCGCCAAATTCGGCGGCAGCTCGCTGGCCACGGCCACCCAGGTGCGAAAAGTCGCCGACATCATCGGGCGGGATGCCCAGCGACGCCTCGTCGTGGTGTCTGCGCCCGGTCGGCGAGCCCCCGGCGACATCAAGGTGACCGACCTCCTCATCGCCGCCGCAAGAGCCCGTCTAAGCGGTGCCAGCGGCAGGGCTGAAATAGAGCGCGCCATCGAGCGCTTTGCCGCTATCGGCGCGGATCTGGGTCTTGCCAGAGAGAGCCTCGACCCCATTGCCGTGGATCTGCGGATCCGTCTGGATGC
The DNA here is from genome assembly GCA_002725915.1 of Gemmatimonadota bacterium. Taxonomy (GTDB): domain Bacteria; phylum Latescibacterota; class UBA2968; order UBA8231; family UBA8231. Next base: position 37,920 of record PBRM01000137.1, read on the forward strand.
GGATACGGCCGACGACGGCCTCTTCGTGGACACCCTAAAGGCGGCCGGGGAGGCCAACTGCGCCCGCCTGGTTACCGAGTACCTGCGCGCCAGCGGGCTGGTGGCGCACTGTGTCGATCCGCTGGAGGGGGGGTTGATTTTGAGCGAGGAGGCCGGCAACGCCCGCGTCCTGCAGGCCTCTTACGGGCGGCTGAGAACGTTGCGGAAACGCCCCGGAGTTACTGTATTCCCCGGCTTCTTCGGATACACCGAGTCGGGCAGACTGGTCACTTTTCCCCGGGGGGGATCGGACATCACCGGCGCCATCCTGGCCGCGGCCGTGGGCGCGGAGCTGTACGAAAATTTCACCGACGTGGACTGCGTTTTCGCCGCCAATCCGGCCCTTGTCGAAAATCCCCGCGCCGTGGCCGAGATCACCTACAGGGAGATGCGCGAGCTTTCCTACGCCGGGTTCTCGGTCTTTCACGACGAAGCGCTCGAACCGCTCTTCCACGCCGGCATTCCGGTGGCGGTAAAGAACACCGGCAACCCGGCCGCGGCCGGGACTCTCATCGTCGCCGATCGAGAGGCGGTGGGAGAGCCCGTGGTCGGAATCGCCGCCACCAGCGGATTTTGCAGCGTCTACGTCAGCAAGTACCTGATGAATCGGGAAATAGGCTTTGGTCGGCGTCTGCTGGCCATCTACGAAGACGAGGCCATTCCCTTTGAGCACACCCCTTCCGGAATCGACAACCTCTCCGTGATCGTGCGCGAGGAGTTTTTCAATCACGCCACCGAGGAGCGCGTTTTGCGGCGCATCCGCACGGAGCTGGCGGCGGACGAGGTATCGGTAGAGCGCGGCCTGGCGCTGGTCATGGTGGTAGGCGAGGGTATGCGTCACACCGTGGGGCTGGCGGCGCGGGCGACGGGGGCCTTTGCGCGCAGTGGGGTGAATCTGGAGATGATAAATCAGGGATCCAGCGAAGTGAGCATGATGTTCGGGATCAAGGAGGGGGATGTCACCGCGGCGGTGCGGTCACTGTACGACGAATTCTTCAGCGGCAGTGGTTGAGAACACCAGGAGCGGCTGAGGCAGAAGAAGGGGAGGGGATGTGAGCAGCAGAGCGGGGATGGCGTTTGCGCTGTTGTGCACCTGCGCTTGCGGTCCATCCATAGATGACAGTGTGCGGAAGTTGGGAGCGGCCTCGGAAGAGGAGCGCGAGACGGGAAGGCAGGAACTTCTGCTGGCCAAGGACCAGGCTGTGGCTCCTCTGCTGGAGGCCCTGGAGAATCCCCATTTTGCCGCCGGCCGGCCGCAACTGGCCGAGGTTCTGGTCGGTCTGCAGTCACGTGTCGACGACCCTCGCATCGAGTCCGCGCTGCTGGCCCACCTCGGGACAGATCCAGATCCAAGGGTAAAGGCACGTATCGCCCACAAGCTCGGCCTCTTTCGGCGCACCGGCGGCATCGAGGCGCTGTTTGGAGCGCTCGACGATGCCGCCGGCGAGGTTCGCTACCAGTCGATCTGGGCCCTGGGTCAGATGGCGGACCAACTCAGTCCGGAGCAGGTGGAGAGGCTACAGGAGCATTCCCGTCGCCTGGCCACGGACGCAAACAGGAGCGCCAAACGCGAGGCGACGATCCGGGTGGAGAGTTTCGTCGACGCCTGGATTCAGGAAGCTCGCAGGCTGTCAATTCGGGGGCAGTTGGCAGAGGCGGAGTCACTGTTTGCGCTGGCGCTCGCCTACAGTCCCAGCTCCAAGCGAGCCAACTACCGTATGGCGCGTTTCTACTTCGACAAACTCAGTCAGGAGAAGGGGCTGCAGCTCCTGCGCCAGCACGGCATGGTGCTGGATGCGCCGCGGCTGTCTGAGGTGCCGGTGATCGACGGTCGCCTGGAGGAGCCGCTGTGGCAGCAGGCCGCTTGTGCCGATACCTTTTTCCAGTACAGCAGCCAACACTTCGCCGCGGTGCCGTCGGACGTGGGCACGCGAATCTGCGTCGCTTACGGGGAAGAGGATCTGTACTTCGGATTCCTGGGCTACGACTCCGCGCCCGACAGTATTGTGGCGCGGATTTCTGCCCGGGACGACGCCCTCTGGCACGACGACATCCTCGAGATCTTCATCGATTCCGACTTCGATCACCGCAGCTACCTCCACGTCGGGATCAACAGCAGGGG
>PBRM01000138.1 GCA_002725915.1 Gemmatimonadota bacterium
CTGCCCCTCTTCGTGTCGGGGGAGGAGGAGGACGGCCGCTTCGATCCAAGCGACTACCTGCTCTTCCACGGCCGCTTTCGCAGGGACGAGATCGACGGACGGGAGAAGGACTTCGACAGTCTGTACGGCCGCCGGAACACCTATTGGCTGACCTGGGGCAGCGAGCCGGGCCGCCGTTTCGCCACCCGCTCGGCGCCACCGGTCAACGACTATCCGATTTCGGGCTGGTTCGCCGCCACCGCGCACTTCGAGCAGGACCTCTGGTACCAATCGCTGCAGGACGCCCCCGACAACGATCGCGACCACTGGTTCTGGATGTTGAGACAGCCGGTGACTTCTCTTTCGGCCGTCCGCCGCGGCTCCCAGACTTTCTTCGGCGACCTGCCCGCCGCAAGCCTGCGCGGTAATTACACCACCCGCGTCCGCGTCGCCCTGAACGGCTCATCCAGTCTCCAGCACCACACCTTTCTCGAGCTCAACCGCAATGAGATCGACGAGAGCCGGTGGGAAGGACAGGGAGAGCTGGTGGTGGAGAGGGAAATCCCCTCCTCCTTTCTGGACCCGGTCAGAAACCGCATCCTCGTCCAGACTTTGGCCGACAGTACCAAGTTCGACCTGGTGTTCTTCAACTGGTTTGAAATCGACTACCACCGGCGCTACGTCGCCGGGTCCGGGTACCTCGCTTTCGACGAGGCGGCCACGGACGGACGACAGATCACCGTCACCGGCCTCTCGCACCCTCGGGTGGAGCTCTTCGATATGGCCAATGCCATCCGCTTCGTGGACATGGAGGTGTCCAGCGTCGGCAACGAGTGGTGGGTCACCTTCGAGGACCGGTCCGACACCCCCTCCGCCTACGCGATCGCCGACAGCGTCAACTTCCGCCAACCTCTCGGACTCGTGGATGCGTCCTCGGATCTTCGCAGTTCAGCGAATGCGGCCGACTACATCATCATCCACCACCCGCGCTTCCGCGCCGCAGCCCAAACGCTGGCCGACCACCGCGCCGCCGTCTCCGGCTTGACCGTCAAGCTGGCGGAGACCGACGACATTTACGACGAGTTCTCCTTCGGCCGCTTCACCAATCGGGCCGTACAGGACTTCATCGCCCACGCCTACCACAACTGGCAGGGACGGCCCGCTTACGTCCTGCTTCTGGGGGACGAGACCTTCGACTACCGCATGATCCTGCGCGGTCCTCCGCCCAGTTTCGTGCCCACCCTCTACTACCACGCGCGAGGCCGGGGGAACTCTCCCAGCGACTACCTCTACGCCCTGGTCGACGGAGACGACCTCCTCGCCGACCTGGCCATCGGCCGCCTCGCCGTCACCTCCAGTAACGAGGCCCAGGGAGCGGTGGAAAAGATCATCCGCTACGACCTGGACCCGGAACCGGGGGATTGGCGCAGTCGGGCCATCTACCTGGCCAACTGGCAGGAGGCCGGGAACTTCACCAAGCCCCACGACGCCCTGGCTGAGCGCTTTACCGAGCCTTACGGCCTGGCCTCGGTGAAGATCGCCAATCCCGACAACAGCCCTATTCCCAACGAGACCGGCAGGAAGTTCGTCGACGCCCTCAACGACGGCGCCCTGCTGGTCAACTTCGCCGGCCACGGCAGCGCCGGCAACATGCAGTTCATCTTCGCCCTGCAGTTCCCGGACTGGGGTTACCTGGGACAGGTGGACAACGGCCGCCGGCTTCCGCTGGTCCTGGGGCTCTCCTGCCTCAACGGCATGTTCGTCGACCCCACCGCAGCGTGCCTGGGGCAGGTCTTCACCAGCATGGCCGACGGCGGCGCCATCGCCTACATCTCGGCCAGCGCCCTCAGCCGTGTCGCGCAGAACAACCTGCTGGCCGAAATCATCTACGAGCAGTTCTTTGACGAGGGTCGGCTCGCCTTCGGGCCGGTCCTCAATACGGCCAAAGCCCGGGTCCTGGCGGCACATCCCTCCTATGTCGTGGCGGCCAAGACCATGCAGCTCTTCGGAGATCCGGCCCAGAAGCTCGCCCTGCCAACAGCAGCCGATTACCAGCCGGTGCGGCTGGAGGTGATCTCTCCCCAGGTTCTCAGCCACACCGAGGTCCGCGTCGAGGTGAGCGTGCGCAACAACAGCCGGCGCACCGCCGACAGCCTCGCCCTCGTCATCCTCGGCAAAAGCGACCTCGGTTCCGCCGCGCCGGATACGTTGTTTGCCGGCCTGCTGGGAGCTTTCGCGGGCACCCGCACCTTCTCCTTCGACTGGCCCGTCGGCGATCGCGCCGGGGCGTATACTCTCGAGCTGTTACTGGACCCCGACGACCGGATTCCCGAGGCGGACGAGCTCAACAACGAGGCGCAACTCGGTCTCCAGATCCTGGAGCCGCTCCTTCCCGTGCCTGTCTTCCCTGCCGACGGCGCCGTCGTTCCCGCCGAACAGGTGACTCTCGAGGCCCTCGTGCCCTTTACCCTGGATCCGGAAGGGGGGGGGAGCTTCGACTGTGAATTCGCCCTCTCCACGACACCCGAATTCGACCGGGAGGGAGAGACTCTCCTTGCGGCGCTGGTGAGAGCCGAGGGCGGCAGCTGCCTCTTCCAGCCTGCCGCCCTGCCGGTTTTGAGCACGGCCGACCCGACCTCCCAGTCGGCGACACTGCTGTCAGGGACACTCCTGTTCTGGCGATCGCGGCTCCTCGACGGCGGCAACCCCGGGCCGTGGACGGAGACGCTGACCTTTCGGGCGCTGTCCGGGCTCGCCGACCCGGCCCCCGACGACACCCGGATCTGGCGGCAGGCGGGCCTTCAGCTGCTGAGCGGCGACACGGAGGACCTGGAGCTCGCCGGTGACGGAGGTCTGCGGGTATCGACCTACTCCTCACCCTTCCGCCCCTCCTCGCGGACGCGGGAGTCGGGCTTTACCGTGCGGGGCCTCGGCGGAGCCGGCGTCCTTGCTACGGACGGCACCTACCTGTACGCCAAGCGCTGGTTCAACGACGACACCACGGTGTATCCCGGCACCGACTTCTTCACCCGCATCGGCACCGGCTTCAACGGCACGGTCGAGGACCACAACTACGGCCTGCTCGCCGATTCCACCACCGCCGGCATCTCCGCCACCTATCACAGCGACGGCTTCATCTACAGCGAGTCCGGCCACGGCTTCGAACTCGAGCGCATCTCGCCGGAGACCGGAAAGCTCGACACCGTGGCCGTACCCGACGGCCTGTTGGAGTGGAAGCTGGGTCGCGTCGATTCCCTCGGCCACTCCCTCATCACTTCCGACGGCCGCTACATCTACAACGTCTCGATGAGCTCTCCCATCGGCTCGCGCACCGGCTGGGGCGTGCGCGTTTTCGACCCTGCCGACGGCTGGCGACTGGTTCGCGAGTTCGTCTCCCCTCCTACCGAAACCGGTTTCACTTTCGAGTGGACGGACGGCATCGTCGCCGACGGGGAGCGCCTCTACTTCATCGAGTTCAGCGGACGCCGGCGCATCCGCATGGTGGACGCCGAGGACGGCCGCTTCCTCGACGAGTGGACGAGCGACCAGGATACGACCCGCATCATCAGCGGCCAATACGACTGGATCAACAACAAGGTGTGGCTGGGTGACCTGAAGGGGTCGGCCATATTCCGCTATACCGGTCTGGGACGAATCGAATCGGGAAGCGTCGTTTCCGATCCGGTGGGCCCGGCGCGGGCCTGGCAGTCTCTGTCGATCGACGGTGATGAGCCGGGTCTGCTGCAGACCGAATTGGCGATCGAGGGGGAGGACGGCCGCTGGCAGGCCCTCATCGGCTTCCACGACCTGGCCCCCGGTCTCCCCCCAGTCGACCTGTCCGCCATCGACGCCGCCGTTCACCCCACAATCCGGCTGCGCGCGCGTCTGGCCGACACCACCGGCACGGCCCGCCTTGACGCCTGGGAGCTGCGCTTCCAGCCTCAGGCGCTGTTGGAAGTTTCGGACGCCGATGCCCGCATGGACTCATCGGGCCTGCAGGTGCGAGCCGCGGTGAGGAATCTCTCCCCCTTCCCGGTGACGGCGGCCGAGCTGGTCGTCGAGCGGTCCGACGACATCGTGGTATCGAGGCGACCGCTGGGCGCGCTGGACCGAGGGGAGTCCCGCGTGATCACGGTGGACAGCCTCTTCCTCCCTCCCGTTGGTATAGGTCTCTTCGCCCGCCTTGTCACTCCCGGGGGGCCGGCGGGTGATCGCCTCGAGATCCCGCTTCTGTTCGAGGGCAGAGCCTTCCTGACCTTCAACCTGTGGCCGTCGCATCACACCTTCGCCAGCGGCGATCCCCTGCGTCGGGATCAGGGAATCGTCATATCCGCGCCCCGGGTCGAGGCCGGACGCCTGCTCCTGGCGGTTGACGGAGAACCCCTGACAGTGGAACCGGACACCCTCGAGGGCGGGCCCGACGATCGCCTCCGGGTCGTGTTCCGACCTCTGGCCCAGAACGGGCGGCATCTGTTGAGCGTTCGCCTCTTCAGTGGATCCGACGAGGTCGGCTCGCGGGAGATCGTCTTTGCGATGGCGGATGCCCTCGCTCTCGGCCACGTGCTGCTGTACCCCCACCCCCTGAAGGAGCGCTCTGATTTCACCTACGCGCTCTCCCACGACGCCGAAGTGTCGGTGGAGATCTTCAGCATGGGAGGCAGGCTCGTTCGCACATTGGGACCGATGGCGCAAGCGGCCGGATTCCGGCGGATCGAATGGGACGGCCGCGACGCTGGTGGGCAGAGGCTGGCCAACAGCACCTATTTCTACCGACTCAGAGCGGTCGGCACCGAAGGCGACGGCGCCGAAGCGCGCGGCCCTCTCATTGTGCTCAGATGAGTGTAGCGGTTTCCTTGCGACATCGGGCTACTCTTCTCGACCACGTCTCGTGGCTCCGGAGCCGGCTTGCGAGTCGGTGGCGGCGAATGGCGTACTTAGGGCGCCCATCAGCACAGCCGAAAAAAATATCCCGCAGAAGCGCTGGAGCACCGATGTCTGGAGCACCGATGTGATCAAGAGAATAGGGCTAAGAGCATTTGAACAAGCGAACCTATTCTGCAAGCCCGCCCATTATAAGATCATTTTGCGGGATCTGTTCGGCCGAGTCAGCCAGGTTCACTCTGATCGGCAACATCTACAGGCCGCCATGGGTTGGCTCTGTAGGGCCCAAGACGTTACGAGGTGGGGGGGGGTCTCTGGTGGATACTTTTTCAAAAGAGGCTGGATGCCACCCTATCCTGAAACCACAGGATACATCATTCCAACTTTCTTGCGCTGCGCTTCGCTGTACAATGAGGAGGCCTATTTAGAGAGAGCCCTGAAAATGGGTGATTGGGAAATTGATATTCAGTTGTCATCAGGTGCTGTCCGGGGAGGAATGGGCCTTAGGGAATATCCCATTGTCTTCAACACCGGTCAGGTCATAATGGGTTGGACTGCACTGTATCAGGCAACCCGGATGAGTCGCTTCATGGAAGCCGCCAGCAGAGCGGCCGAGTGGCTCTTGAGTATTCAAGATGGCGACGGCAAGTGGAGCAGACATACATACATGAGTAGGCCTCATGCCTACCATACAAGGGTAGCCTGGGCACTGATACAGTTATTTGCCTGTACGGGCGATGAAAAATACAAAACCGCGGCCCAACGCCAGATCTCGTGGACCATTGACCAGGCCACAGAAAATGGATGGATAGGACAGATGGGGTTCAACCTCGAAGACCCGCCCTCTACCCACACTATTGCGTATACCTTGCGAGGATTATTGGAAACGTCGTCTCTTCTAGATCCCGCCATTGCCCAGGAAATCGTCTGTATTGTCAACAAGGCGGGAGTGAGCTTGATTGCTCAATACGAATCGCGTCGCCAGCGAGCAAATGCTCCCAGCGAAGAATACCTTCCCGCAACTTTCAGCAGAGGCTGGGGGTCTGAAGATTGCTATTCCTGCCTTACGGGAAATGCTCAACTTGCCATCGTATTTCTGAAGCTCTACCAGCTGAATCGAGACCCGCGGTTCTCGGATACTGCTCTACGCCTCATCCAACAGACACTGGCCACGCAATCCATCACAGACATACATCCTGGCATCAAGGGAGCCGTTGCTGGGTCATATCCGATATGGGGTCAATACGTGCCCTATGCCTACCTCAATTGGGCGACCAAATTCTTGGTTGACGCTCTTGTCTTGAAGCAGGAGATGCTTGAAGCAGGAGATGCTTGAAGCAGGAGATGCCTGATGGTTTGGACCAAAAACGTTAGCAGAGAGACAGCTTCTGAGTATCGAGATAGCTTGACGGAAAGTCTGGTTGGACAATACTCAGATTATTCTGAACAGTACCCTGTGGTAAATTCAATTGCTTTGGATAGGAGTTCGTTCTTGTTGGATGCGGGATGTGGAACTGGAAGATTTCTGGCCCATACCGCGCCAGGTCAGAGGTTCGTAGGTGTTGATCTTTCTTTGGAAATGCTCAAGGCGGCCAAGCGCGACCTGGGAAGAGGTTACTTCGTGGTCGGTGAGTTGGAACATTTGCCTTTTGAAGATCAGAAGTTTGATCAGATCATTTCCGTGCGCGTTCTTCAACATGTAGCAAATCAGGCAAAGGCACTGAATGAACTGTCCAGAGTTTGTCAGGCTGGAGGAAGTGTTGTTGTTCTCTGTCTTAACTCCTGGACTCTGCACTGCGTCTACAAGAATATTCGTATGAGCAGGTTGGGCAAGGTGATTGATCTTCCCTTTCAATTGTTGTTGGGAAACAGGTCCATGTTTTCAAGGTGGCCGTATCCGTATGACAGCTATTGTTCCATGCCAGAATTGTGTCACTTGTTTGAGCAGGCAGGTCTGATGGTGGAGGAACGGAAGGGGGGGACTCTTGGTGCACCTTGGTTTTTCAGCTATTTCTATGTGGGCAGAATCATGGAGAGGATAGCGCCAATACTTCTAAGGGTCTTCTTCAGAATCTGTTTTTCCGTAGAAAAACGACTCGCCGCGGTATTTCCGTTTAAGTATTTGATGGACAAGATAATAGTGAGAGGCATACGCCAGCAGTAGAGGGACTGCCCTTCGGCCTTGCCTCTGGCCGGATGCCGCTGCCGGGATTCCGTCGGCGCGGACGGACTACTCCAAGGCCCAAATCGTGCGGTAGGCGACGAGCCGATCCCCGGCGCTGATACTCTGCGCGTCGATGGCGACTTCGTGCACGGGTTCGAAGAGGTCGCTCCTTACCGCCAGCTGGGGATACCAGCCCGGGAGAATGACCAGGTAGTCGGGGCGAGCGGTCTGGAGATAGGCCAGCACACCCGAATCCGCCGGCACGCCGGGACGCAGGTATGTGAGGACCTCTGGAGTGATGATGCCGGTCGTGTCCAGCAGCCGCCGCTGGGCGAAATACCCGAGGGCGCCGATGTCGTGCGTGGCGATGGTGGCGCCTGGGGGCGTGTTCTCCACCAGCCAGTGAGCCATCTCGATGTGCAACGAGCCGATCTCCCGCACATTTCCGGCGTAGGTCCGGGCGTACTCCACTTCCCTGACGCTGAGATTCGCCAGCAGTACGAGCCAGGCCAGGGGGATTGCCCAGCCGGCGAACCGGCGAACCGTCCCCGATTCAGCGCGGAGCCGGAGCAGATGGAGGAGTTGCTGCAGGCCAGACACGCCGACCACGGTGAGTAGCGGCACGAGGTTGGCGGCGTAGCGCCCGTGCTGGAAAAGCGCCCCCTGGAAAGGAGCGACGACGCCGCGCAGCAGGGGAAAGGCGACGATCACCATCGGAATGAGCATGGATCTCCCCTCTCCCTCCTCCCGACTCGACGCCACCAGTCGCCATATCCCCAATGGCACCAGGCAGGTGAGAAGGACGCTGTTCTCGGCGCTGAAGCGGATGAGCTCCTCTGCCTGTTGCAGCGGAAAGTAGAGCAGGGTCTTTCCCACCTGGACGAGGTCCAGTCGCAAGGCAGCGCCGACAAACCCGTAGCCGCCGACCTTGGCGTAGAAGGTGTTGGGCAGGGGACGTCCCAGGGTGGCGAGATTGAAGATGAGAAAGGGGGCGAGGATCAGAGCGTAGAGGAGTAGATGGCGCCAGTGCCGCTGCAGGAGCGCCCGCAGGGTTCCCCGCTCCAGTCGCCAGCGGTCCAGCAGGGCCAGCGGAAACAGCATGAGGCATTCGGGTCGGGCCAGGGCCGCCGCCGCAAAGAGGATCGTCGTCCCTGGCCGGGCTCGCCCACCAGCCGATCGCGCGTGGAGCCAGATGCCGGCGGTGGAAAGGAGGGTGTACAGAGGGATCTCCATCCCCGACATCCCTCCCCAGACCAGGCGGGGAGTTACCGTGGAGATCAGCGAGGTCAACAGCGCCAGGCCGAAGGGCAGACGCAGCGCCAGCGCGAGTCCGAAAGCGGCCATGCCGCTGCCCCACAACAGCAGCGCGCCCAGCGCCTTGACCATTGACACGATTTCCTCTCCGGGCAGGAAGTGCAGGACCGAGAGAGCCATCGTCCACAGGGGGGCGGAAGAGGCCGACACCGGATCGCCGGGGTTGAAATACATGCCGTGACCCAGGCTGAGATTGCGCGCCAGCTGCAGATGTATCCAGGCGTCGTCGAGCGGGAAGCCCCCACCAAGAGCGACGCGCGAAGCTGGCGCCAGACTGTGCTCATACCACAAGAACAGACCGACGACGGCGAGGAGGCCGCCAGCGTTGACGGCAGCGGCGGTCAGCCAGTATCGAAGCAGAGTTCTTGAGCCATCCATGATCACTGCCTGTAGCGCTCGACCAGCCACCGGGCCAGAGCTTCGCCGGCAACGCGGTTGCCGCGGGCATTCCAGTGGGTGTCCTGGAGGTGGTAGGTGCGGCCCCGAATCTGTGCCGCGCGCAGCTCGGGCAGGAGGTCGATGTAGTTGATGCCGTGGCTGCGGCAGCGGGCGCTGATCTGCTGCTGGGGGTAGTCGCGCTCGAAGTCCTCCGGACGGTCCGTCCCAGCCATCAGCTGCCGCCAGAGGTCGTCTTCCAGCTGGAACTGATCGGGTATGATCAGTACCAGCAGCCGCTTGCCGAGAATCTCGTGAAAGGCGTCCAGGGCGGCAAAGAAATCGTCGTAGCGCTGCCGCATCGCCCGACTGGTCCGGTCGGTAATGTAGAGCCGCGAGCGCTCCCAGCGCATGAATGCGGTGTAGCTCAGGTGGGGCTTCTCCTTCGTCCAGTCATGGATGTAGTCGGGGCCCAGCCGCTCCTCCTCCCCCTCTCCCTCCGACGGCGCCTCCTCGGCTACGGCATGGCCCATCGACTTCATGCGCAGATAGTCGTAGATGTCGCCCACCCCCCTCCCTTCGTCGCGCATGTTGGCGTAGATGGAGAGGAAGCGTTTGATGTAGCGGGCGAAGAGCCAGTCCTGGAACAGGTAGCGATGACGGCGGGAGAGTCTGGTCAGGCCTTCGATATCGTTGCCGACATAGACGCACAGTACGACCTGGCTGGGATCGTAGTTGCGAGCCTCGTCGTTGAAAATGTGAAAGTACTCGCGCATGCCGATGGAGGGAATGCCGAAATTGTGGATGGCGATGCGCTCGTACGACGGCGCAAGTTGAGCCCTGAGCTCGCTCTCGGCGACGGTGGCGAAGTTGTACCGATAGGGCACGATGCCGACACCGAAGGAATCGGCCAGCAGGGCGATGACGAGGTCGTCGTCAGCGGCGGCGAAGAACTCTTCGTCGTGGTAACCCAGACTTGAATAGGAAAAGCCGTACCCCACCGCGTGGGGTTGGAGTCGGAAGACGCTGATCATCGAGCGGGCATCGGTGGGGTCGTAGAGCAGGCGGGAAGGGGCCAGGCGACTGACCATCAGCAGGCCGGCCTCCAGCAGGACAACAGCGAGGATAAGGTTGAGCATGAGGACGTCGCCGAGCTTGAAGAGGCGGCCGGGTGAACCGGCTCGGCGCCGAAGGATGATCAGTCCCAGAATCAGGGCCGCGTTGGCGAAGAACAGCCTGAGCGCGGAGCGGTCGGCGGCGAACAGCTCGAAGCCGCTGGCCAGAGAAGTCAGGGCGATGGCACAGAAGGCGGCGTAGATGAGCAGTCGGAGATTCCGTCCAGACCACACAGGGGACGGGGACGGGGACGGCGCCTTGAGTTGGTAGGCGGCCATCGACCACAGCCCGAAAAAGGAGAGGATCAGCAGAAATCTGCCCGCTAGAGGGAGTTCTGCTAACGGGAGGGCGGGCGGCTCGAGCAGGGCGAGAGCACCGCTGAGGCCGACGGCGCCGACGGAGATGATTTTGTAGTAACGCATAGCGTCCGCTACCGCAACAGCAGCATCTTCCCCACCAGCTCTCCCGCATCGGTCCGCAAGCGGTAGAGATAGACGCCGCTGCCGACCCGCAGCCCGGCTTCGTCCAGTCCGTTCCACCGCCTGAGGTGAGTCCCGGACCCCATCCAGCCGTCGACCAGTCGTCGTAGAACCTGGCCCTCGGGATTGTATACCGTCAGCTGCACATCCCCCGCTGCGGGCAGGGCAAACTCGACCGCCGTCGCTGAGTTGAAAGGATTGGGGTAATTCTGGGATAGCTGCAGCCGGAGCGGCAACGCCATTTCTTCCGGCTCGACCACAGGCGTGGAGATGACGCCGAAGCGATTCTTCACCCCCGGGGTTCCGCGCCCCTCCGACGCCTGCCAGCTCTCCGCGGCGGTGTTGTCGAGCTCCGCTCCTTTCAAGACCAGGGTGCGGCCGGCGCCGTCGGCTTCCGGCGGCCATGGAGCCCCGACGCCGTACTCCACCGCATCCACCTCGAGCCCGTCGGCGTCGTAGAGACCGATCTTCTCGCCACCGCCGCTCAACCCGAAATCCCAGTTCCCGATGCACCCGGGGCCATCCGGAAAGTGTGCCCTCATGCGCTCCTCATCCTCGCACAGCACGACGAAGCCACCGGCGGCAATCGCGACGCCCTCGGCGAGCTCGAAGTCGTGCCCCTCGTCCCGAAAGTGCCAGCCCGACATGTCGATGGGCTCGTCCCCGGAATTGTAGAGCTCCACCCAGTCACCCGAGTCGAAGTCGTCGCCGGCGTTGTAGTTGATTTCATTGAACACGAGCCGAAAAGCGGAGGCACCTGGCGGCCGGAAGCGGGCCGTTACCGCGTAATCGGCCGTCAGCGACAGCTCGACTCTGGCTGACGGGGGCAGATCCGCATCTGACCAACCCGCGAAGGCATAGCCGGGATCGGGCATGGCCTCGATCTCCACCGCTACGCCGCGGAAGTAGGTTCCGACCCAAGGAAGATCGGGTTCCAGTGAGTTCACCCGCACCCGGCCACCCTTTCCGTCGGCGCTGACCTTCACTGCGACAGTTCCCGGCAGGTCGAAGGCTTCCACTGCGTGTTGCCGGAGCACGTCGGGTCGCCGGTGAGCGAAGACGATCAACCGGTCGCGCTCTTCTGTCCAGTCCTCCATGACAAATCTGCGCCCCGGGTTTTCCCCCGTGTACCAGAGGTACCAGCGATTGAGCGGCCAGTACCCTTTCCCGTACCACTGGCCCCAGCGTTCGAGGTCCGCCGCCATCGCCGCGTCGAGATCACCGGCCTGTCGGCGCAGGATCGACTCCACATTCTCTCCAGCCAGTGCGGCATTGAGATGATCGGCCAGGCGGTTGAGGAAGGTCCTCCTGAAATCGGCATTCGCGGCCAGCCGGCCTAGCAAGTGGAAACCGACAGCTCGCTTCTCCACCAACAGTTCGTCGAGCGTCCGATGGTACTCGCTGCTCCAGAGGTCCACGTCGAACAGCTGCCACCGCCAGCGTCCCGCGTTGGTCGCCGGCCGCCAGTAGCGCATATTGCCGATGTTGTCGGGACGGCCCGAATAGAGCGCCAGTATCCAGAAGTCGACGAAGCTGTCCACGTCCATCAGAGTCTGCACCTGGGCGTAGTGTTCCTCCTGGGATATGTCGCGCTCGTTGAGGAAGGACAGCATCGAGTCGTAGTGAGCTCCATCACCCTCGACCAGGTTGCCGTCCCACTTCAGGACGTCCACCGACTCGACACCGTGTCGATGGCGGTAGAACTCGCCACCCTTGCGCTCCATCAGCTGGTACACACCCCAATATTGGCTATTGAGCAGCAACACGACCAGCCGGGAGGCCTGCATGTCAACTTCCGAGTCCATCTCTTGTTGCACTTCGCTGAACAGGCCCTCACGCAACTGGCTCCAGTCCTCGCCGGCGCGTAGCGTCAGTTTGCTGAAATCCTTGTAGCCGACGCTCTCGAACAACCTGTAGGCGATCTCCCCCTCTCCCTGAGGGCCGCGCACATCTAGTGAGAACGACTTTTTCAGCGACGCCCGACCGTTGCGACGCCCCGAAATCGCCAGCTCCACGTCCGCCGCAAACCCCCGGTCGCCGTCCATCTCGAAATACTCCAAGTGCCCAGGCTTGCTCCGTACTCGCCAGAAATTGGCCGCATAGTACGGCCATTCGTCATCGGGGCCAACAGCCGGGCCCACGGAATAGATCCCTTCCGTCTCATCCCACAGATTGGCCGGAGCGGTCACCAGCGAAACAGTCGGCAGGGCCGGCCTCTGGGGTCCGAGAAAAAATGTGTGCGTGACGGTGGAGCTTGGCAGGTGCCCATCGCGGTATGCCCGGGCCCTGATTACCCGGGTCGCGTCGATCGGTATGGCCTGGCGAAAGAGCAGGCTGTCCAGCGGCAGGGGCATATCGCCATTCTGAGTGTAGTAGATTCGCACATCGTCCGCCTCGACTTTCAGAGTCAGCGCCACGGGGCCGTCGTAGAACCCCCCTGGCGTGGAGAACTCAGGCGCCGAAACGGATGCCAGCAGACCTCCGGCCCCATTCGCGGTGCCATTCGAGGTTCCGGGCGTCGGCTCGGGGAAGAAGAACCAGTCACCCCCGCCGTCCGGCCACCTGCCGTGCGAGACATCGATGCGCTGCGCGCCGAAACGGAGGCTGTCGACGGAGGTGGCGCCGTCGGCGGCGAACAGACCCAGCTCCTCTCCTTCGCCATCGAGCTTGACATCGACGTGAAGAGAGCCCTGCTCGGGTTGGCCGTCGAACCAGAGGACCAGATAGCCGCCCGCCTCAATCCTCGTTTGCCGCGGGTCGGTAGAGGGGATCCTCCAGGTAGTGGGTCGATCCAGGTCGTCGGTGACGTACATACCGCCGGCATCGACCGACTTCTCCCCGTAGTTGTAGAGCTCCACCCAGTCATCTGCCTCGCCAAAGTCGTCGGTACAGCAGCTCTCGTTCACGGCCATGAACTCATTGATGAGGATCGTGGCATTCTGCGCGAACAGATCGGCCGGCATCAGTGAGCCACACAGCAGTGAGCCACACAGAACCAGCGGCAGTGCCAGGGCCTGCAGTACCCACAGTTCCCGCAGAGGGACCTCGCTACAGTTCCATTTCCGCAATGGACAGATGGCCACTTTCGATGCCGACGGAAACAACGGCATTGAATCCCAGAGCAACCACTCCGAAACAGCGACGTTCGCAGCTAGCTGGATTGTGGGGGAAGTAAAGCGACCCCGCTCGCCCGCTCGAGTTTCCGCCCTCCGCACTATCCCTGTCACCGCTCACCGTGCCGCTGGCTGGACGTCCGTGCGAGCCGTACGCCGTCATCGACGGATCAGGCTCGGCGCCGCGGAAAAACCCGGTGAGGCGGTTGGCGACGCCGATGAGGAGAGTGGGCAAGCCCGCCGTCGCGGCGGCAACCCGGTGTGTGGTTTCTCACGAATCGCCTGAGAGAGCGACGGATGTGTGTACCGCAGGAGGGTGGGTGGGTGGCTGGATGGATGGGAGGATTGGGTGGATGATGTCCTGGTATGCTTGCTCTCTGCTGCCCACCTGCGACCATTGGTCGAGCCAACTCAGCTCAGCTCTGTCCCTGTTCCCGTATGGCCTGTATCTTCTGGTCGCGCTCTTGGAAGATCCGGTCCCGGACTTGGGTCATCTCGCCGTGGAATTGGCGCTGGTGTTCGGCGAAGGCCTGCGGGTCTGTTTCAGCCTGGACTTTGGCGATCCGCTCCTTCAGGACGATCTCCTGCTCCGCCCATTTGGCCTCGTATTCCCTCTTCACCTCGTCCACGGCCGCGACCTGCTCGGGAGTGAGCTTTACCTGGTCCTTGTCGATCAGGGAGTCGGACCTCTCCATGGCCAGCTCGAGTGCGGATTTCATGGGCTCATTCTCCTGGGCGCGCACCCTGACGGCGCGATATGGGCGTAGGAAATAGTTGGAATGCGAGGCTAAAAAGATATGCGCCTCAGAGAAGCTAATCAAATAGGAGACGGAGATGGCACAGTGGAAGGTATACCTGTCAGGCGAGATCCACAGCGACTGGCGGCAGCAGATCATCGAGGCCGCGGCGAGCCAGGGCCTGGCCGTGGAATTCTCAGGTCCAGTTACCGATCACTCGGCCAGCGACGAGTGCGGGGTCCGCATCCTCGGTCCCGAGCAGAGCTCCTTCTGGACGGATCAGAAAGGCGCTCGGCTCAACGCCATCCGCACCCGCACCCTCATCGGCCAGGCCGATGTCGTCGTCGTCCGCTTCGGAGGTAAGTACCGCCAGTGGAACGCCGCCTTCGACGCCGGGTTCGCCGCCGCCCTGGGCAAGCCTCTCGTCGTCCTCCACGACGACGACATAGGACACGCCTTGAAGGAGGTGGACGCCGCCGCCCTGGCCGTGGCCACCGAGCCCCGACAGGTGGCGGAGATACTGCAGTACGTCACCGCCGGAGAGCTGCATCGGCAGGATTGACGCGGCCGGCGCCTGCCCCCCGCTGCCGGTCACTACCCGTCAGTACCGTCGAGGAAGTGAACGGTTGCACCGAAGGAGTCGGCAAAGATGAAGAAGTCGAACAGGTCCACCCGGCCGTTGCCGTCCAGATCGAAGCGCGTGCTGTCCTCGTCAACAGGCTCGCCGAAGGCGTCGGCGAACAGAAAAAAGTCGAACAGGTCCACCCGGCCGTTGCCGTCGTAATCGGTGGGCAGGGTCACCGTCGGGGGCGATACAGTGATCTCAAAGGTCTCTACCGCTAAATTGTTGGCACCCTGACCGTCGTCTGCGGTCACGGTAATGACGACACTGCCACTGGCGTCAGCTACCGGTGCGAAGCTTACCGTGCCACCCGAAACCGTCGGGTGCGGCACCACGGATGGATCCGAGGAAGTGGCGGTTACGACCACCGTCTGCGCCGCCTCATCGCTGCCGCCTCCGGATCCGGTGATCAGGGAAAGGGAGACGACTCCCGAGTTTGCCTCGACGCTCTGATCGGAAAAAGCCGACACTGTGGGCGGATCGTTCACCGGCGCCACCGCTATGGAGACGGTCGCCACCGCTGAAATAGAAACCCCGTCGCCGGCGGTAAAAGTGAAACTGTCCGCGCCGCTGAAGTTACCGGTCGGCGAATAGAAGGCGATTCCGCCGTTCAGAAAGACCGTGCCGCCGGAAGGCTGATCGGCAATCGCAAAGGTCAACTCGTCGCCGTCGGCGTCGGTCCCGGTCAAGGTCAGGGAAATCGGCGTGTCCTCATCGGTGGAGACGGACTGGCCGGCAGCTGCCGGCGGGACGTTAGCGGGAATCAACGCGATCGGTATGGTGTCTGCCGCCAGCTGCCCCTCGCCGAACAGCTGCAGCGTCACCGCGCCGTCACCGTATACCGAAGCCGCGGCGGCGTCTTGGTAGGTGACCGCTGCGACCGAGTCCGCTGTCTGCACGACGACCTGGTAGCCGTCCTGGCTGCCGCGGAGAAACCCCGACAGGCCGCTGTCGGCAAAGGCCAGACTCACGTCGATCGCCGCGGCGGCGGAAAACACCTGCACCCCCGCGAGGCTCAAGAAACTGCCGTCCTGGACGTTGAATGCGGTTACCACCCCGTCGCTGATCCGCGCGAAACCGAAGCGGCCGTCGGTGGCGATCTCGCCGGCGTCGGTCGCCACCCGCACGGTGTCGCTGGCGGCGGCGCCGATCCAGGCGAAGTCATCCCCCGCAGCCATTGAAATCCGCACCGCCTGCCCTCCCGAGGCGGCGGGATTGGAGAGGAGCGGCTCCTCGGCAACCGGATCCAGACTCCTGGGGAACAGCACCGACAGAAATTCCGTGTCGGTGGCTCTCTCCTGTACCTGCAGAGCGGTGTGGGTGATCTCTTCCAGAAACTCAAAGGAATGCAGGGTATCCGTCTCTGCAAACGTCCGGCCATCCCGCTCCGGCAGGTAGGCCAACAGCTCCGCGCCCGAACGCGACCAGCGCGCCAGGTTCCCCGCCCGCTCGTAGCTGCCGCCGCTAGTGCCGCCGCCGTTGCCGTGAAGGCGCCACTCATACAGATGACTGGCGTCGGCTCGGACCTCGTCCCCGACCACGAAATACGCCTTGCCCGCGAACATCACCCGCCGCCGAAAGCCGACGTCACCGTACCCTGCTCTCACCTCGGCATAGTCCATGAAGTCGCTGGTGAAGAACTCCTCGATAAAGGCGTCGTTGCCGCCGTCCACCGACTCACCCGCCACCGTCACCAGCGGCGGCCCCACCCCGTCTACGAGGATGACGTTGTGGTTGCGTCCCGAATTCACCTTGCTGTGATTGGTGAAGTTGATGTAGCCCGCATCCAGGGCCAGCATCTCGCCGCCGGCGTAAATGACGAAGCTCGTCTCATCGGGGTGCTCGTGTCCCAGGCCCTGTTCGCGCGCCCTGTCGTGCTCACCGCGCAGCAACATGTAGGTGGCCGCGGAGCTCCAGTCACTGCGGAAGACGGCGTCACCGGCTTCGGGCATGAAGACCGTCGGCCCGCGGGTCGGCTCCACAGCGGCTACCGAGTCGTCGTAGAAGGCGATGGCGTCCATCTCCGAAAACTGCCGCACGTAGAGGCCCCTGATGTTGTTCTCCCAGTCCCAGCGGTGGACGCCGCCATCGGCGTCCACCGAGGCCAGGTAATGGCCGTAGAAGTTGGACAGATGCCCGTCCTCGATGTTCGGCCGCAGCCCGTTGGGAAGTCGGATGTTGACCGACCAGTCGTGCATGTCCTGCACCTTCGGATCGACGAAGAGGTCGGTTCCCGTCAGCTCCTTGAGAGCAAACATGTAGGGGAGATAGACATCGGCTGCGTAGCGGCTGTAAAAGGGCCCCTCTGCATAGCCCCCGTCGGTCTCGTCCACCTGATGGGCGATCGATCTCGTCACCAGGTCGTGAGCCCGGTCGAGCCAGTCCTGAGGTGTCTTGCCGTCGAGCCCGGCGTGGTCAGCGAGAGCGAGGGCGGCCAGGCCGAGCCCGCCGTAGGCCCGAATGTGCCAGTTGTCGAGATGGGTGACGGACACGTCCCGGGGGTCAGGAGTCTTGTGCAGTCGGATCTTGAGAGTACCGAGAAAACCCAGGTCCTGCTCAAAGATGACGACGCCCTTGCGGAGACGCTCGGCCTCCTCGGCGAGAATGGTGCGGATCTCGGCAAGCGACTCGGGTTGGTCCTCGAGAAAGGTGTGGAGCATGTCGTAGGCGACAGCGTAGATGGCTACCGCTTCCCCCTCGTTGTGGGGCTCGCCCAGATCGCCCCCTCGCGGCGGGAACTTCATGTCGAGAAGGAGGTCGACGGCTCGCTCGGCGAGCGTCGCGTCGTCCGTCATCAGGTAGGCGAAGGCGAGGCTCTTGGCATAGCGCGCCTTGGAGCGCTCCTCCGAAAAGGAGGTCGGCGCCGACTCCGCCCGCGCCGAGACCGTCTGCCACCAGGTGGCGTACGGCTCTCGCAGGATGCGCTCCTTCAGAACAGATATCTGTTCATCCGTGAACAGCAGGCTGGGGTGGCGCTCCGCGGACAGCTCGACGCCCGCGGCGGTCCCCACTGCCGTCGCGATCACCACCGCGCACACACAGGCCAGAACCCTCGCCACCGTCCAAATCCTCTCCGCCGCCACCACCGGACCTCTCTCCTCCCGAAATCTCGTTATATATATCTTAGATATCTGTCAGTCGGTATCAGTTCCTGAAAAACCGCGTTACTTCGATCCCCCAGAAGACTCCCAGGGAGATGTACTGACTGCCCATGGCCAGCTTGACCCCCGCCGACCTGCCGGAGGGGGTGTCAAAGAACATGCCTATAAAACCGTAGGGTGTCCGCGGTTTGGCACCGCGATACCCCAATCCTATGTACAGCCTCGCCGGCTTGCCGGCCACGAGGAGGAATTCCGCGGGCATAATACCCAGATCTGCCTGGTAGGAGCTCACCAGATCCAGACCGCCAGAGCAGCGAAACTCCGACACCACTAGGCGCAGATCCAGGTCGACACAGACCTGGCGACCGAAACTGTCGATCCTGCGCTGGTATCTCGAGTTGGGGTCGCTGTCGTTGAGGAAATCCAGATCCACGACAGTGACCGAGCCGATAATCCGGAACCGGGTGGACAGTACCGCCAGCCCCAGCGGCACACCGACGCCGGTGCCCGACTCGAGGTTGACGACACCCACGCCCGCGGTGGCATACAAACCACTGCCGTCTGGGTGCTCTGGCGGAATTTGAGCGCTGACCTCCGAGGCGACCAGCGCGCCGAACAGGATCAGTCGAATCCACGCGACCGCGGATCCACGTGACAGCTGCATCAAAGTGGGGCTTCCCTGCCTCGGTTCCCTCCGACCGCGTATGCTGCCGATTTCGGCTGCGATCTCCGCGTTTTTGCTGATGATCTCATCCACACCCTTCTGAAGGCGTTGGGCGTAGGGATCCAGCGGAGGGATCTGCCTGTCGCCGCCATAGCCGATACCCATGGTGCGGGCGGCGATGTCGCTGATGTGCACCATCGCGACCGGGCTGCTCGCCTGCCAGACCAGGCCCCCCTGCTCGCGACTTCGTATGGTATGCATGTCTTCAGCGTTTGAGGATGCCGCCGTTCACATCGATGGTGGCGCCCGTGATATACGAGGCCAGCGGCGATGCCAGGAAGAGAGCGGCATAGGCGATGTCTTCCGCCTCGCCGAGCCTGCCAAGAGGAATCATCGCCGTCACCCGCTGCCGCGCCTCCTCCGTCAGCAGGTCCGGGTCCGTATCGATCTGACCGGGAGCAATGGCGTTTACGGTAATCCCGTGTGGAGCCAGGTCGCGCGCCAGCGTCTTGGTCATGGAGATCATGCCCCCTTTGGAGCTGGCGTAGTGCACGCCTCCCGATACGCCTCCCGTCTGGGCGCTGACCGAGGAGAC
The DNA here is from genome assembly GCA_002725915.1 of Gemmatimonadota bacterium. Lineage (GTDB taxonomy): Bacteria > Latescibacterota > UBA2968 > UBA8231 > UBA8231. The sequence continues at coordinate 19,141 of PBRM01000138.1, forward strand.
GTTGATGATGCGGCCGTACTTGCGCTCCACCATCGCCGCCGCTACGGCGCGACTGCACAGGTAGGCGCCGGTCAGGTTGGCGCCGATGACGCGGGCCCATTCGGGCGGATCGATGTCGTCGACGTGCCCGAAGCTGATCAGTCCGGCGTTGTTGACCAGGATGTCGATGCGCCCGAAGGCCTCGAGGGTCTGATCCACCGCGCGCCGCACATCCGCCTCGACAGCCACGTCCGCGGTGATGGCGAGGACGCCGACGCCATCGTCGCCCAGAGATACCGCCAGCTCGTTCAGGGGTCCGGCGTTGCGCGCCACCAGGGCCGTCCTCGCCCCCCTCTTGCTGAATACCTGGGCCGTGGCCAGTCCGATTCCACGGCTGGCGCCCGTGATCAGCGCCACTTGTCCACTCAGGTCTAACAGGTCTTGGGAAGAATTCGGATTCATGTCAGCTGTCTTCTCTCCTCTTACTCAGCTGTTGATTCAGGCGTGCACCTCGCCCTCCTGTATGCCGTCGGCTCAACGGCCCCTCTCAACCCACTGATTCACCGGAAAAGACCGTTGCGGGCAGTTCTCTGGCCAACACGGTCAAAGTGCTCGGTGCCTGCGGCGACTCGTGCACAAAGGAGGACGGGATCTCGTGCATCGACGAGCGTAGTCTTGCGAGATCGTCAATCTCTACCAGAACCAAAACGAGCGGCGCACCTGCGAGCGCCGCTCGTTTCACTGTAGTCCCGGCGAGAATCAATCCCCGCTATGTTACTTCCTCGGCCAGCTCGCTGAGAAAGGCGTAGCGCGACGGATGCCTCAGGCGACCCAGTGCGCGCTCCTTGATCTGGCGAACACGTTCGCGGGTCACGCCGATGAGGCTGCCGATCTGCTCCAGCGTGAGTGCCTCCTTGCCGTCGAGACCGAAGTAAAGTCGAATGATGCGCTGTTCGCGGTCGTCGAGGCTCTCGAGGACACCCTCTAGCTGTTCCCGGGCCGATTCGCGCAAGACGCCTGAGTCGGGCGACTTTTGAGTAGTGTCGGCAAGGACATTCAGCAGAGAGCGTTTTTCGTCGTCTTCGAAGGCGCCGTCGAGAGAACTCACGGGGCGCGCACTGAGGATGGCATCGGTGACCACGTCCGCCGGCAAATCCAGCTCCTGGGCGATCTCCTCGACATCGGGTTCCTCTTCGCGGCCCTGTCCCAGCCGTCGGGAGGCCTTGGATATGTCCTTAAGGAGACTCAGCTTGTTGAGCGGTAAGCGCACGGTGCGCACGTGTTCGGCAATGGTCTGAAGAATAGACTGACGAATCCACCACACTGCGTACGATATGAACTTGTATCCCCTGGTGCCATCGAAGCGCTCGGCCGCGGTCATGAGGCCGAGGTTGCCTGCACTGATCAGGTCTGCGAAAGTGAGGCCGCGATTCTGATAGTTCTTGGCTACATCGATGACGAATCTCAAGTTCGCCTGGACCAGCTCGTCACGGGCCTCCATGTCCCCGTTCTCGATGCGGGCGGATAGTTCTACTTCCCGTTCCCGGGAAAGCGGTTCGGAGTGGGCTATGTCGTCGAAGTAAGAGCGGAGTGCGCTCTCACGATCACCGAGGGTCTCGAGCATAACTCTCCTTGCTATTCGGCGGTTAGTGGGGAAAAATCAGCCAAAAGGCGCAAAAACACTCCTTTCTCACGCTCTTGGCCAAGAGCTGGCAATGGGTGCGCCTAAAACGGTGGGCCAATACCTTTATGATACGGTGTGAGCAGAGCAAGATCAACTTAAAAAAACTCCCCCTCGATGAGCTCTGCCTTCGCCCCGTATTGGATATATCTTAAAAAAAAACAACCGTTTACTATTCATTATGCCCGAACCCTACCCGACTTCGGCCCAACGGGCGCACGGAGCGTAAGTTTCTCGACGCCAAGGGATTGTGGATAACCGGCAACGAAAACTCGCCAATCTTGAGCTGGAGCTGCTCGATCTGCTGTGACGGTGGCCCCATCGGCCCCGATTTCTTCTCTTAACCCATTTATAATCAATATATTGCCTTATGGGGATAACTGACGGACTTGGATGAACCGTCGGAGGGGCCTCTGGTGCAGTAGCGAGCCGTTTGTGGGCGGTCCTCATGGAGGTCCGGGGCTCGGAACACGGGTCTCGGGCACCTTTCTTCGCTCTCTCCCCTTCCCTTGACATCGCCGGACGCCCTCGGTTACCCTATCCGACGGACGCCATAGGTTAGCCCTATCCAGACCGCGAGCCGGACGCGCGCCGATGGCTGACAGGCCCAGCCAACCCCCACGACGAGACTCACCATGCGTATCCTCATCACCAGCGCCGCCAGCCCGATGGGCAGGGCGGTTGCCGCCGAGTTGGAGGGCGATCACCAGCTCCGCCTTTTCGACGATGACCCCGCCCTCGGGACGGGCGAGGAAGACGTCGAAAGAGTCCAGGGGAGCCTTCTCGATGCGGGTGCGGTGTGGCAGGCCGTCCGGGGGATGGACGCTGTGATCCACACGGCGGAGGCACCGACCGCTCCCGAAGCCGGCTCCATGGCGGAACAGCAGTTTCTGCTGGACTGGGCGACTCGGGGTACTCACCTCCTCTTTCAGGCCGCCGTGGATTCCGGGATCAGGCGTTTCGTATACGGCTCCACCCTCGAGATCTTCGCCTCCTACCCCGAGAAGGTCTACATCTCCGAGTTGTGGAAGCCGCAGCCGGGTCCGGAGATGCCCTGCATGAGCCGCTATCTAGGCGAGCTCGTCTGCCGGGAGTTTGCCCGTGATTTCCCCGTCACCGCCACGGCGCTGCGATTGGGTAGAGTGGTGATCGAAGAGGAGGTAGAGGGTCAGCGGCCGGATACCATGTGGCTCGATCGGCGCGACGCCGCCCAGGCCTTCCGCCTGGCGCTGAGTCGCGATCGGGGCGACGACCTGCGATTCACTGCCCGGTGGGCGCTCTACCACATCTGTGCCGACATCCCCAACCCTCGATTTCTGATCGCGTCGGCGGAGAGGACCATCGGCTATCGCCCCCAGTACAACTTCGGCAAGCACTGGGGGGACCGCCGAAGTCGGCGGAGTGAGGGCGTGGGGGGTTGAGGAAGAAGGTGCTGCTTCTGGGAGCCAGTGGAGGGGCGGCTCCACGCGTTGCGCCCGGACCGGTAGCCGGACTACGACCTGCGTCTGGCTGATATCTCCCCCCGCTCTACCGTATCAAGGTGGAGACGTGTCCAAAGTGCGAAAGTTCCCAAATCTCCGACTCATACTACCTTGACGGGCTGCCGTGCCTTGCTGCAAGGGTAAGAAAGGTGTGTCAGTCGGCGACCCCGATTTTCACTGCGTCTCCTAACGTCTGTGAGAACAGCCTGGTTAGTGCCATGGGACCGCCGTCGCGCGGCCCACGTGTCCTTAGAGCGGCAGTACGCTTGCGGCCCAGTGGGTTCGGTGTCACAAGGTGTTGGGGTTGTCCTGGCCTTGCCGTGACTCATCTTGGGGTAAAATGGGTGAATGTCGAACGTTGAACTCGGTCTTCAGAATCGCCAGCTGGAAATTCGAAGGAGCGTGAAGATGAGCGAATCAAAGCAATGCGTTCTTATATCGGTGGATGGCATGCGGCCCGATGGGCTGCGGCAGGCGGAAGCACCGAACATGGATCGTTTGATCGCGGCAGGTGCCCATACATTTGGTGCGTCGACGGTCATGCCTTCGGTGACCTTGCCTTGCCATATGTCGATGTTCCACAGTGTGCCCCCGGAACGGCATGGTGTGACTACCAACACGTGGACGCCGCAGGTGCGCCCGGTGCCGGGCATCTTCGAGGCAGTTCATAAGGCGGGCCAGACGACCGCATCATTCCGCAACTGGGACCAATTGCGGGACCTCGGGCGGCCGGATTCCATGAATGTCAGCCTGTTTTATGATTATCGCCCCGACAGCCCCGCCAGTGACGAAAAGGTCGCTGCGGCAGCGATTGAATGGCTGGGAAGCAATCACCAGGGCTTTGCCTTTGTGTACCTAGGCAACACCGATGTCGTTGGTCACGACCACGGCTGGATGTCCGGGCCGTATATCGAGGCAATTGGACTGGCGGACAAGTGCATTGGGCAGGTGCTGGCAGTGCTGAATGATGACGTGTTCCTGGTGGTGACTGCAGACCATGGCGGTCATGACCGGTCACACGGCACCGAGGGGCCGGAAGACATGGCGATTCCGATGATTCTGGGTGGGCCGGGTGCCGCAAGCGGATCGTCTTTGCCCGCCGACACGTCAATTCTGGATGTGGCACCTACTATTGCAGCGGCGCTAGGCGTTACCGCGCCCGACGAGTGGGAAGGCAAGTCGCTGCTTTAGCCCGGATGTTTCATGAAGGTGCAGATGAGGGATTGTAAGGGTTTGCAGTTGGCCACAACAGGCCTAAAACCCTATCATGACACATTATCGAAAGCCCCCTTTATCCTCACCAACGGTCCATGGCAAGAGAACGGTCCTCGCTCCCCGCAGCCTTCGCCCTCATTGCAATCACAACTGCCCCCGCGCTGATCGAGGCGCAGGTTCAGACCCTTGTGATCGGCCGAAGCGGGACAGCGTGGTCGGATCTGGCAGAGCGTGTCGTCGGGTTGGAGGACACGACGTCCTCCGGCGCCCTGCAGCCCTGGCAATTGCCAGCAAATACCAACCTGCTGGTGGGCCCCCGAACCGAGGCGAAGGACTTCACCAACATCTTCGGCACGCCCTGGTCGCTGAAGAAAGTGTTCAGGGAAGGCTTCGAACTCGGCATCAACCCGAGATTCTGGGGCGGGATATCAGGCACGGTAGCAGGGGGGCCTTCGGCGCTGGTCGACAACAACCCCGACACTGTGATCAAGGTCATCAATGTCTTCGAGGGCTCCAACTGCAGGGAGTGCCATTTCACTTTTGATTTTGCCTTTCCGCTGCCCATCAACCGTGTCGTGTTCTTCCCGCCGGACCGCGGGGTGGACGAGTTGGGCGGGCTGAAGAAGCAGCGATTCCCACAGGCCTATGAGATATCGGCCACCCTCGAACCGGAAGACTTTCTGCTACTCAATCAGGAGAAGTCCTACCATACATTGGAGAGTGTACTGGCACGGACATTCTTCAATTCCGACCGTGTCGTCGACGTCTCCTTTCCCACCGAGCTGTTCCGCTTCCTCCGGATCTCTTTCAACCTGAGAAGTCAGCTCTATCTCCTCGGCGAGATCCAGGTCTACGGCGAGGGCTACGTGCCCGAGACCACGTATCGATCGGTCGTGATCCCGATGGGGGAGCGGGTAAACTTCGGGCGGATCTTCTGGAAATTCGAGACGTTCCGCAGGACGGAGACGGGCGTCGTGCCGGACCCCGAGGCGCCGGTGGAATTGACCCTGGAGACTCGATCCGGGAGCGACCCGACCCCAAAAACCTTCAGGATCTGGACCGAATTCGAGACTGAGCGGGAGGTCGACGAGGCCACCTACGACGCCGCGCCCGAGGCCTCCATCCGGCTGGGCGACCGGCCGGGCGACAAGGCTTCCATCGGCATCGACGAAGAACACTGGAGTTCTTGGTCGACTCCATACAGCCGGCCAGGTCAGGACATCCGGTCGCCAGACGGGCGAGAGTTTCTGCAACTTCGGTTCAAGATGACCTCCGAGGATTTCAACACCTTCGGCCGGATCGATTCGGTAGGAGTTGAGTTCTCTCCGCTGCTGGTGGAGGAGCTGGTCGGTGAAGTCGGCCTTATGGGCGAGGGTCTGGGTACGGCGGGTCCGCCGGAAATACCGGCCGGTGTCGACACGATTTTCATTTATGATCTGTTGGCCCGGTTCGGTCCGAACGGCAGCACTGGATTCGATGGCCTGCGTCTCGCGATCACCGGTGACATGGAACTGCTCAAGATGGAAGTGGGCGAGCCACTGGTGGAGATCATCCCCGACAGTTCGATCAGCAGTGGCGGCGAACTCGTACTGTTCTTCCCCTCGAACCGGATCGGTGGCGTCAGCGGCAGCGAGCGTCTGCGCCTGACCTTGCGCGCCACCGTGTTCAACTTCCGGACCGACTTCAACGGCGAGGTCTTCGAATTGGAGGGAGAGAACCTGCCGCAGTCGATCGAACCGGGGGATGCTGGCCCGATGCTGGAAAGCGACGACGTTGTAGTGTTTGCCGTCGGAAAGGGACTGTCCGTCCTGAGTCAAGTCGCGCTGTCGTCTCCCGTCGTCACGCCGAATGGAGACGGGGTCAACGACGAGCTGATCATTGACTTCACCGTGTTGGCAGCGGAGAGCACGGAGTCCCGCATCGGGATCTACGCCCTCGACGGTTCTTTGGTGCAACGCCTGGTCAGGGATGACAGAGGTCGGGGGGCATACCATGTGTCCTGGGATGGGCGGGATGGGCAGGGCGTAAGCATGGCGCCGGGCGTCTATCTCGTGCGCCTCAGCATCGAAACGGACCAGGGCGAGAGCCAGCGAGTCCTGCCCGTCGCTGTGGCCTATTGACGGAGGTCTGGCACGTGTCCACAAGGATGCCCTGTCTGGTGCTGACTCTGCTGTTGCCGGTGGCTGACATCGGCGCCGACTCCCTCGTCATCGACAGCCGTCGCCAATGGGAGCAGTGGCAATTCCCCCAGGGCGTCATCGATCTGCATGAGGATGGCAGCGTCGGTCTGATCCGCTTCCACCGCAACATCGACGCCGTGGCGGATGCCCGGAATTTCACTCACAAGAACGCGGCTGGCAACGAGGTCAGAGGGGGGATCAGCAAGGCGGGCTCGAATCCGGCCGACGCAGCCAACATCCTCGACGCCGATCCCGAGACCTGGTGGCAACCGGACCCCGCCGCCGATGTCGATTCCTGGCGCATCGAGATCGATCTGGGACGCCTGGTTCAGGCGTCAACAATCCGTCTGCATTTTCCCGACAACGACGAAGCGGTACCTCTGCGCGAGTTCACCGTCCTGGCCAGCGAAGGAACGAGGCAGACCATCGGCAAGGATCTCGTCCTGTTCTCACGTGTGGGAGGTACGACACTGCCGAACGAAGAGACTCTGATCGAGATCCAGCTCACTACTGTGGAGCCCGGTAATGCCACGGGTGACCACCTGGTCACGACCACCGACGACACACTGACTCACATGCCGGTTCAGTATGTCCGGATCGTGTCGCAGACGAAGAATCCCGGCGGCGCCCTGGCCGACGTGGAGGTCATCGCCCTGGGAGACAACATCGGTCTGGGCACCATCGAGCGGGGCGGAACGCTGCGGGGGGGCAGCAACACGCAGAATATCACCAATCTCGCCGACGGCAGCGCCAGTCTGTGGTGGTCGGGACGGGGTCGGCCGATCCCCTGGAGGGAGAGCGGGCATGTGGTTCGAGTGGGACCTGGGAGCCACCTTCTGGGTCGATTGTCTGGCGATGCTCGAGCCATCCTACGCCTATGCGACGACGGGGTTCCAAAATTCTCAGCAGATTTCCTTCGAGTGGCAGACATCGGATGGCACACCGGTTCCGACTGAAGGGGATGTGGCAGTCCAGAGTCCGTTCGATTTTCAGTACCTCACGTTCATCGATAACCGCGAGACCACCGGCGCCGGGCGCAATCTGCACTACGACCTGCGCTTTCCTCCTCGAAAGGTGCGCTACCTGTTCTACAACCACGAAGCCTTCGATCAGTTTTTCACCTATCATCTGTTCGAAGTCTTCCTCTACGGACGCGGGTTCCCGGCCAAGGTGCGTGCCCGGTCGAATCTGATCGATCTGCAGGGGGCCAAGAGCCTGCGCAGCATCCGTTGGGAGGCGATGACCCCGCCAGGTACGGGTATCGAGATTCGATCGCGCACAGGGGACAGCATCGTCGAGGAGATCCTGTACTTCGGCAAGAACGGGGAAACGATCAGCAAAGCCCTGTGGAACAAGCTTCCGGCGTCGCAGAAACTCCCCCTAGTCGTCAACCCCGAGGCGGGTCCAGGTTGGAGTGCCTGGAGCAGCGTCTACAAAGTGCAGGGCGAGTCCTTCCTGTCGCCCTCTCCACGCGCGTTCGTTCAGCTGGACGTAGCCCTGACATCGGATGATCCAGATCTGGCACCGCTGCTGCGTTCGATCGCGATCGACTTCGACGCGCCGCTTATGGGGGGTGGTGTATTCGCTCGGGTCCTTCCGCCGGAGACTTCGTTGGACTCGCTGACCGAGTTCAGTATGAAGCTGTGTGGGGCGCCCCGAGCCGGGAGATCGGGGATTCGACCAGATCGGCCTGTTCCTGCCGGAACCCATCGAAGCGCCTGTGGAGCTGCGCCTGAGGGACCGGATCGTCGAGCCGTTGCGAGTCGATGAGTCGACGGAGAATGAGCTGCTGGTGACCTTGCCCGAGGTCGTTCTGCGCGACAGCGTCGAGCTGATCCTGCCGATGCGCCTGGCGAGCAGCACGACCCTGTTCGATGCCTGGGTGAGCAGCTCGTCCGAAGCGGATGTCCGCCAGAGCATCCAGCCATCGGAGTTGGGAGCGATGACCGTGTACGTGCCCGAAATCGCCGCCGGGGGGGCACTGATCCGCAACCTGAAGATGACCGCGCGTGTGCTGACTCCGAACGGTGACGGCGTCAACGATAGGCTCTCCGTCGAGCTGCTGGTGGTCAAGACCGGCCGGGCACCGCAACTGCTCATCTTTGACTTAAGCGGGCGGCAGGTGGCGGAACTTTCGGTGAGCGGCGACGGCGAATACGAATGGGACGGACGCGGTCCGTCAGGCAATCTTCTGCCGCCCGGCGCCTATCTGTTCGTGGCCGAGGTCGTGGCGGACGCCCGTACCGACCGCCGACAGCGCGTCATCAGCCTCGCCTACTAGCCGCCTGGCGAAAGCTGCACCTGGCCGTCGATGCAAAGAGCGGCCAGATCGTCGCCTCCGACTTGACCAACCACCGCATCCGGGACAGCACTCCTGTGACAGCACTGCTGGAGCAGACCGATCGCGGTGGTGTCCCTCAGTGCGGATGGTACCTACGACAGGAAGAGCGTCTACGAGGCGGCCCAGAGGAAGGGCAACGGCCAGGCAGTGCGAGTGCTCATCCCCCCGACACGCAACGCCCGGCTGAGGTCAGCACCGTCAAGAGCCAAGCAGAGGAACCGGAACGTGCGCTCCATCCGAAAACTGGGCCGACGAGAATGGCACAAGCAGTCAGGCTACAGCCAGCGCAGCATGGTGAGAATGCGAGCTACCGATACAAGACGATCATGGGTCGAGGCATGAGGAGTCGATGCATAAAAGGGCAACGAGCACCAACGCCTCCTCCTGGTCAGAATCCCGGCTTACAGGAAGACTCGTTCCATGGTCCAGGCCTGGAGCTTCCTGCATCGGGCACGGTGGCCGCGGGCTTCGATGGAGAAGCCGTCACTGTCAGTGCCTTCCGGGTAGACTCGGGTCAGGCAGGCGCTCTGCCCGTTCACGAAAACCTCCACGATGCTGCGATCGACGAAGATTCGCAGCTCGAGTAGCTCACCCTCACGGTAGTGGAAGTGGCAGTTCTGCGGCTGGTTGATCTCCCCCTCCGCACCGACGGTGGAGAAGGTTGGATCCAGAGTGATCATACTGTCACGGACACTCCAGCTGCGGTTGGCGTAGTCTTTGCCGACGTCCCGGTGAAAGTTCACCGCCGTGTATTCCGACTTGTCGGCGGCACGCAGAACGTTGAGTCGGATGTATCGTGCCTCCCCGGGGTCGATCGTGGCAATGATCTCCATGGCGTTGCCTCGCACCTCGTCCACCACAATTTCCTGGTGGGCCGGCAACTCGATGTCGGTCAGTTCTACCGCCTCCGCGCGCAGGGACTCGATATCGCCGGCCGGTGAGATGAGCAGGCGGTCGCCCTCGCCGAGGGTGTAGCGGCGCGGCAGGGACATGATCTGTGCCCATCCCTCCTGCGGTCGTCCCTCCGTCACGTTGTAGATGCAATGAACACCACCCGCACCGTCGGGGTAGGCGGAGGGGGCGTGAATGCTGCCGCTGCCCTGGCGGCCCGAGTTGAGGTATCCACCCCGGCGGGCGACGAATTTCTGCCGTGGCCGATCGTAGTCGCCGATCACGAACATTGCGCTGTGCACGTGGCTGAAGGTCAGCAGGATATGTCGGTCACCGATGGGCCAGAAATAGGGACATGACCCATCGTCGCCGGAGAAACCGAAGATGTCGTTCTCCATGAACTCCCCCATGTAGACCCAGTTTTCCAGGTCTGGGGAACGGTACAGATGATCCACCATGCGGCAGGGCGTTGCGTCCTGGCACCCCACCTTGTTACGCGCATGGGGCTCAGCGAGCGGATTGATGCCGTCGGCCCATCCGCCGCAGAGCACGTAGTAAAAATCGCCGTCCTTCCAGATGCAGGGGTCGTAGATCTGGTGAGGCCTTCCGAGTTCGTCATAGTCGACGTTGGGGACCACCGCCTTGCCCGTGACGACCTCCCAGTTGAGGAGGAGGGGATCGTCGGCTACGGCCACCATCAATCCCGCCTGCCCCTGGTGCCCGTAGTA
>PBRM01000139.1 GCA_002725915.1 Gemmatimonadota bacterium
ATCATTTCAAGCGGGCGCGCGAGCTCGACGTGCGCTACATCGCCATCACCGACCATCATGTGATGGACGCCTTTGCGCAGGTCGTGGAATGCGCCACGCGCTATCCGGAGGTCACGGCAATCCTGTCGTCGGAGATCACGGTCACCACATCCGTTGGCGGCATCGATTTGCTGTGCTACGGATTCCCGCGTGAGCTGACGCCACCGCTGCAGGAGCTGGTGGATTTTCATCACGACTGGTAGCGAGCAACGGGCGCGGCCTGGTCCAAGGGGCTGCAGGCCATCGGATACGATTTCAGCGACGCTGACCGTCTGGCCTTGCTCGAGACGTACCGTCCGGCTCATGTGATAGCACTACAGGGCAACACGCATGTCAAGAATGGGGTGCTATCTGATTATTGCGTCGATCACGGATTCATCGCCAGCTCCGAGGAGTACTACGACTTGAAAGTCCGCATGCGTAAGGAAGTGCCGTCCCCGCCCTATCCGCCCGTTGATGAGGTGCTGCCGGTCCTGAAGGAGGCGGGTATCAAAGTTGCCATCGCCCATCCGCATGGGTATTTCAACCAAGGCGATAGGGCGCGGATGGATACTCTACGGCAGGAGTGTCAACTCGATGGCATCGAATGTGCGCATCGTAAGGTACCTCCCGGGTACACCCTAATCTACCGCGAGTATTGTGTCGAGCACGGCCTCTTTTCTGTGGGGGGAACCGACTCGCACACCGTCGGCGATATCCAGGAACTCTTTGCCGGCCACGGGGGTGCTGATGAGTGGCTCGATGAGTTTCTGGGCTGTCTGGCTTTGTGACGGGTGAATGGAATGTGCGTCATCCGCCTGGAGAAGGACTAAGACACAGCGCGTTCTTATCGGCCCGAACCCACGCTCATCTGAGCGACTTTATTGGCCCGTATCTTCGACCTCGACCTCACCGTCAGTCCAACCTGCGCAGGGCGCCTGCACTGCAGCCCATCCCTAACCTGACCTGCGGTGATCCCGCATATCCGCAAGACCCTTTTTATATGTCCTAGACATCATGCCGGTCTGAACCCCGAAGCTGAGCGGTCTAGATCTCGGCGGGCACATTGTCCTGACAGTGAACTGGGCGGAAGAGGGTCTGGCGCTTGAACGGCATTTCCTGCAAGTGCTGCGGGTACGGGTCCCACTTGTGCCACTTATTGCCGACCACGTTATAACAGTTGAAGATAGCCACCCGATCGACACGCTCGTTGTTCCAACGATTACCAGTGTGGGTAATGGCCTCGGTAAATATCAGCGCTGAACCGGCAGAGCATTCATAGTCCTCCCAAAGATTAGAGTTTCGATCAGCGGTGGATGCAGGCGGCGGATATGCCCCTTTGTGGCTGCCCGTAAGGAAGAGCGTTCCACCGTCTCCCCGCTGCACCGGATTGAGTTCCCAAACCACTCTGGTAAGGCCGCTATGAGCTCGGTCATGATCCATGTGGTAGGTGTGGGAATTACCCGGGAAATTCAATATGCCACGGCCCCCATGCGGCTGGAAATTATCGTGCCCCTTGCTGCGAATCGTCGAGAAGGTGCTCTCCAGCCGGAAGCCATAGCAGTTCTCACTCGCGTAGCCGTTAGCGACAAATTCGTCCATGAAACCAACCACGGCTGGATGATCGACCAGGTCTTCGAGTGGGCCGCCGATCGATGATCGATGATGGGCTGGAATCGAGTCGGGATCGTTCTTGAGGCAGTAGCAAAAATCACGCATTGCTCTGATCTGCCCGTCCGTCAGCAAGTCGGGCAGCAGCAGCCATCCGCGGGTGTCGAAAACAAAACGCTGATCTTCACTTAGGGCGATTATCGGCAAACCCTCTGCATTCGTCGTGGGGTTAGGCATAGTTGCTGCTCCTCTAGGGTGTCTGGGCTTCAGCTGGTCCGACTCCGGTCTGCGGCCGGTTCGGTGCACGTGGTCGTTGGCTTGTATGAGCCGGTCCCGAGTAATAAGGATGGCGTTTTCCTCGCGGGCCGACGCTACAATAAGCTGCCTCAGTCTTCATCGATCGTCTTGAAAGAGGTCCCCCAGGCCTTGATTCGCGCGTGATGCACGCCGTTGAACTTCGCATCCTCCCAGAACGTGAGCAGGACGAAATCCTCTGTCTCACTCTTGTTGTCGAGAGCGTGCTCCACGCCCCCGGGGATGAAGACGACCATTCCCGGCGTCAGATCAAACTCTTCCTCATCAAGGTGCAGGACCGCCTCGCCTTTCACGGCGTAATAGATCTCATTCTCTTCGTGAACGCCGGCGCCGGTACTGCCCCCGCCCTTCAGCGTACCCTCATTGATATTGATGGCCTTCGTTCCCGCGACGAAATCATCCATGAGCAACTTCGACGAGTAGCTGTCATCGCAGATGAACGGCTTCACCCGTGCCGGGTCGACAACCTTTTTTTCAGTCACTTTTCAGGGTCCTTTCTGAGGAGCTGAATCGTCGACAACCTTCGTCCAGGGCCTGGATGTCTTGGCGGACCTGGGTGAAGCGAGGAGGTCGCCGCCGACGGCAAGACGGCTTCAATATCATCCAAGGTGGTAAGTATAGGTATTTCAAACGCGGTCCAGCCAGCTCGGATGAAGTATGGATCGGATTCAGGCCGGTAGCGTCCGGCTGCTCGAAGTGGGGTGTGCGGGCGGTGGCCGCAGGGATGAGGCGGTGAAGGCGAACTCAGCCGGCAGGCTGACGCCGGTCAAGTAGGTGCGAATGGAGTCCGGGTCGGTCAGCGCCGCAACCCACTGCATGTGTCCGCCGCAGGTTGGGCAGAGGGGATTTCACGGGGGAAGTCGCGACCGCCGGCAGACACTGCGACGACGGCGGGCACCCAGTCAGCAGTGGTGTCTATTTCCTCACCCTCCAGGCCAACGACACTGAGCTGCACAGGCGTGTGATGCTGCTCAAGTAGGGGCATTGCCTGACAGGCGTCGGTCTTGCGGCGGTGCCGCCGCCGATCGCTCCAGCTCGACCCCCCTCAAACAGCGTTTGAGTTCACCGCCTGAGCCTTCACCCGAAAGTCTATGCCGGATCGAGCCGTTGAGCCCCGCGGGTCTGCCGCCCACTGGTAGCTGCGCTCAGAAATCAGCCACGCACCATACTGGTACCCCTCCAGCTCCAGGGGCCCACAGCTCTGTCCGGATTCGCCGCCAGGCACCGGAAGTCTGGAAAAAACTCTTGAAGCCTTGACCACTACTGCCGAAAACTCCTTCTTACCAGACATCCATGCGCAAGAAATGGCCTTTGTAGTTCCTATACGTCAGGGGGTCTGCCGCAGAAATGCATTCCCCTGATTTCCTGGCGGTTTCATGAAACGATTTCCCCCCCTTTGCTGTATGCTGCTATGCGCCACTGCACAGGCTCAGCCCTACGGAATAGAAGAACGCATCCCCAACCAGTCCCTGATCATCTCCCTGCAAGATGAAGAACCACCCCTCACTATTTCGGCTTCCGGACTCTACAGCGACATAGCGACCCGGACCGTGGCACAGGGCATCATCCCTTTTGGAGTCAACGCCCAGCTGTGGTCGGATGGGACCTACAAGGAGCGTTTCATCGCCTTGCCGGGCACTGAAAAGATCCGCTTTTCAGCCGACAGCCCCTGGAAGTTCCCGCCCGGCTCGGTGCTTGTCAAAAACTTCTACTTGGAGTTCGAAAGCGGCAATGCAGCCAGCCGATGGCTGATCGAGACCCGCTTCTTGGTAAAAGACATCGCAGAAGGCAAGTGGTGCGGCTTCAGCTACAAGTGGGAAGCCGACGGCAGCGACGCGGTGCTGCTGGAACGGGAATTCACCGAGGTCTATTTCGTCCTCGATTCTGAAGCCGAGGGCGGCATCCGGGAACACCTGCACTACTTTCCCAACCGCAAGCAGTGCGACCAGTGCCACGTCCGGGCCTCCGGTACGGTCCTGGGACTCCGCACCGCCCAGATAAACCGCGACCACGACTACGGCGGCATCGTTGACAACCAGCTCCGCACCCTCAACCACATTGGCCTGTTTACCGAGGACATCGGCGAAAACTACGCGGCGCTGCCGCGCATGGCCGATCCCTTCGACGAGAGCCAAATTCTGGACCGCAGGGCGCGGTCCTACTTGGCGGCCAACTGCTCCCACTGCCACCAGCCCGACGTGGTCTCCAAGGCCGATATCGACCTGCGTTTCGCCACTCCGCTCGAGGAAGTCGGCGTGGTGGACCGGGTACCGACCCTGGGCACTCTGGATCTGGAGGATCCCCGCATCCTCAAGCCGGGGGATCCGGACAACTCCAGCTTGTTGAAGCGGCTCCTGGTCTTCGATTCCAACCGCATGCCTCCCTTGGCGACCAACCTCGTTGACTGGCAGGGGGCGGATCTGCTGCGCCGCTGGATCGCGAGTTTGCAGCAGGACACCCATGTGGCCGGTCGGGGAGGCCAGCCCGATGCCTTTTTCCTGGCTCAGAACTACCCCAACCCCTTCAATCCAGAGACCGTTATCGGCTACCGGGTAAGCGGGGAGGGGTCGGTCGAACTGGTGGTTTTCGCCGCCGCCGGTCAGCGGATTCGCACCCTGGTAGCAGGCCACCATGCCCCCGGCAGCTACCAGGTCCGCTGGGACGGCAGGGACCAGGCCGGTACAGCGGCGGCCAGCGGGATTTATCTCTATCGATTGCGGGCCGGCAACTTTCAGCAGCAGCGCCGGCTCACCCTGCTCAAATAGGACTTAACTTACCAGCAAGGAAAGGATAGGACTTAACTTACCAGCAAGGAAAGGAATGGTTATGACCCGTAGATTATTGCTTTTATGTCTGACCGCTGCTGCTTTCACGATGCAGCCGGTCCAGCAGGTCGCTGCCCAGCCCACGGCTTTGCGCGACGACATCCAGGTGCGTAATATGCTGAGCTTGAATAGGGGAATCTTCCGCATAGTCAAAGACCGACGGGACAATACCCTCTATACTCTGGCCGGCAACGGCAGCATCTCCCGCATCGAGAGGGGTGAGAACGCCGTGGGGGAGACCATCGCCCAAGGCAAGGCCAATCCGAACACCGGTGAGCGGAACTGGACCATCCTGAACTCGGCCGAGGGGCTGCCGGCCGAGGTGCCTATCGAAGCCATCCGCGCCGCCGCGGAAGCGCTCAGCCTGCGGGCGAACGACCCGACCGACGGCGACCAGCTCCACATCCTGTCGACCCAGAACGGCAACATCGTCAAACCGCCCAATTTGGTGGTCGCCACCCCGCAGGAACACGGTCTGGATTTTCCCAAAGCGATCTTTTTCGGGGCCGACGGCACCCTCTATGTCGTCCTGGACCTGGAAAAAGCAAATGCCCCCAACGCGGTAGCTGTGGCATCCAGCGCCGATCACGGTTTCACCGATGTCCAGGGGTTTGATATCGGTCCGGACGGCACCTTTTATATCGGCGCGACTACCCGCGACAACGGCCGGGTCAACAACATCGTCAAGGGCGTGTTCGATCCGAGCACTGGCCAACGGACCTGGACCACCATCGCGATCACAGAACCTCTCCCTTCGGGAACCAAAAACCACCCCCACCCTGGCATCGTGGTCAGCCCCGACGGCCGCTTCGTATACCTGAACAGCGGCTCGCGCACCGACCACGGCGAGGCGGCCCCGGCCGGGGGCTATCCCGAGGGCACCCGTGAGGTGCCGCTTTCTTCGGCCATCCTGCGGGTGCCGTCCGACGGCGAGGGCATCGTGATCCCAGCCGACGAAGAAGCCCTGAAGGCCTCGGGTTATTTCTTCGCTGATGGCTTTCGCAACGCCTTCGACATGGCCTTTGCCGGCAATGGCGACCTGTTCGCCGGAGACAACGGGCCCGACAGCGACCTGCCCGATGCGCTGATGTGGGTCCGCCAAGGGCACCACTTCGGATTTCCCTGGCGCATGGGGGGCATAGACAATCCCCAAACCTTCCCGGACTACGATCCGACGGTGGACAACTACATCCTATTCACCAATTCCGGGGCGAAAAGCGCCGGCCTGTTCCACAACGACCCCACCTTCCCGCCACCGCCGATGGTTTTTTCCGATCCCGTCATCAACCTCGGCCCCGATGCCGACCGCTTCCGCGACCCGGAGACCGGTGAGGCTAGGGACGCCAGCGACCTGGGGCTGGCGGTTAAGACCTTCACGCCGCACAGCTCGCCGCTGGGTATCGTTTTCGACGTCGACAATGCCCTCAGCCCCGAGTTTCGCGGCGACGGCTTTGTGCTGCGCACGGGGGACGACTGCTGCAGCAATCTCAACTCCTTTGACGACCCGGACCAAGATCTTCTGCATCTGGATCTGGAGAAGGTCGGGGACAACTACCAGGCGCGGGTTACCCGGATCGTGGAGGGGTTCAGGGGCCCAATGGACACCGCGATCATCAACAATAAGATTTACGTGGTCGAGCGCAGCGGCTCTCGCGGGCTGTGGGAGATCACCCTGCCCGCCGGCCCGGTCACCGCGGTTGAGGAGACCGGCGACGGGGCGGTGCCCGCAAACTCCGCCCTGGCGCAGAACTACCCCAATCCTTTCAATCCCGGCACGGTGATCCCCTTTCAGATTAACCTGGGGGACCGCGTCGAACTGGTGGTGTACGATCTGGCAGGCCAGAAGATTCGCACCCTGGTAAACGGCCAGCTGGCTGCCGGCAGCTATACGGCGGACTGGGATGGAAGGGACCAGAGCGGGGTCGTTGTGGCCAGCGGGGTCTACCTCTACCAGCTCCACGCTGGAACCCACCGGGAGACTCGCAAGCTCACACTGCTAAGATGAAACCGCCAACGCCGTGAATTGCCCATAGGCTGGAGACTCTGGTGTCCACATCCTGCCAACGTATCCGGTGCAACTCGCTCATACGCAGGCCGGTATCGACAAGAATACAGACGATATAGCGGGCGTACTCGGGGGGGACCTCGAGAAGGGCGGCTACCACGTCAATTTCCTCGAAAACTCGTGTCGCCGGCAAAGACTCGTCTTGACGCATCTGCACTGACGTCTTTCGGACTGGATCATCGCAGTAGCTCCGGACGCATCCCAGCGAGCGCCATGCCGCGCGGGATTATGTCTTTACGAGGGAGCTGATGGTCCGTTGGCACATTTCATCCAAGCGAAGATTTGATCCGGGGATATGAAGCCCCCAGGAC
>PBRM01000140.1 GCA_002725915.1 Gemmatimonadota bacterium
CAAGCGTTGCGTTCGACAAGGGCTTATCGCCGCCCTGGGTGGACGGGAAGACGTGCCCCTCGGGTCCGGTGAGTCCGTGAAGCTCGCGCAGGATCTTGAGGGCCTGCGTCGGTAGCGGGGTCAGCAGCGGGCGACCGCCCTTCGACGGGTTGAAGTCCCACGTCCCTTCGACCAGGTCGAAGTCCTCCCACCGTGCCGTCCGCAGTTCTCCGGGGCGCGGGAACAGGATCGGGGCTAACTTCAGCGCCGCCATCGTCGTCGGCTCGCCGCCGTGGGCATCGATGCCGCGCAGAAGCTGCGCCAGTTGCGCCGGGTCCGTCACTGCGGGGTGGTGCTTGACCTTCGCCGGTCGGAGGGCGCGGCGCCCAAGGGCTTTGGCCGGATTCGCGTCAGCTCGGCCTGTGGCGATGGCGAACTCGAATACCTGCGAGCACACGTCCTTCGTGCGGTGCGCTGTCGCGACGATTCCGCGCCGCTCCAGGCGCCGCAGCACACCCAGGAGGCGCTGAGCGTTGATTCCTGCGATGGGATCGGTGGCCAGGTGTGGATAGACGTGCAGCTCCAGACGGCGCCTATTGCGCTCTGCCTGGCCAGTGGAGACCTCGTGGCGGTGCACGTCCTCCCACCACTCCCGCGCCACGGCCTCGAACGTGTTAGCGGCGGCCAGCTTCTTCCTGGTATGCTCCTCGAGGCGGTGGGCTACCGGGTCGATCCCCTGCGCCAGCAGAGCCCGCGCCTTGTCCCGATCGGCGCGGGCCTTGGAAAGGCTGACATCGGGGTAGACGCCCAGCGCCATCACGCGCTCTTTGGGCTTCCCCCTGTCGTTGACGCCCAGCCAGAAGCGGAAATGCCAGTAGCGTCCGCTCTTGTTGACGAGGAGGAACAACCCGTCCCCATCGTGTTTCTTATAGGAGCGATCCTGGAATTTCGCTGCTCGCACCGCCGGGTCGGAGAGCTTGTTCTTGCTGATCTTCGGCATCCAGGGCATCTCCTGCGGCGTCACGAGGGCACACGCCCTCCACGGGACCAGGAATCCATCTACCCCGTAAATATACCCCGGAAACGGGGTAGATGTCAATGGATAGTAACGGACGCCAACGGACGAACCGGATACAGAAAGTCCTGTAAATCACCGAGTTACAGGACTTCTGTGGATCTATGCGGAAGGAGTCATGGTGGAGTACTCGTCCACGGGGACGGTCTCCTGGACATCGCGCCTGGTCAGCCAGGTGCCCTCCCGTACATAGTGGACGGCGAACGCCAGCCGGTCTCGCGAGGATGTATTGGCATAGGAGCCGTGGATGATCGATCCCGAGAAGAACACCGCAGATCCCCGCTGTACCGAGAGCCGTTCGACCTCGGAGGGATCGAGGTCGTCGATCTCGAACGAAAAGAACTTCTGACTCCACTCGCGCCCGTCGCGATCCCTCATCTGGTACTCTTTCTCCCAGCTGCTGTGATCGTCAGAGGTGCTCTGATGAACGGAGTGCAGACCGTGTAGATGACTGCCGGGGACCACGCACAAACCGCCGTTGTCGGCGGCGGTGTCGCTCATGGCGATCCAGCACGCCATCAGGGTGAACGGATCGTTGGGTAGATAGTGGGCATCCTGATGCAGGGCGATGCCTTTCTCCGCTTCGCCGGAGGGCTTCGGCAGGTACATGGTCTGCACGACACAGGGCTTCCCGCCACAGAGCTGCGCCGCGGTTCCAGCGATGTTGGGGTGTGCGGAGATGTGCGCCCACCGCGGATCCGCGGTATGCCGACGCAGACCCAGGTCGGCGTGCGGGGAGGGCGATGCCTGATGATCGAGGAAATCCTCGACCTCCCGATCGGTCAGGACCTCGTCGACGATCAGGTACCCGCGTCGCTCATACTGGTCGACCTGATCTGCACTCAAGCTCATAGTCTGTCACTCCGGTTGTTTGAGGGCGAGGCGGCGTCCGCCGCTACCGGCGGCTCGACTAGCCGATGAGTTCGATCAAACTCCGCTCGACGTCAGCGGCCGTGCGCACATGAACCGCCGGCATGCCCACGGCCCTGGCGCCGTGGACATTCGCGAGGGTGTCGTCGAAGAATACCATCTTGTCCAGAGGGATTCCAAGCTCCCGAGAAACTGCCTCATACGACCTGGGCTCAGGCTTTCTGACGCCCATCTCAGACGACACGAAGATCCTCTGAAAGATGCTAAGAGCCCGGGAGTACCTCTGCTCCCAGGCCGCCTGATGGGTCGGGTTGGAGTTGGTGAAAGCGAACACCGGCATCCTCCCCGCCAGCAGACCGGGAAGCCTCTCGACGATCTCGAGCTCCGGTCCCCAAATCGAGTTCCACCCTTCGGCGAATTGTGCATCGGTAAGATCGATACGCAGCAGGCTTCGGAGCGACTGAAAATACTGACCGGCATCGATCTCGCCGCGCTCGTGGCGCTCGTAGGAGATGTCGAAGCTGAATCTTTCCCCGATAACCTCCTCCCGCTCTCCCGAGTGAGCGGACCACGCCGCGAGCGCGCCGCCGAAATCTATCTCGAAGATCACCCCTCCGAGATCGAAAAGAAGCGCTTCTATCCCTCCCTTCACATCCCCTACCTCACTCACTAGCTCTCCCTCTCCCCTCCTGCTTCCTCATCCAGAACAGACTCGAATTCCTCTCTAAGGACGGTGTCGCCAAACAGCACCGGCGCCGATGCCGCTACGTCGTAGTCGAACATGGCGCGCGTCGCCTGGTCCAGATCGATATCCGCCACCACCAGCTCCTCCCGCATCAGTTCGCTCTGAGCGTGGATCCGTCCATCCGGAGCCACGATCATCGAGCGACAGTTCTGGTGGGGTTCCAGGCAGGCGTTGCAGGAAGCAAACCAGATCGTGTTCTCCGCCGCCCGCGTCCTGACCATGGCGTGGTGGATCGGTGTTTTCCAGTCGTTCGCCCTGGTCGTGTTGTTCTGCGGATGAAACACGAGCTGCGCTCCCTGACGCACACACTCGGCTGTTGTCTCCGCAAAGCGGAATCCCTCAAAACAGATCACCACGCCCACCCTTACCCCGAAGAGCTCGAAAGTCTCGAAACGCTCACCAGGGGTGTAGGCCAGCAGATCGAGAGGCGTCAACCTGGCCTTGTGGTGGGTGCCGAGGATCTCGCCATCGCTGTCGATGATAAGCGCAGTATTGTACGGCTTCTCCCGCGGCGAAGGCGTCTCCGTTCCCAGGATACACGCTACCCCGAGCTCCCTGCAACGCGCTGCCACTTCTTCGTGCACCCTCTCCAGCTCGAGCTTGGGTACCGGCGCATTTGTCGGCGATATGTCGACGCGGTAGCCGACGGTCTGGGTCTCGGGGAAGCAGACGATCTGAACTCCTTCCTCCGCCGCGATGGTCAGATAGCGGAAAACCGCTTCCACGTTGGCGTCGAAGTCATGCGTCTGTCGCGTCTGGGCGAGGCCAATCCTCATGTTCCGCATCTCTCTCAACGCCATCCTCTCTGGCCTGACAGCCCGCGATTGGGCGCGGGCTCAAAGACCTTGTCCGGCAGGCCGACCAGCTCGCCATCCTCCCCCACCCACTCCAGATCGACGCCGTACAGCTCCGTCACCAGCAAGGCGGTCAGTCGCCGGCGCACCTGGGCGAACTCCGCCACCGCTGAGAGGTCGGTCATTTCGCGGGGGTCCTCCACCACGTCGAACAGCTGCAGACGGTTGCCGACAGGGTACCAGATGAGTTTGTAGCGCTCGGCGCGGATCATGCGCATCGCCAGGTCGTTCTCGAAATGCTCGCAGTACAGGTGCTGGCGCTTGCCCTCCTCCTCCCCGGCCAGTGAATCCCCCTCCACGGTCTCGGGGATGGGGATGCCGCACAGGTCCAGAAGAGTCGGCATCACGTCCCGCAGCTCGGCGAGGCGGTCGTCCCGCAGGTGGTGACCGAGACGATCGGAGGCCGCTGTCGGCATCAGGATCATGGGTATTTTCGCCGACCATTCGAACATGGGCGGCTTGGCCCAGAGCCCGTGATTACCCAGCATGTCGCCGTGGTCGGAGGTGAACATGACAATGGTGTCGTCGAGCAGTTCCGCCTCTCGCAGCTGGCCTATCAGCAGGCGAATCTGGTGGTCGATGTACGTGCATTGAGCGTAGAAGCCCTGCCGCGCCATCGTCACCTCGGCGTCGCTGAGAGGGGGAACCCTGGTGCGGTGGAGCTTCAGGGCATAGGGAAGATCGTCGAAATCTCGCGCCCACTCCGCAACGAAGGGCTCGTCCACGCCCAGTCGGTCATACAGGTCGAAGTAATCCCTCGGCGGCACTAGCGGCGGATGGGGGGCGATAAAGGAACAGTACCAGAAGGCCGGCCGGGTGGGATCGCGCCGCTGGATGACGCGGCACATCTCGCGCGCCGTCCAGTTGGTCGGGTGGCAGTGCTCGGGAAGATGCCAGGGCCGGGTGTCGTACACATTGTTGCCCATGGCGTGGGTGAGCTCCTGCCCGCCGTAACCCTCCGACTGGAGAAAGCGCTCGAAGTCGTCGTCATCGCCGCCAAGATGATGGCGGCCCTCTTCACAGAGAATCACCTCGTCGAAGCCGATGCGGTTGCGCTGCGGATAGACGTGGAGCTTGCCCACGGCGAAGGCCTGGTATCCCGCCTCGTGGAAGACCTGGGGCATGGTGGGCAGATCCGGGTCCATCTCCATGTGCTCGTCGAATGCCCGGTCACCGTGGGTCCTGGCCGTCGTCCCCGTCATGAGCGCCCTCCGCGCCGGGATGCAGGTTGGGGTGGCGGTGTAGGCCTGGGTGTAGAGCACGCCGTTGGCGGCGATTTGGTTGAGGGTCGGGGTGAGGATGCGCTCGTGACCTGCGGCCCCCATCAGTGGGCCGGGCCAGTGATCGACGCAGATCAGCAGTACATTGGGCCGCGTCATTTCCCTCCCCCTCCCTCCGTCGGCAGCCTGATAAAACTCTCGGCAAGCGCAAACACGCAGGAGCTCCTCTGCCCCCCGATCGTCCGCTGCCATATATCTCTCGTGTAGGGTGCTCCACCTACCAGCCGGCCGTCGAGGCTGATGGATCCCCCATCGGCGAAGTGCAGCAGCGAAAAGCAGTAGTTCCCCGATGGACAGGGGGGCCAGGTGCCGTTGGCGATGACGACGGGCCGAATCTGCGTCCACGTCGCCACGATCTCTCTTGCGCCCGTCTGGATCGTCCAGGACGGAGCCCTCCTGATGTCGCCGCCCTGTGAAAAGCTGGCCTCCATCACCGGCAGCTCGTCGTCGTAGGGCGGGTTCGCCGCCGTCTTTGCCATGATCTCGACAATGAAGTCCGTTACCTCGCGGTGGCCGGAGCAGATAGCGCGGAAGCCCTCGTCACCCGGGATCCATACCCACGCCGCCATCCCGTTTCCCGCTGGGGACCAGCGGATGTTGAACAAGCTGACCATGCCGCTGTCCGACGACGCTCCCGGCAGCCGCAGGTAGTTGACCCAATGCTCGCCCGACCACGTCAGCTCACCTGGAGAAACAAGATCTTCGATCATTAAGTTTTACACACTCCTCGTCGGTCATACCGGACATTACTTTCGCCCGCACCGAGTCGCCGTCGGCGAGACAGACGGCTTACGCGCGACCAATCGGTCGAAGACTTTCTTCCCTGGCCTGGGCCCTCCCAGAACCCCAAACAAGCTCATCAGAACTTGAATGAACCGCACCACTCTGAAGTTCTTGCGAAAACAATAGTAGGGTTACAGCGGGATGGTCTAGCCATAGGGAACAACCGATGGCAGAATCAGGCCGTGTAAACGGAAATGGTTCCCCTAAGCAGGCCCCCGCCACTCATCAACAAGCCCATATAGACAAGGACCATGCTGGAGTTTCTCTTTATCGGTGGTCTCCTTGTCCCTATGGCTGCTTGATCTGATCATGGTTAGATCTCGGAGGCCGGCCTCTTCACCTGCGCCATCTGCTTCATATACCACCCTCTGCCGTGCACCTCCTTCTTGTAGTGCCATCGAGATCTCTCCGGATACATCACCAGGGCGCGGTCTTCGAGGGGCAGCTTCACGGCGAACTGACCGCGCCTGGCCGACTCCCTCATGGCGATGGCGATCTCAAGGGCGTGGCGCAGGTCGTCGCCCGTCGTCACCGGAAGATCCTCTCCTGTATCCAGAGAATGGACGATAGCCTGGACGATACCGGGGGTCACTGCCCCTGCGCCCCTCCATCCCTGCTCGTCGTAGTCCCGATTGGAGACGCTGTAATCACCGAACAGACCCTCCGCCTCCTGCAGGTCGTGATGGCCGAGGACGCGTTCTTCACCATCCGCCTTTACGCGCAGCCGCAGACCGGTACAGGTGTTGTTCCAGTTGTAGATGACTCCCTCCGTTCCCACCACCTCAATGCCGCGCCAGTCCACCTCGCTGAAGCTGCTGTAGCACTCGACGCCATTGGCAAAGCGGATGTAGCCCCCGATCCCGCCAAATCCGCTCTCGGCCTCATCGTAGGGTTCCTCGTGGTCGCTGAAGGGATCGCCCTCGACCCAACCAGTGACGAACTCGACCTGCGACTTGCCGGCGAATTTTCGCGCCAGATTGAGACCGTGGCATCCGCCCTGTCCGTTAGCCTCGTACAGGTTGATCCGCCGGACCTCGCCGATCTCTCCCGAGGCCGCCAGGGCGTAGGCCTTCTGGTAATCGGGGTGGCTGGAAACGACGACCCCGGCGGCGAGAAGAATGCCGCGGGAACGGCATTCCGCCACCATCCGGTCGGCGTCCTCCAGGCGTGCGGTCAGCGGCTTTTCGCAGAAAATCGCCCTCACACCGGCGCGAGCCGCCGCCACCACCGCGTCGGCATTCGGCCGCACCGGCAGGATGGGCAGGGCGATATCTATCTGCTCGCGGGCGAACATTTCCGCGTATGTGCTGTATCCGGGGACGCCGAAATTCTCGCATCCCAGCTCGAGATTCTCGGGGTCTGTGTCCGCTATCGCCGTCAGCTCGCACCGCGGATGCTTGTTGAAGGCGTGGCCGCGCGGTGCCCCCGCCCTGCCGCACCCGATCAGCCCGACGCGGTATTTTCCTTTTGGTGTTGCCACTGCTATTGTTCCGCCTCCTCTTCAGGCTGCAATTGGCCCCTCAAGTACTTCGACGTTCACGAAAAACCAATTGCTCCGGTGACAGACGCGGCGTTGTCAGCTCCGCCACGGGAGCAGAAGATCCGGTGCCTCCCGATCCAGGCTGGCCCCGTGCGGCCGGGCGGCCAGCGGCCGTATCGGCATCTCGGCGTAGGACTCGTACGATACGTCGAGATAGGGTGTCTCGACCAACCGATGGTCCTCGCTGCGGGAGATCATGGCCGCGTCGATGACCCCGGTAGTCAGCAGTGTGCGCTCCGCCGCATAGGGTGCCACACCGGTCTGAAAGAACCGCTGGATGTTGCGGCTCAGGTACCCGAAGCTGGCCCCGGGACCATCGGGCTGCAGGTAGAACTCGCACGCTGCTATCTCGGAGCCTTCCCCGTCGCTGTGCCGCACACGGGCTGCGTAGGCCCAGTCGCTGACGTAGCCGTTCAGCATCAGCGCCGCCGTCTTCAGCCCGTCCCGGTGCTCGATCAGAAAGACTGCCGGCTCAGCCGCGTGCTCCTCCATAGAGCCAGCCGGCTTGTTCTGGATGGCGGCACAGGCGGCCTCAGCCAACTCCCGCGACCACAGCCCGCGGTCCCGGGAGCGCCACACCTCATCTCCTTCCAGACACTGCACTGAGGCAACACCCATTTCGCCTCCAGGGCGCCGCTCCACCATACATTGCAGGGTTTCGAGGGTGTGGTAACCGTAGGCCTCGATGCCGCCGTAACCGATGGCCACCGCCTCTTCGATCGAGTGCTCGCCGTCGTGTTCCACCCACGGACTGCGCCAGCTCACCGGCAGGCAGGATCCGGCCATGAGGGGGACACCCAGCGCCTTGGCCCGAGTCCACGTCCACTGCGCGTCGGTGTAGTCGTAGGCGAAGTGCTTGTCGTTGAAGACCGGCACCGAGCGCCCGCTCTCGCCGAAGACCCCGGCGATCTGCTCGAAGAAATAGCGTCGCGGGTACATGTGGCGGCCGCGTTCGTTCCAAGGGTAGTCGCCGTGCTCGCCGATCAGCAGTACCGCGTCGACGCCGAGTTTGTCGCCCCCGGCGTGCAGGGCGCGGCGAATACTGGAGTACACGGGCACGCCGTGCTCTTCTGCCAGGGCGAGGCCGATGTCGTTCTCGAGGACGTGGTCGATGTACATCGACACGACGTCCACCTCGGGTGGGAAGAAGCCCTCGTCCGTTGACATCCCCTTCAGAAACTTGGTGACAATGGCATCCGCGTGTGACCACTCGTGGTAGATGGTGCAGATCGCCGCCACCCGCAGCCGCGCACTCATAGGCCACTCACTCTCTCACCTTCCTTCAGCTCAGGTGCGCTCCTGGAGCGGCACGTGTGAGCGGTCCTGTGGATAATACCCGATCACCCTGCGACCGTGGTCGAGGTCGTAGAGCGGCCAGTCGCTGTCGGAGACGCCGAAGACGACCTCGAACTTGACGCACGGATGGGTGATCGCCTGCTCGAAGAGGTGGATGCAGTCGCCGTGGCTGAGATGGTGTGGGTGCGCTGGCAGGTCGCGATTCCGATTGAAGTTGCCAATGCGGACCGCCACCACCTCCATGTCGAAGCGGGCGGAGTACATATAGCCGATGCTCTCGCCAAAGACCTTGCTGATGGTGTAATAGCTTTCGGGCTTGGGCAGCATCTCCATGGTCCGCTGAATGGTGCGCGGATAGAACGACTGGGGCAGCACGCCGGCGCGGCTGGCGTAGGCGACGCGTTTGACGGAGTTCTGTTGCGCGGCCTCAAATACATTATAGGTGCCGACCATGCTCTGCAGGGAGTGCTCGAACTCCCCTCCCGGCACGTTGACGAGATGGATGATGGCATCCATCCCCTCGCACGCTGCCGTCACCAGATCGTGATCGGAGATGTCGCCGACGAAGGCATCATCCAGATCGGGCATTTCCTGAGTGTCGAATCCGCGCACCTCATGGCGATCCTTCAGGCCCTCCGCAAGCACCGAGCCTATAGCTCCGGCCGCTCCAGTGATCATCACTTTCAAGTTTCTATCCTCTCTTTCTTATGATCTGATGTCTTCATCCCCTCGTGCTCGTGATAGTCCTCCAGTCCAGATCACAGCTGCAGAATGCGGGCAGCCGTCCCGCCCATGATGGCGGCGCGATCCGCCGCGGTCAGGAACTCGCAGTATTTCTCGATCCATTGCCGCGACTGCCGATAGGTGCAGAACCGGTTCTGGAAGGGCATGTCCGTCCCCCACAGCAGATGGTCGGCGCCGATGTGCTCGACCATCGACTCGAGCACCGGCCACACCTCCCGGTAGGGGAAGTCGAATACGTCGCCCAGGCGCACGGGGAAGCAGACCTCCATGTTGCAGTTCTTGCCCCGGAACGGTTCCCACACCTCATCGGGCAACACCAGCTTCCCCTCCAGGAAGATCCGGTAGGGAAACCCGTGGGTGATGCTGCACACCGCATCCGGATAGCGCTCCATCCACCGCATGAGGAGCCGAAGCTCTTCGAGGTAGCCCCGACGTTGTTCGCTCTCGGGGGCCTTGCGGAACTCCGAGGGTCCGCTGCCCAGGGTGAAGAAAACGGGCACCTTGTGGGCGACGACGGCCTCCCAGAAAGGCCGAAAGGGCCCGTCGTCCCAGGGAGTGTCGCCGGCCATGTAGGCCAGTGAAGGACAGAATTTCACCGCGTGCAGGCCGTGGTGGGAGATAGCTCTGTCGAGCTCGGCTACCACGGCGTCGGTCTCGGTGAGGACCCGGTACTCGTCTACCGGCGCCATGCACCGCAGCCGCTTGGGGAAGCGCTCGACGCAGGACGAAAGATAGGCCACATAGCCCTCCCCCCTGCCCATCATCGGGTTGGTATGGATGAGGGCTACATCGACATCGGCGTAGTCCATCTCGCCGTTCAGGCTCATGGCGGTGAACTCGCAGCTGCGCAGGTTGGGCGGATAGAAGTGCTTGGTGTACTCCTCTCCCTGCCACTCCCAGACGACGCGGCCCCGGGCGTGGTTGATACGGAAGTTGAGGTCGGGCAGGTTGGCGATGTCGGATCTGCCATCCGGATCGAGGATATCCGACGGCCCCGGAGCTCGATCGCGGATCCGAAAGGCAGGCTGGTGGTGGTAGGCCTGGGAGGCCTGAACCCATTTGAGATGCTCTTCCCCGCTCGCGTACCCCGCGGGGCTGTCCGCGGGCTCGAAGCAATACACGTGCGAATCGATGATCATGACGGCTGCCGGCACCCTACGGTCACCGTCATGCCCAGTTCCTCCTCCAACTGAGTCAGAGACTGGTGAATGATAGCCAGGGAGAGGTCGATCTCCTCCCGGCTGATGACCAGGGGAGGGTAGTAGCGGAGATCGTCCCCGTCGACCCAGTCAGCTCCGCCGCTGGCTCCGGAAAGAGCCAGCCCCCGCGTCAGGGCCATGCGGCAAAGCCGCTGGCTCACCTTCTCGCCTACGGGAAATGGTTCCCCCGTCTCGCGGTCCTTCACCAGCTCGATCCCCAGCATCAGGCCCAAGCCCCGGATGTCGCCGACACTGGGGTGTTCGGAAAGCTCGCGCGCCTTCGCCTGGAGATAGTCCCCCGTTTTGGTCGCGTTGGTGAGTATCTCCTCCTCCTCGATGATGTCCATCACCTCCAACCCGACGCGCGCGGCCACGGGATTGTTGACGTAGGTGAAAATGTGCTGAAAAAACTCACCGGCGGCGGTAAAAGCGGAGGCGATCTCTCCGCCCATGACAACCCCACCCAAGGGCATGTATCCGCTGCTGGCCCCCTTGCCAAAGACGATGACATCAGGCTTCACACCCCAGTGCTCGATGGCGAAATAGCTGCCCGTGCGTCCGAAGCCGGTAATCACCTCGTCGACGATGAACAGAACGTCGTACTTGTCGCAGATAGCTCGAATCTGGGCGAAGTATTCCGGAGGCGGCACCCCGGCCGCCACCCCGCCCATAACCACGGGCTCGGCGACGAAAGCGGCGACATTGCCGGGACCGGCCTGCAGGATCGCCTTCTCCAGCTGCCGGGCACATGCGAGGTTGCACTTGCCGGCGCACCCCTCCAGAGCGCACCGGTACGGGTAGCAGGGATCAATGTGAGGGAAATCCGCAAGCCAGGGGACGAACGGCGCCCGCAGCTGGGGCAACCCCGTGGCCGCCAGGGCACCCAGACTGGCTCCGTGATAGCTTCGCCATCGAGCTATGACCTTCTGTTTCTGTCCCTTGCCCCGCAACAGGTGATACTGGCGCGCCAGCTTGAATGCCGTCTCGATACCCTCCGACCCGCCAGACACAAAATAGACGCGTCCGTCGTCGACTGGAGCTACCGCGGCGATTCGAGCGGCCAGATCCAGTGCCGGCTGGTTGGCAAATAACGCGGAGAAACTGTAGGCCAGCGTGCGGGCCTGTTCTGCCATGACTTCGGCGATCCGGCGACGGCCATGTCCGAGGGTGACATTGCCAGCGCCGGCTGTCCCGTCAATGAAGCGATGGCCCTCGTCGTCGTAGAGGTAGACCCCCTCGCCCCTGACGACCACGGGATATCCGTGCAACGGATCTCTGTGAAACAGCGTCCGGTCATTCATGCTGTATCCTTTGAGGCGAACTGCTGCAGAAAGCCTGCATGTTCACGCACTTCGTGTTGTCCCCCACCCCTCTTCGGGGATCAAAACGCTATTCGTAGATCAACGCGCTGATCTGGCGCAACTTTCTGAAGTCGTGCGAAGTCTTCATTGAGCGCACGGAACCGGTCCTGGACCGCATGACGACTGAGCTGGTAAAAGCGTGGACGCCGCTGAACTTCACTCCATCAAGGAACTCCCCTCCGGTGATCCCGGTGGCTGCGAAGAACACGTTGTTCGAGTCCACCAGATCTTTCATCTCCAGGATCCGCTGAAGATCTATGTCGTGCGCCCTGGCGTACTCGCGCTCGGCGTCGTCGCGAGGCCACAGCCTGCACTGCTGCTCGCCACCCAGACAGGTGAGAGCCGCTGCCGCGATCACAGCTTCAGGTGAACCGCCAATGCCAAACAGGATGTCGATCCCGCTATCGGGCTGGGCGGTGGCGATGGCTCCCGAAATATCCCCGTCCCGGATGAGCCGGATGCGAGCACCGGATTTGCGGACCTCGTCGATGAAGTGGGCATTGCGCGGTCGATCGAGGATGATGGCGGTGACGTCGCCGACGTCTTTGTCGGCGGCCTTGGCGACCTGAGACAGGTTGTACTCGACTGGAGCATCGAGGTCGATGGCACCGGCGGCCACTGGGCCCACGGCGATCTTATCCATATACACGAGCGGCCCAGGAGCATACATCACCCCTCGTTCTGCCGCCGCGATGACGGCCACAGCGCCGGGCATGCCCTGTGCTGTCAGCGTCGTCCCGTCCACCGGATCGACGGCGACATCGACCTTCAGGCCTCGGCCGGTGCCAACCGACTCCCCATCGTAGAGCATGGGGGCCTCGTCTTTTTTCCCCTCGCCAACGACGACGGTACCGGCGATGTCGACAGTGGAGAAGACGAGGCGCATGCCATCGACGGCGGCCTGATCCACCGCCTCCTTGTCCCCGCGGCCCTGCCATCGAGCCGCCGCGAGCGCGGCGGCCTCCGTCACTCTGACGAGTTCCAGACCGAGGTCTCTGTCGGAAACTTCAGACATTGAGCACAACCCATTTTTCAGCCGCAGTCAATCTTTCCATCTCTCTCTCGTCTGCTCAGCCATTGCGGCCGCAGCGCCAGAATCTGCCCGTATGGTCTCTTCCCTGGTGGCGATGCTCCACTCTCTCATCGCACGCGGCGGCAAGGTAACCGGGAACAGAAGGTATGGCAAGGGTCTGCAGCCGATTGCTCGTCCCCTTCCTCCGCTGTAGCTTCATCTATCCCTCTCGGACACTGCCGCGACAGCTGACTCGCCCTCCGATCGAGGCACAGGGAGACGAACTCATGAGCAGGACCAACAAGCCGCGCCCAAAGATGACGACTCGCGAAAAACTGCTGGCTTATTTCGAGAAGATGTTGAAGCGGCTGTGTACCGACCTGGGGCCCCACCCTTCTGGCACAAGAGCATACGAGAAGGCCACCGGGATATTCCTCAGGGAAATGTCCACAGCCTTGCCCGTGGCTTTTCTGGATCGCTACCTCGATTTCTGGGCAATGCCGGTCCCTCCGCGGATACTTCACAGGGGTCGGCCGCTGCCCTTCGG
>PBRM01000141.1 GCA_002725915.1 Gemmatimonadota bacterium
GGATCCGCCGCTCCCCCTCATCCACGTGCACGTCCGGCGAGGCGATATGTCGCTGGAAGTGCGAATCCGCCAGATCGAGAACTCCCGGCTCGTACAGCTGCCAGGGCCCGGTCAGATCATCGGCGTAGGCCAGGCGGAGGTACGATCCCTGGTGGTGGGCGAAATACAGGTAATAGGTGCCCAGGGGGTCTTCGAGCCAATCGGGGACGCGTATGAGCGACGCTCCGTTGACGTTCCGACCCATGCGGGCGTCCATGTCGGGCTTGATGACGGGGTTCTCGGCGAACCTCTCGAACATCGGTTTCGCCACCTTCTCCCCACCGTCACCCATGCGGTCGGCACCCATGCGGGCATCCATGCGGCCACCCTTGCGGTCGCTCAAGCGGTCAGTCCCAGGAGCTTTTCGGCATGCCCCCCCAGAATCGCTGCTGCCTCCACCTCATCCACATCGGCGACGATGCGGGCGATTCCGGCCAGCGGAACGAAGAGGGGAGCGTGGCTGCCATAGAGGAGTTGGTCGCCCATTCCACTGTGGATTAACACAGACAAGCTATCCATGCCATCTGCCTGCGAGACATCGAAATATAAGTTTCTCAGCTCTCTGCATGTATCCGCATAACTGGCAATCACCGACCACGGAACGCCACCGATCACGACGGTCAGTTCCGGATGGCGACGGGCGAGGTCGGAACCTTCCTGGACGGGGACGTCGGGGACCTGAGCGAGTGGATGCTGGCCTCTCGGGTCCTCGATCCGCGTCTGGACCATCAGACTCAGGTCGGCCTCGACCAGCGCCTGCGCGCACTCGTCGGCCGCCGCGAGCTCGTAGCCGGCGTACGCGGGCAGCCACTTCACCAGCCGGACCCCTGAGTGCCGCTGAGCTCGATCGACCTCCCCTTTCCAGGTGGCGATGGTAGGATCTATGATGGGGACCGGATGCACGTCCGCCCACCGCTGGGCCGCATCGTAGACGAGGTCGTTGGGCAGATGTGGATTCTGTGCCCACGCCGCATCCAGAGGGGCCATGAAAATCCGCTCCACTCCAACGCCCTTCAGCATGCCTCTCACTTCGGCGGCCCCTGCGTTGATCGATTGACTCGGCCAGCTCCCCACCCAGGCGTTGACGTCCACCACGGCCATCAGATGACTCCGACGCCGGCGCGAGCCGGCAGCAGCCGGGCGGCGTTGTTCCACAGTAGCTCTCGCCGCACCGAATCTGAGAGCTCCGCTCCCAGGACCTTGGCAAGACTCACTCCGAAGTGGCGAATTGGCGCGTCCGATCCGTAGAGCACGCGGCGCGCGCCCAGCCGCGCCACCGCCAGCTCCACTACGCCTCGTTCGGGGTCGCCACCGGATGTGTCGATGAAGATGTTGGGACAGTCTGCTACTTCCTCGATGCCGCGCGGATTGCAACCGTTGAGATGGGCCATGATAATGCGGGCGCGAGGGTGTCGCCTCGCCAGGTGAGCGACGTCACCTGGAGTGGACTCTCCCTCCAGATTCCCCGTCGTCTTCCTCCACGCGTGCTGGAGTATGGGCACGTCCTGCGCCACCGACTCTCCGACGATCGGGTCCAGACCGGGATCTGTCGCCCTGCGGGAGACCCACAGCTTCACGCCCACCATCCCCTCCTCACCCACGCATCTGCGAATCTCCACCACGGATTCTCCGGGATACATCGGATTGACGTAGCAGAAGGGCAGGAAGAAATCGGGCGCCAGGTCGCGCATGCGGAGGACGTAGTCATTCGCCTCCTGGCACTGCGCTACCGTGGGCTCGCGCGGACAGGTGGGGTGCAGGGAAAAAACACAGACCTTCGTCACTCCCGAGCGCTGGGCAGCCTCCCTGAGGCATCTGACGTCCTGCTCTACGGACTCAATGCGGTAGGGTGAAAAGCAGCTCAGGGGGTGGACGTGGACATCGAGGGCGGGACAGGGGGGCAGGACCCTCGCTCTCAGCTCTCCGAGTGTGGCCATTCTCAGGCTCGGCCCACCTCCGCCCAGCGATCGGCGGCGCTTTTCAGCTCTGCCTCGATGTCCGCCCCCTTGTTGAGGGCGCGATCGAGGTGCTCGTTGAGGATTTTACTCAGCCGTCCAAAATTTCGTATTCTGGGCATGTGGCGGGCCCTGGCGTGCAGCTCTTCCATGACATCGTATCCGGCCACACCGCGCTGGGCGTACTCCGACCAGGTGCTGCGCCTGGCCCCGATGCCCCCTTCGTCCGATGTGATCAGATCCATCGCTGGGGCGGCGCAGTGCCTGATGAAGCGGTAGGCCTCCTCAGCTTTGCTTGAGCCAGTGGGGATGGCCAGGCACCAGTAGATGTTCAGACTCGCGGCCCGAGCCTGCCGGCCGTCTCCCGCCGGCACCAGCCCGCTGCCGACCTGCCCCCGAACGGCACTGCTCTCATGGACATCGGCAAAGGCGGCAAAGGCGAGCCAGTTCACCATCATCGCCACCTTCCCGGCAGCGAAGATCTCCCCCGATCTTACACTGTCGACCATCTCGCCGTCGGGGGGCGTGACCTTGTAGCGGTGGGTGAGGTCCCTCAGATAACTCAGCGACTTCACTCCCGTCTCCCCCTGGAAACAGGGGTTTTCGGCGTCGTCCAGCAACTGTCCGCCGCGGCTGAACAACTGCAGGGCGAAATCGTATATGATGTTGTGTGCGTCCGGGAAGGTAGCCAGAACCGTGCCGTAGAGCTCGTCCTTCGGGCGCGTGAAGAAACGGGCCACCTTCAGAAACTGGCTCCACGTTCGCGGCGGCTCCAGAGGCCCTCCCACGGTCTCGGAGAACAGCTGCTTCTCCGCTTCGCTCTCGAACAGATCGCGCCTGTAGATGAGCATTTCGGGGCCGTCGTGGTAGGGCATCCCGAACAGCTCTCCCCCCTCGTCGCGCTGTAG
This sequence comes from Gemmatimonadota bacterium, assembly GCA_002725915.1. Classification (GTDB taxonomy): domain Bacteria; phylum Latescibacterota; class UBA2968; order UBA8231; family UBA8231. The sequence continues at coordinate 2,903 of PBRM01000141.1, forward strand.
CCTGAGCAGACTCGCCGGCCAGCCGCTGTGCCAGTCCGGCGGCGGCTCCTGTTCGATGAAGGCGTTCAGTCCCCGCACCGCGCTTCCGGCGATGAGGGTGGGATACCAGTCCGTCACCGTCAGAAACAGATCGTACTCACCCGACGTGCAGCCGTCGCCTGCTACCATGCGCTGGTAGAGCTCCTCCGCCTCCAGGAAGTGCAACTCGACTTCGGTGCCCCCGATCTCGGCGAAGGCCTGTGCCTGTCGCTCCAGCGCCTTCTCGAAGCCGATGAACTTCCTTCCTATGAGTCGGAGTGCCATCTCACCACTTCCCCCCTCCTCATGGATTCGTAAGCGCCGAAAACGAGACGCAGTGTGTTGAGGTTGTCGCCCACCTCCGTCTCGGCCCGCTCTATCTCTCCGTCGAGGGCGCGCATAAGAGAGGACATGGGGCCAATGAAGGCATCGGGAAACCAGGTCTCGGCGAAGTCCACCTCCCTCCAGCGACAACGATCCCCCGTACCGATGCCGTAGCGGAAACTATCGGCCACCCCCTCGGGGTAGTTCATCAGGAGCCCCAATTTCCGGATCGCCGCCCCCTCCGTGCCCTCCACCCTGAACTCCGCCTGCTGCCCTTCCAGACCGTAGGCGGCGTGGTGGTTGGTCAGGATGGTGGCCCGCAGCTCCCCGCTGAAGCCCAGGTGCAGACACAGTCGCGTCTCCCCCTCGGCGTCGTAGTGCGGCCGGGTAGCGCCATCGCAAAACAGCCACTCCGGCTCATCGGCGCAGAGAAAACGGATGGCGTCCAGGTAGTGGATGGAGTGATAGAGCACGTCGATGGTCGCCTTCCTTTTCAGCCATTCCCACATATGCCAGGGCGTGTCCACGAACACGAGGAAAGCGATATTGAAAATCTCCCCCAGATCTCCGCGCTCGATCAGCGTGCGCGTCGCCCGCACCCCGGGCTCCCAGCGCATCTGGTGGTTGACGGCCGCTACGACGCCCGTCCTCTCGATCAGCTCAACCGTCTGCCGCGCCGTTTCGAGATCTTCCGCCAACGGCTTCTGGATGAGCATGTCCTTGCCGGCTCCGGCCACTGCCTCGACCACCCTCAGGTTCTGCGCAGCTGGCACCGCGATATCGACGATGTCGACCTCCCTGTCCGCGATCAACTCCTCCAGCGTCGCGCACACGCGCGGGATCTCGAACGCCGCCGCCGTGCGCGCCGCCTTCTCCCCGTCCAGGTCGAAGATGGCGGATATCCGGAACCCAGCCTTCCGGTACGCCGGCAGGTGGGCGGCATTGACGATGCCACCGGCACCGCAGATGCCGATTCCCCTGTGCCTATTGCCGGGCATCACCGGCAGATGCTGGAGATCAGTGTCGGGCAAGCCAGAACCCCCTCTGTCAGAGATCGTCCCCCTCCGGTCCAGCCGTCACTTCAGGGCGTAGACGACTTCTATATGCGAGCTGAACTGCATGTCACCAACGCTCACCGTGCTCTGGGTGGAGCGCATCAAGGCGCCTTCGGCCATCATCGGCCTCGGGGCACCGTTGCCTCCCATCTCTCGGATGCGGAGCACGGGACCCAGGCTGGCGCCGAACAGATGCGCCAGCTCTTCCGCCTTTGAGTGCGCGTGCTCCGAGGCCAGCCGCCGCGCCGCCGATGCCGGCTCTTCTGTCTTCTCTACGCCGAAGTTGATTCCGTGCACCTCGTTGGCCCCGGCATCGGTGGTTGCCTGGAGGACGTCGTCAATCCTGTCCAGATCGCGGATAGTCACCGACACCATGTTGTTGACGACGTAATTCGGAGTCTCCGGCCTCTTCCTGTTCTCAGGCCTCGGCGGCCTCTCCTGGTGGACGGAGAACCGACTGGTGATGATGTCCCTCTCCTCGATCCCCACTTCCCGGAGACTGTCGACGATCCGCGTCATGAGCAGGCGGTTCTGCTCCATGGCCTCGCCGATGGCGACGGCCTTCACCCGCAGACCCAGCTGCACCCGGACCACATCGGGGCGCACGCTGACAAGACCCTGTCCGGAGACCGTTATCTGCCTGCGGGCCCCTTCCCCCTCTGCCTCTCCCTCACCGGCGCGGGCATCTCCCCCTGCAAGAACGAGGCAGAGAAGCGACACCCCCGCCACTCTGCCAGCGAGGGAGAGCGAGCGTCCTCCATCCGTGGTCGCGCGACCGAAAAACTGCGTCATTGTCGTCCTCCTGACTTGACGTTACCGTTGATGAATCCTGTCGTCAACCACCCGCCCTCACCCTCCTCCCTCCTTCGCCTCTAGCGCGTGGGCCGGTCACCTTGTTGTGGCCGCCCTCCGCATTTAGACTACCGAAGTCATCACCGCCTCGGGAGGTCTCGCCGCTTGTACTTCGCAATCGTCTCTCTCTGCACGGCAGCCGTAATATACGGCTACTGCGGATGGCGCCTGCTCGTTCCCTTGCAGCTCCACTCCGAGCTCGCCGTCGCTGCCTGGTTGTCGCTGACGGCCCTGGCGCTGCTGCCGCACCTTTACTTGGTCTACCTGCGCGGGTCGGGGGCCCCCGGCTGGGTGAGGGACACCGTGGCGTGGGCGGCCTACCTGGGCCTTGGATTCGCCACTATTACCTTCAGTCTGCTGATTGTCCGCGACCTGGGCTGGATCCTCTGGCTCGCCATCGAGAACCTGCTCGCTTCACTGACCGGAGACGTTTGCCCGGCCGCTGTCGGGGTCGATCCGCAGGCCCGCCATCAGCTGCTCCTGCGATTCAACCTGGGGATCTTCTGCCTGGCCGTCGCGCTTACCGCCCGCGGGCTGTACGCGGCCAGGCGAAGCCCGCCCGTTGTCGATGTGACCGTACCCGTCGACGGCCTCCCCCCCTCCCTGGAGGGATTCCGAATCGCTCAGATCACGGACATTCACGTAGGGCCGACGATCAAGGGCGGCTTCGTCTCGGCCATCGTCGACATTGTCAACGACCTCGACGTGGACCTCATCGCCTTCACCGGCGATCTCGCCGACGGGTCCGTCCAGCGTCACCGATTCGACGTGGCGCCTCTGGCTCGACTCAGAGCCGTCCACGGCTGCTACTTCGTCACCGGCAACCACGAGTATTACTCCGGGGTGGAAGAGTGGGTGGAGGAGGCTCGCCGACTGGGCATGATAGTGCTTCTCAACGAACACCGGATCGCCCGCAGCGGCGACGGAGAGCTGCTGGTCGCCGGTGTCACCGACTACGACGCGGCTGGTGTTGTCCCCCACCTGCCCGCCCATACGTCAGACCCGGAGTCGGCCCTGAAGGGCGGCCCCCATGGTGCGGTGCGCCTCCTCCTCGCCCATCAGCCCCGCAGCTGCACAGCGGCGGCCCGGGCGGGATTCGACCTCATGCTGTGCGGCCACACCCACGGCGGCCAGCTATTTCCCTGGCATTCTTTCGTCGCCCTGCAGCAGCCATATGTCTCCGGTCTGCATAGGCTTCAGCAGCTGTGGGTGTACGTGTCGAGGGGGGCTGGGTACTGGGGACCTCCCATGCGGCTTGGGGCACCCTCGGAGATCACTCACGTCACTCTTGCGAAAGCGTGATCCCGCCAACGGCATCTACGAGAGGCCGACCTCGTCGGACGGAGTAACCGAGGCGGGGGACGGGCGCCGGTCGGTAGTTTTTTTGGAGTCCTTGCCCGGCATTAGCCGGAAAGTTACCCAGCGCCCCGATTCGCATTCGGGCGCGAAGGGCGAGGTGTGCTTGCGCGATTACTCGCGGCCGTCCAGCAATTCCCGCAGGTGTAGGCGGAAAGTGCCGACGCGCTCCTCCAACACCGCCACGATTTGACCCAATTCCTCCTGCCTCGCGTACAGCTTCCTTATTTCCAGCGCGATGTAGTTGGAAATGGGGCCGGAGTCGCCCTTGGCCCTGGTCTGCGGCGCGCCCTGGGACGTGGTCGCGGCCGGCACGGCGGGAGCCATCTCTCCGGCCCTTGCCCGTGTCTTGAACGCCGAACGTCCCTTGAAGAGATGCCGTCGCTCCAGGGCCCACATCTTCTCCGCCAGGCCCGACATCCCCTTCGCCAGCCGCCGCTCCGCCTCGAGCCGCTTTATCCTGGCCTCGACACGGCGCACTTCGGACTGCAGGAGTCCCTTCTTTCCCTCCAGAAATTGGATCTTCTGGCGTATCTGGTCGGGGCCGTCAGCGTCGTTGACGACCATGTCTTCGGCATAGCGCATTCTAGAGGCAACGATGTGCTCTCCCAGCGCCCGACGCTCGTCCTGGAATATGATCAACTGCTGGAGCAGACCCCCGTCCGGTTCCTCCGAGAGGCTCTTGAAGAGCGTGCTGATCTCCCAGTCGTAGGCCGCGCGCAGGGCGTCCGTGACCGAGTCCCGACGGGCGGAAATCTTCTCCATCTCACTGTCGATCCCGCTCACTTTCTCCATCGGTGCATTGAGCGAGAGATAGACTTCGTTCAGTTGCTCGGATTCGGGAGTGGACCGTTTCAGACTGTCGATGACGGTGGAGAAAGTGCGCAGCTCTGCCTCGATGGCGGCCCGTTGCGGAGCGAGGGAGTCGAGCCTGACCGTCAACTCCCGCCGGGCCGACTTCAACGCCTGCAGGTCCGCTACGACGGCGTCGGCGGCAAGGCTGCCGAAAACCGACAGGACGGCTATGAGATAACAGATCATTGCCGTCCTATCCGCCAGGGCAGGTCAGTCGCCATTTTGGCTAACCCCCCCTTCTCCCAGGCCGTATTTGTCGAGTTTGTAATACAGGGCGCTGGCCTTGATGCCAAGGATCTCAGCGGCTTGCGTCTTGACCCCGACCGACTCCTTCATGGCCTGGACAATCAGCTCTCTCTCGAGCCGCTCCAGACGCGCGGTCAAAGGCATCTCGCCGCTGTCAATGTCACTGTCTCTGGAGAGTTGCGGGATGTCGGTGGGTCCCAGGTCGTCATCGCCATCGGCCAGCACAATCGTGCGCTCGATCACGTTTTCCAGTTCCCTGACGTTGCCCGGCCAGGGATATTCGCAGAGGATCCGCAGGGCGTCTTCGGTTAGACGCCTCAGGGGCAGATTCATTTCCCGGGATTTTTTCGCCAGGAAGTGCTCGACCAGCAACGGAATGTCTTCCTTCCTGTCCCGTAGGGGGGGCAGGTGCACGGGAATCACTTCCAGCCGGTAGAAAAGATCTTCTCGAAAGCTGCCTTCCGCCACCATTTCTTTGAGCTTTCGGTTGGTAGCGGCCACGACCCGGACATCCGCCTTCAGGGTGCGCTCCCCGCCGACGCGGTCGAATTCCTTCTCCTGCAGCACTCGCAGCAGGCTGACCTGGGTTTCGGGTGGTATATCGCCCAATTCGTCGAGAAAAATCGTCCCCTTTTCGGCCAGCTCGAATCTTCCCTTCTTCTGCCGAACGGCCCCCGTGAAAGCCCCCTTCTCGTGGCCGAAGAGTTCGCTTTCCACCAGGTCCCGAGGCAAGGCGCCTGAGTTGACCTTCACGAAGGGGCCCTTTCGGCGGCTGCTGTAATCGTGCACTGCCCTGGCCACCAGCTCCTTGCCGCTACCGCTCTCGCCGTAGATGAGCACGGACGAATCCGTGCCGGCGACCTTCTTCACAGTAGCCAGAATTTCCTTCATCTTCTGCGATTCGCCAACGATAGCTCCGTAGCGGACACCGATCTCCTCTCGAAGGTAGCGGTTTTCCTCATCCAGCCGCCGTCGCTCAAGACGATCGGCGCGGTGGCCGAGGATCCTATCCACCTTCAGTTCCAGCGCCTTTGGGGGAAAGGGCTTGGTGATGAAGTCCACGGCGCCCCGCTTCATGGCCTCCACGGCGATTTCGATAGTCCCGTGTGCGGTGATGATGATGACGTCGGTGTCCGGGTGGTCGTTCTTGACCGCCTCGAGTACCTGCAGTCCGTCCATTTCTGCCATGCGGTAGTCGGTGATTACCAGATCGCAGGACTCTTCGGTCAGCCGCGCCAGCGCCTCGACCCCGCTGGCGGCGGTGACGGCGAGGTGTGACATGCGCTCCACCACCAGCGCCACCCCGGAGCGCATGGTTTCGTTGTCGTCCACGATGAGGACTCGGCTCATGTGCTTTCCATCTCGGCAACAGGTTTACGGCCCACAGGCAGAAAGACCCGCACGGTCGTGCCCTCTCCCTCGGTCGACTCGAGGCCGAGCCAACCCCCGTTTTTCTCCATTGACTGACGCACGATGGCCAGGCCAAGTCCGGAGCCCTTCTCCTTGGTGGTGAAGAAAGGTTCGAAAAGGCGCGCCCGTACCTGAGCGGGGACGCCGGGCCCGTTGTCGGCCACCTCCACTGAGATCGCCTCCCCCTCAGCCTCTGCGCGCACGGTGAGAGTACCGCCCGGGTCCATGGCCTGTACCGCATTCTTCATGAGGTTGAAGAGGGCTCGCTTGATCTGCTCCGCGTCGACGTAGACCTCGAGATCGTGCGCCACCTCTTGTCTGTAGGCCACCTCCGCTCTCTCCATCTCCGGCGACAGCAGGAAGACGGCCTCTTCCACCATCTGGCTGACGCTGGTCATCGCCGGATCGGGCGGGGAGGGTCTGGCGAAGTCCAGGAATCCGGAAATCACGGTCTCCAAAGTCTGCACCTCGGCGATGACCTTCTGAATGTGCTGCTTGCGCGGATCGTCGTCCGGTAGATCCTCGGCGATGAGCCCGGCGTAGATCTCGATGCCTCCCAGGGGGTTGCGGATCTCGTGGGCGACGCCACCCAGCATCTGTCTGAGCTGAGCGTCGCGAGCCTGAATATTGCGTCGCATTTCCTCCATGGTCTCGCCCAGGTAGCCGATCTCGTCGTAGGCCGGAGTGTCGACGCGCCGATCCAGATTGCCTCGCCCGATCTCGCGCGCTGCCGTGACCAGCCGCCGGATCGGCCGCGTGATGTTGCGAGCCAGTACCAGTGCCACGGCCACGGTGAGCACGGCGCTGATGCCGGCGAAGAGGTAAACCGAGCGCTTGAACCCCCGAATCGCCTTCCCATACGGGGGTCCGATGTCCAGACCGACTCCGGCTACGACCACGCCGCCGAAGAAAATAGGTGCGTAGCCCGTCATGAAGTCTACGCCGCCCTTGTCCGCAAAGCGGATGGAGTGCGTTGACCTACCTTGCCACACCTCCTCCAGCTCCATGCGGTCGCGGTATTTCAGGTGGGGGTAATTGCTGCCGATGCGGATGCCGGGCTCGGTGTCCAGAAGACTCCGGTAGTTTCGGTCAAAAATGTAGATGCGCTTCGCCCCCACCATCTGCTGCGAGCGCCTGAGGCGCTCGGTCAAACTCCGGTACAGACGGATGCCCTCGAATCCCGGACGCAGCCCGACGAGCACATCACCCGACTGCCCGTTGGCCAGCAGCCTCGCCTCGGACTCGAGATGGTGGCTCATCTGCTGCTCGAGGCTGTCCACCGCCCGCTGGTACAGAACCCAGCCGCTACCCCCCACCACCAGCATGACCAGGGCGACGAAGCTGAGGACCAGCTTGCGCCCGATCCGTCCGCGCGGGCCCGAAGACCTCGCGCCAGAGCGATACTGCCCCTCTTCCGCTCCCGCCTCCATCAGCCCGAGCCCCCTGTCGACCTGACGTCGCCACTCGAAGGGACAAGTATGGCGCCCTGGATCCGCTCTTCCTGCCACGCCTGCCAGTATCCGCCCACACGGCGCTCGAAAGCGCCTGGCGCTTCAGAGTACGCCCTGAGTCCCAGCACTTGCACCTGCTCCTGCAGCTTGGTGCGCCGCTCTCCAATGCGCCGCTCCAGCGCATCGGCTGTGGAGGCGGCGCCGGACCTCGGAAATTCGCCTCTCACGGTTTCACTGAGCAGCGCCAGGTCGTGGTCCTTTCCCAGCAGGGCGCCGAGCAGATCAAGCTCATCCGCCGTCGCTGTCATGACCGCCGGCCACACGTCCCGCAGGAGCTGCGTCTGATACCACAGGTACTTTACGCGTTTTCGCCACGAGTGGAAGGTCTCCGCGGAGGGTCGCCAGGAAGCCCATTCCCTCTCGCCGCGCCCCTGCGCGTAGACGCGCCGCACGCCGCGGCTCAGACCCTCCCAACCCTCTTGCGCAACTATCCACGAGTCCACTCTCCCGCCGGCCTCCCCCAACTCACCCAGAACCCTCGCCACCACCTCACTCGCCATCCCCTCGTCTGCGTAGGCGGAACCGTGGCGCGCCGCTAGCCAGCTTCTGATCGGTGCGAAGCGGCTGCGGGGGGCCCGGCTGCCGAGCCAGTCTACCAGATCGTCGAGGGACTCCACCAATACCGTGGCGTCCCTCAGACCGGCCAGGCCGCGGGCAGCATCCCGGAAACAGGCGTTCTCCCGACTGTAGACCTCCGGTGGCGGCTGTCCGCGAACCAGCCGCACGAGGCCGCGGAGCCTCTTCATGCATTTGCGCGCCTCGTGAACGTCGGTGTCCCTCTCTCTCCTTCCGCCGGCGCCGAGATGCTGGGTGGCCTTGCCAATCTGTTCGCGGGCGATGCGGCGCGTGCCCTCCGGGACCTTCTCGCCGATTTCAAGCCGATACGCCATAGGTCTGAAAGAGTACTTTTTTCGCTGTCCGAAGTCCAGGGTTAACGTTCAGTACTTACACGCACTTCCGCTCAACGGACTACGACGGCGGCAAGCCCCGCAGCCCCTCGAGGAGGAGATCGACTTCACCCTCGCGCATGAAGAAGGGGAGGCTGGCTCGAAGACCCTCGCGGCTGTGAGGAAGGGGCTTGATGACGATGTTGCAGTCGCGCCGCAGGGCATCGGAAAGATCCCGACCCGTCCACCCTCGCATCCCGAAGCTGACCAGGGCTGCCGAGAGCTCACCCGCCCTCGGTGTGTACAGCTCGGCTGCGGGAATCTCCGCCAGTCCCTGCTTGAGTCGGTCCGTCAGCAAGAGCGTCCGTCTCCAGATCGCCGCCGCGCCAATGCCGCTCAGCCAATTGGCGGCCGTCGCCCAGGCGTGCACCAGGGGCCACGACCAGGGCCCGAACTGAAAGCGCCCCGCTGACTCCAGCAGCTGGTACTCGTCGGCCTCGAAGTCCAGCCACTTTTCCGAACGCCCCCCAGCATAGGTGACGGGCAGCATCTCGATCAGTTCCTTGCGAATGTAGAGCAGCCCCGCCGCATAGGGAGAGAACATCCATTTGTAAGAGAGCGTGCCGGCGAAGTCACAAGCTAGGCTGCGCAGTCCGCCCGGGACGACGCCGGAAGAGTGAGCGAGGTCCACAAAGGACCAGACACCCTTGCTGCGGGCCAGCTCGCCGATCTCCTCAACCGGAAAGCGGAAGCCCATGTCGGTGGTCACGTGGCTGATAGCCACCAGTCGGGTCCTGGAGCTCAGACGCTCCTCCACCGCCTTCATGACGTCGCCGGCGTCGTCAATGAGCGGCACCTTTACCACCTCCACCCCGAAGCGGTCGCGCAGATGCAGGCAGGGCAGCAGCAGGGCCGCCTCCTCGTCTGCCGAGATCAGAATGCGATCCCCCGCCTTCCACTCAATGCCCCGGAGCACGGTCTGAAAGCCCTCGCTCACGCCCCGCATGAGCGCCAGCTCGTCCGTCTCGACACCGAAAAATCGGGCGAGGCGTTCCATGGTGTCGCGCCGTCGCGGGTACTCTTCATCGGGATAGACGATGTGCATCGGACCCCGCTCCAGCAGCTCACGCATCAGGCGCGCGTGCTCCTGAGCCACCGGCCTGGGGGTGATGCTGACACCGCCGTTCTGAAACCAGACGTAGTTTTCGAGGGCCGGAAACAGCGCGCGCACCCCCTCCACATCGATACTCCCCCCCTCGATCACGGCACCATCCCCCACAGCTGCCTGCGACTCTCCGTCCAACCCTCCCACGAGTCCGCGAAGATGTGCTTTACCGCCTCCAGGTCGCGCCTGCGACCGCCAACCGGATAGTAGTTCCACGACATCGCCCGACGCGCCCCCGCTGCCGTCTTCACGCCCGTGGCGTGCCAGCAGCTCGGAGTCCACACCAGCGTCCATCTCGGGTCCAGCACCACCTCCACTTCGGACGGGTGGCGGGAGAAGCAGAGCTTGGGCGCTTCGTCGTGCTGTCCGCTGGCCAGCTCCAGCTGCATCAGCTCTTCGGCCACTTCATCTTTCGGTCGCAGGTGAGTCCCGGGCAGCACGCGCAATGGGGCATTGCCGGGGTCGTGTCGGTCCAGGGCGGTGCGCAGCGAAACCTGCCTCGCCTCCGGCCCGCCATCGGCGTGCCAGTGCACCTGGCGCCAGGGCCGGCCGTCTTCGGATATGAGGTGGGAGGCGTCCCCCAAACCGCAGGCGCCCACGTGCACGCGATCGCATTCCAGAAGACGGCAGGCCGCCTCGACCAGCTCCGGCTTCTCCACCAGCTGCAGAGCCGTCTCCCCCAGCATCAGAAACTGGCACGCCAGCCGGTTGAAGCCCGCCGGCCACTGTCGCTGCTCCCACTCCGCCGCCCGCTGCCGCTGGCGCCGGTCTACCTCTCGCATGGCTTCACCCCCGTGAGGATTGGGGAGGAAGAAAAACCCGAGGCGCCTGAAATGCGCCGCCTGCGCGTCGGTGATGCTCATGCCGAAGCCACCGTCATCTCGCTCATTTTCCCCTCGTCCAGCTCCACGCCCAATCCGGGGCGATCGAAGGGATAGAGGTAACTCCCCTCCGCCCGCACGCGCTCCTTCGCCGGTGACGTGGTGTAGAGGACCGGGCCCATGGGATCGCACGGCAGACTGAGATCGGGCATGGTGACCGCCACCGTCACCTGAGCGGATGTGCCCAGCGTCGACTCCTGATCGGTGCCGATGAGGCAACGCAGACCCGCCGCCTCCGCCAGCGCGATGAGCCGACGGATATACGTGGGCCCGCGTGACACGCAGGCGACGTTGAAGGCGGTGCAGGCGCCCAGGTCCACCGCCTCGTACCCATCCTCCAGAGAGTCGATATGCCGGCTGACGGGCAGGTCGATGCGCTTTACGAATTCGGCGCTGACGCGCATGCTGGCCGATGGTTGCTCGAAGTGAAAGGGGTCGTGGTGGCGAATCGCGTCGGCGTAGCGCACCGCGGTCTCCCAGTCCGTGAAGCGCCCGGAGAAATCCAGGGACTTGAGTCGGATCCGATCGGAGAAGCGGCTCTTCATCTCGGTGAGGAAGCGGTCGTCGAGAGCGCTATCTCCCGACACGTAGTAGCGAAAGAGGTGGTGCCCCAGGTCGACCAGCCGCTGCAGGTAACCGCCCGCCCGCTCGAAATCCTCCTGCACCTGCCAGCCGAAGATCGGGTAGCAGCAGTACACCCGGTCGCGCACCTTTCCCCCCAGAAGCTGGTACGCAGGTACGCCCTGCGCCTTGCCGTTGAGGTCGTAGAGCGCCAGATCGATGGCGGACACCATGTGTTGGTTCGAACATGCAGGGCCGAAATTCTGTTTGACCAGCATTTCGTTGATCGCGGTAATGCGGGTGGCGTCTTCACTCTTCAGCAGGTCGTTGTAGGTTGCCGCCAGTGCGGGCACGTCGCCGCAGTGGCTGTCGGAGGCCTCCCCCAGTCCCACCGGTCCGTCGTCGACGTGCACCTTCACCAGAACGTGACTGGAGACATGGCCGTAGTAGCGTGGCGTCTCAATCAAGATGACTTCGACTCGATCGATTATCATCGTCAGACTCTCTCTCCCTCTCCTCAACCACCGTGTGTTGGTTTCTTCTGCCCAACCGAACGCCATGAGTGATCCAGGGGGCACAAGCGTGGACTCGCGCCCCTTCTCTCCCCTGCTTTCTCTTCGCGCTTGCGACCCGACTCAGAAATTGAATATCATGTTGCCCTCGATGCCGTACGCCCCGTCGATGAATACCCACACCCCGGCGGTGGTAAACTCACCCAGTATCAAGCCGAGAAAGAACGGCAACATGGTGCGGTACGCCCCGACGCCGCCATAGCGCAGGATGATCGTCTTGCACAACCAGGCCGTGAAGATGGCGAACCACCCGTACGAGACGATGGTGTAGGTGCTGGCTATGGGAAAGCCGACGGGGTGCAGCGGCCACCACAGAAAGCGATGCCGCAGGAACAGCAGCGACGCCATCACAGTGGCTCCGATGCCGGTGAAGGTGAGTCGAGGCAGAAACGGCTCGGGCGCGTTGTAGACCGAAGCCAGGTAGCGGAAGGGCCAGCGCGGGGCGCCGCTGAAGTACCAGCTGTGGAGGTTGATGCCCCCGTACTGGTGGGCGAGGGTCATGGTGACCCAGATCGATCCCGCCAGCCCCACCAGCACCGCCACGAGCATGGCCAGCGGCAGACGCCGGTCCGCCCGTTTCTCAGTCGAGGTCAACTTTAGAGCGTGGACCACGGCATTCATCATATTCGCCGCGGTCTCCCCTATCCACACCGTGCTCAGCCCCAGACCGGTGAGGTTCTTCAACCCCAGTATCTCGGGCCCGAACCCCCGGGTGATGAAGGCCTGGGGCACCTTGGGGGTCTGGCATCCCGGCAACCCCGCCTCGCAGACGATGCGCGACAGTGAAATAAAGACGATGACCGCCCCAATCAACAGCAGCACCGCCACGTACAGCGAGAGACCCGTGACCACCAGCCAGGCGACGACGAGCACCGAGCCCACGGCCAGGCCGACTATAGCCACGACCGGAGCCAGCACCTCCTGCTCCATCCCCCCTTCCTCGCCGCCGAAGGCGTGGCGCCAGAGACGCCGCAGGTGCCCTCGAGCCGTCCACACCACGAAGATGGCGAGCGCGGCGATGCCCCCGGCCTGCTGGTACAGCAGAGCCGGCGCCACACCTCCCGAATCCCAGATGTCGGACGTCCCTATCTGGATGCCGACGCGGGCGAAGATCAACCGCTGCAGCATGCCGAGCAGGAAGAAGAACCAGACGCTGAAAGCGACGTTGAGCGGCATCAGGTAGGCCAGTCCCACCACCGGCAGGTTCAGCCGGATGGGCAGGTTTACCAGTCCCTGCAGCAGGGGCACGGAGCCGTTCAGAGCGATCTTCTGAAAGGCGTCGTGAAAGTCGTTCATCGAGTTCCACGAGTGCAGCAGCAGCGGGATGGCGAACCCCATCCACATGAGCCCGCTCTTGAAAATCCCGCTGATCTTCCGGGTGGGGTCGTCGATATCCTCCATCATCGCCAGTGGCAGGCGCGTGAGCGGATAGACCAGGCGCTCGTTGTCCACCCACTGACCGCGAAGCAGGACTCCGACGCAGAAGATGACCCAGTAGAACAGCAGTATGAAGGCCGTCCACGCCACCAGGGGCATCGCCCAGGCCGACCACGGAATTTCCATCCCCTCCCCCAGCCCCTCGTAGAACAGACGCACCGCCTCGGTCTCGCCCGGAGCCAGCCACGGGTGGATGTTGGATACGAAAAGATCGCCCCAGTTGTTCTCCGGGGTGGCGTAGTAGGAGGCGCCGGAGATAATGGACAGGAAGCTCCCGGTGAAGCCGGTAGTCACCACCACCGAGCCGACCAGCATCATGACGTATACGGTGATCAGCTCCGCCCTGGAGTAGACGAAACCAGCGCCCAGAAGCCTGAGGCCGGGGACGACGACGGCAGCCATGACGAAGAAGAAGAGCACGGCGACGATGGGAATGGCGTTGCTGGTAAGCTGCGACCCCTTGACGACCAGAATCGCCCACGGGCTGATGATGCTGATGCCCGCCACCAGGACCGCCCCGGTCAGCACCGCGCGCCACGTCACCCCCCGCCCAGAGCCCCGCAGCATGCGCGCGTCAGCTCCCGCAGCGAGGGTGCAAGGGAGCAGTAAAACCGGTCCAGGGAGGGGGGTGCATCAGATCTCTATGCCCGCTTGCCGCGCAACGGTGATATTCGCCTGGAGGAGGGCCTCGTAATTCTCGCCCGCATCGAGCCACCAGCCGTCGACCATCTCAAACTCCATCTGACCCCGTTCGATGTAGGCGTTGTTGACATCGGTGATCTCCAGCTCCCCGCGCGCCGACGGCGTCAAGCCATTGACGATGTCGAAGACCTCGGGCGGGAACATGTACACCCCGATGACGGCCAGGTCGCTGGTCGGGTTCTGCGGTTTCTCCACGATCCCCTTCACCCTCGAGCCGTCCACCTCGGCGATGCCGTACTCCCAGGGATGGTCGACTGCCTTCAGGAAGATGCGACTGCCCTCCTGCTGCTGTGAGAAAGCCTCCACGCCGGTGGCGATGCCGTTCTCCAGAATGTTGTCGCCCAGAACGACGACGAGCTTGTCGTCACCGACGAACTCCCTGGTGAGCCCGAGGGCTTCGGCTATCCCCCCATTCCCTTTCTGGTAGGCGTAGTTGATCCTCGACAGGCCAAAGTCCTCCCCGTTGCCGATAAGCCTCAGAAAATCACCGGCGTAGTTCCCCCCCGTAACCAGCATGATGTCGGTGATTCCCGCATCGACGAGCATCTGTATGGGGTAGTAAATCAGGGGCTTGTCGTACACCGGCAGCAGGTGCTTGTTGGTGATCCTCGTCAGGGGCTGCAGTCGTTGCCCCAGTCCCCCCGCCAAAACCACACCTTTCATCGCTTTTCTCCTTGTTCAGCACAGTTGGACGTGCGCATTGTCTGTAGACACTTGCGCATGATGTGCATGATCGAGA
>PBRM01000142.1 GCA_002725915.1 Gemmatimonadota bacterium
ACGAGCACAAACCACACGGAGCCGACGACGCTGGCGACGTGGCGATCATGGGACCGACCGCCGTGGCGACGCCGCACTCCACGACGACTCGGGTCAAGCCGATGAAGATGAGAATCGCCAGAATCAGCGTCGCCGCCGCCGCCCACAAGGCGGCAACCCGGACTGCCACAGCCAGCCGACCATGACCACCAGCCCGACGAGGAAGGTGAACACGGCGCCGCGCATTCTCCGGCGCATACGGCGCACCGACTATCGCGAAAATGCAGGAAACGCTTAATTGATGGGGCGTTCTGCCGAAAGGGGGAGCGGGCGACGTGCTGACAGTTTTCATGCGGATTGATCGCCGTGGGAGAGGGGTGCCTTGGCCTGGGGCTACAATCTCGAGGAGGGATTACCGATGAGGGACCGAATCCGCTGGGGCATCCTCAGCACGGCGAAGATCGTCGAATCCGCTTTCATCCCCTCCCTGAGGCAGGCGCGACGGGGCGAGCTGGCCGCCGTGGCCAGCCGCGACGGCGCCCGGGCACAGAAGTTTGCCGGGGAACACGGCATTCCGCGGCGCTTCGACAGCTACGACGACATGCTGGCCAGCGATGCGATCGACGCCGTGTATATTCCGCTGCCCAACAGCATGCACGCGGAGTGGACGGAGAAGGCGGCGGCCCAGGGCAAGCACGTGTTCTGCGAAAAACCCCTTGGGGTCAGCGCCGCCGAGGCGCGGAGGATGGTGGATACATGCCGCGAAGCCGGAGTGCTGCTCTTCGAGGCCTTCGTCTTCCTCTACCATCCGAAGTCGCTGAGGCTGCGTCAGGTCCTAGGTGAGGGCGCCATCGGCGACCTTGTGCAGATGACGGCGAGCTTCACGTTTCCCCTGGAGCGACCGACAGACAATATCCGTATGAATCGCGAACTGGGAGGCGGCAACCTGATGGATGTGGGTTGCTACCCGATCGCGTATGCACGCTTCGTCTTCGACGAGGAACCCGTCGCGGTGCAGGCGGCGTGCCGCACGGACCGCGACTACGGCGTCGATACGCGTTCCTCGATGATTCTGACCTTCTCCGGCGACCGCCATGCCGCACTGCAGTCCGGGTTTGACGCCCCCGGGGGCCAACGCGCAACCATCCATGGAGAGACGGGGTATATCGCCGTGCCCCAGCCCTGCCATCCCAACGAGAAGGACGGATTCGTCGTGTGTCGAGGGGAGAGGGAGGAGGCCGTCGTCGTGGAGGCAGGGGTCCGGCCCTTCGCACCAGCCATCGAGCATTTCCACGAGTGTCTGCTCGACGGCGTGGAGCCGATCGCCACGGCGGCCAATGCCGTGGGCACGCTGCGCGTCATCGAAGCCGTGCGCGAATCGTCGGAGACGGGCAGGCGGGTGGATCTGGGATGATGCGAGCGGGGGCTGCGACTCGCAAGAAAAGGTGAGCCATGTGCTTGTGTCCAATGTCCGGGCAAGTGATATTATTGGGCGAAATGCACCCCGCTCAAGGAGGATTGTCATGGCACTCAGAATCAACGACGAAGCCCCGAACTTCACCGCTGATACCACCGAAGGCACGATCGACTTTCACGAGTGGATCGGCGACGGTTGGGCGATTCTGTTTTCCCATCCGAAGGACTTCACGCCGGTGTGCACGACGGAGCTTGGCGCCGTGGCCGGTCTCAAGCCCGAGTTCGACAAGCGCAACTGCAAAGTTATGGGGATCAGCGTCGACGGCGTCAGCCAACATCAGGAGTGGTCGAAGGACATCGAGGCCTCGCAGGGCCACGCGCTCAACTACCCACTGGTTGGCGATCCCGAGCTCAATGTCGTCAAGGCCTATGACATGTTGCCCGCCGACGCGGGCGATACGTCCGAAGGCAGGACCCCGCTGGACAACGCCACCGCGAGGTCGGTGTTCATCATCGGACCCGACAAGAAGATCAAGGCAACCCTCACCTACCCGATGAGCACCGGGCGCAACTTCGACGAGATCCTTCGGCTGGTCGATTCCTGCCAGCTCACGGCGAACAAAGGGGTCGCCACACCCGCCAACTGGAAGCAGGGGGAGGACGTGATTATCTCCCCGGCAGTTTCTGACGAGCAGGCCAAGGAGAAATACCCGGAGGGCTGGAAGACGCCACTGCCGTATATCCGCATCGTCGCTCAGCCCAAATA
Source organism: Gemmatimonadota bacterium (assembly GCA_002725915.1). Lineage (GTDB taxonomy): Bacteria > Latescibacterota > UBA2968 > UBA8231 > UBA8231. The sequence goes on from PBRM01000142.1 coordinate 2,162, forward strand.
GCGTCGGTCGGAGAGAGGCGGGTCACGGCACCGGGCAGGACTACTGCTTTTCGGCGCTTCCGTCAGAGGGGGGTCTGGCCGCACCGCCCTCGCTGACGCCGAGCATGACAGCAGAGCGACGACCTCGATGGCCATTGCATCCCCAACTCCCACGGCCGCCAGTACCTCTTCCCCTCGACGGAGCGGGCTGCGAGTCCTCTCAGCGGGAGCGTCGCGGAGTGCCTTGTTGTATCGATTGACCAGGCCAGGATCGGAGGCAATCTCTTCCTATACCGGCGCCAATTGGGTCACATGGCTGCAAGTCATGGTCTGTGGACCGGGCCAAGATCAGAACATCCGGGTCATAGGGAACGTGGTCGGGCCGGAGAATGCAGGGGGAATACTTCGGGAGGGTTCGCCTTGCAAGCAGAGGCGTTTGGGTGTCTTCCTTTAGGACACTCCGCCCTCCAGCCCCTCCTCCCCCATTTGACGCGACGCCAGCACCCATGGGTCTCCCGTCTCCATTCGAAAGCGCCGACCTTTCGTCCGCATCTCCGCCGCCACCTCCTGCAGCGCCGGGTCGTCGATCAGATTGGTCGACTCCACCGGATCGGCTTCCACGTCAAACAGCGCCTCGCCGCGCTGGTGCAAGAACTCCCGGGTCGGCCGGCGTCCCATCATCTCCATGTCTTCGCGTTCGACCGCTTTCCATGTGGGCGACATCCAGAGATCGCTCGGCAGTGGTCTCGTCAGCTCCGGGCAGAGGTTGCGGACGTATTTGTACTTTCGAGCGCGCAAGGCGCGGTAAGGGTAGTAGTTGGTCACCTCGTGGAAGGTGTGGGAGAAGAAGGTCTCGTTCCAATCCAAAGCGTGACCCTCGTCCAGGACAGGCAGGAGCGACCGTTCCGGCAGGCCTTCCGGCGCCTCCACACTGCACCAGTCGAACACCGTCGGCGCAATGCTCGACCAGTTGACGAGGGCGTCGCATATCACCTCCGCCGCTTCGGGTCGCGAGATCAGCAGCGGGCAGCGGTGGCCGGAGTCGAAGGAGGACGCCTTCGCCCCGGGGAACGGCATGCCGTGGTCGCTCATGACGATAATCATGGTGTCGTCGGCGCGGCCTGCTTCCTCCAGCGCCCGGATCGCCAGACCAAAGCCCAGGTCGAGCCGCGAGATCGACTGATAGTACTCGGCCAGCTCGGCGCGCACGTCCGGATGATCGGGCAAGAAGTCGGGCACCGGCACTTCGGCTGGATCGTAGCGCGTCTCCTCCACGCCCTCGTAGGTCTGCCGGTTGCCGAAGTCTCGGTGCGGGTCAGTGAACCCCATGTGCAGGTAGAACGGCCGCTCGCCGATGTCGGCGAAGAACCGGGCAGCCGTCTCGGCCATCTTCGGCACGTTGCGCGGGCCACCGGGCACATTTTGTAGATCGTGTGTCCAGGGGTACACGCTCTCCGGCTGCACGTGCAGCTTGCCGATGATCCCGGCGGCAAAGCCGGCCTGCGTCAGCGTTTTTGGAATCGACGGCATCGACACGGCGGTGTGGAAGTTGTGCACCGAGTGCGAATGCCCGTACTGGCCGTGGGTGTGGCTGTAGTGTCCGGTGAGGATGTTGGCCCGGCTCGCGGCGCACGACGGCGTTGTGCAGAAGGCGTTGGTGAACCGCGTGGCGCGGCGCGCGAGCTCATCGAGGTGAGGTGTCTGGATTGCCGGACTCCCGTAGCATCCGGCCAGCCGGCTCCAGTCGTCGGCGATAAGCAGCAGTACGTTCTTGTGGTCAGCCACCTCTCCCGCCCTCTACAGCCCTGCCTGGGAAGAGATCGTACTCGACAATGAGTTCGACGTCGTCGATACTGATCCCTCCCCCGAAGCCGTCGGGCCTTTCGCGCAATGAAAACTGCAGCGTGTTGGCGCCTCTGCGGGGCCGCACCTGGTTGAGGTCGAACTCCAGCCACACGCCGGTATAGGCGTCGTAGGTTCGCGCTGTGCGCCGGCAGGGCTCCGATTCGAGAGAGACGCCGTTGAGGTTGATCTCGAATCGGTCTTGCGTGACAAGGTCGGAAACATTGATTTTCAGCACCATCCGACTTATGCGCTCGTTTTGCGGATCATCAGAGGTCGTGAAGGCTATTTCGTACGTTTTTTCCGAGTCAGGCCCCGGAATCGCTACGGGCAGCTCGGCGTCATAGACGAAGCTGTCCTTATTCTCGGGACGCTGGCGGAGGAAGTAGTGTTTGTTTCCCTCTTTGGCCAGATCCGGGTCGCCAATATCGCTGAGGATGCGCCGTTGGGCGTCCTCCAGCGGCCACGGCATGAACCAGGTGTACATGCCGTCGACGCCGGCCTGCCAGAAGTTGGAAGCCGCGGCCCTCATCATCTCCGGCGTCGCGTGCTCGACCTTGGTGTTGTTCCTGCGCCCGTCGCCGAAATATGGTTGCAGCATTCCATACACGGATACATCGTGCTGGTGGCAGGCTTCGACGATCCAGTCTATCGGCATCTGGGCATCGAGAACGAAACAGGAATAAGCCATCGGCACGACGAAGTCGAGCAGGCCCTCGCTCAACCAGGTGCCGACGTCGAGTCCAGCGCGCTGGTTCAACGCCAAGGTCGGGTAGACGCGCGCTCCGACCAGTCCCGGGTCGCCGGGTCGGCCCCTGATCGCCGCCGCCGAATCGCGTACGAAGTCCGTCAGCACGGACGCCTGTTCGGCGGCTTCGTCGAGGTTTAGGCAGTGCGCGGCGCCGCCGGGCGCGGCGGCGAAATCCAGTTCGACCCCTTCGACGTCGTAGCGTGTCGCCAGCTCTTCCACTAAGGCGTGAATGTGGTCGCGCATCTCTGTATGCACGAATCCCCGGCCTCCGTTCGCCACGTTGTGGTCGGGATTCATCCCCCCGTAGCCGCCCAGGCGCAGGCTGGCGAAGAAATCCATGCCCTTCTCGTGGGCCCGGTCGACCAGGACCTGGAGCGGATCGAGTCCTCGCGCAATGAGGCTCTGCATGTTCTCCCAGCAACGCCACTCGTAGGCGCTCTGAAAGGGCTTGCGGTCGGAGCCCCACTCGAGGCCGACCTTCGTGGGGTAAAACAAGCCGTCCCCACGGGAGACCCCATAGCTGAAGGTGTCGACTGCCGTCCCGGCCACCTCATCGACCGGGACCCAGGCATCCTCCATCCGCATCGGGGGATCGTAGACGAACAGGTAGTAGTGACGGGCGTCATTGAAGTAGATGGTGCGGCGGCGCATGACTTACACCTTTCTCATCGCAGCGTAAAAGGGCTTCATCAACGGGATCCAGCGCATTGTCAGGTCCTCACTGGCCGTCCCGAAAACAGCTCCTGCAGCTGTCCCTGGCGAACCCCCCATGAGCCGTTTACGAGCACATGCTCGATTCCCTGGGGGGCGCAGTCCGGTACCTCGTAGTTGCTTTGCGTGCCGATTTCCGCGGCCGAGAACACGGTGATATTGGCGTGGTAACCGGGCCGCAGGAGCCCTTCGCGCTCCAGGTGGAAACGCTGCGCCGGCAAGCCCGTCACCTTGTAGATCGCATCCTCCAGCGACATCCAGCTCTTCTCCCTCACGAACTCTCCCAAGAAGGTGGGATAGGTCCCGAAGGTCCTGGGATGCGGCTTGCCATCGGTCACCAGACCATCGGTGATGATCGAAGTCAGCGGATGACTCAAAACCTTGCGCAGGTTTTCTTCCGACTGATTGAAGGAGACGATCACGACCGTCGCCTGGGTCTCGAGCACCAGGTCCAGGGCGGCGGCCAACCCAGAACAGCCTCTCTCATCCGCTATGTCCTGAACGGTCTTGCCGACCAGGTCCGCCTGGTCAGGATGGGTCATGGTAGCGAGGAGGACATCCTGCCAACGATTGGCCATGCCGCTTTCGGTTTCGGCGGCGATGCGCTGGCGGGTGTCTGGGTCTCGGAGGCGTTGCAGCAGTTGCCGGGTTCCGCCTTCCAGAGACCAGATGGGCAGGAGCTGTGTCAGGCCGGCAGAGCCCGCCAGATACGGATAGGCATCGATGCCCACATCCACGCCCTCTGCGGAAGCGCGGTCGATGAGCTCCAGCACCGCGTCCATCTTGTCCCAGGTCTTGTAGCCTGCTGCCTGCAGATGAGATATCTGAACCGGCACCTGCGTTCTTCGGCCCAGGTCGAGGGCTTCCTCCACGGCCTCCAGGATACGGAACTTGTAGTCTCTCAGATGGCTGGTATAAAAGGCATCGTATCGCTTGACCACCTGGCACAGACTGACCAACTCATCGAAGTCCCCGTAGCTGCTGGGCACCTCGTTAAGCCCGGTCGAAAGTCCGATCGAGCCCTGCTCCAGACACGCCGACAGACGCTTCTCTACCTCGCGCTGCTCGGCAGTCTCCAGTTTTCCGGCTCTCATGCCGGACACCCCCGCTCGGAGCGTAGAGTGACCGGTCAAGGCCGCGACATTGGTACGACTCTCCGAGGTTTCCAGGTCTTCAAAATAGGCCGCGGCATCGGGCCACTTCTTTTCACCGCGACCGGAGAAGATTTCAAAGGCGGGAACGAGCTCCGATGAGGGAATTGTGGGAAATAGCGAAAAGCCGCAGTTGCCGACCACTTCGGTGGTCACTCCCTGCATCACTTTTTCGGGACGATGTTGCATCACCTCGAGATCGGCGTGGCTGTGGACATCGATAAAGCCAGGGGCGATCACCCGGTTGGAACAGTCGACGACTTCCATGTCGGGAGTGGCTTCGATGGTGCCGACAGACTCGACGGTCTGGTCGCGGATCAAGACCGAGCCGTGTTGAGACGGCTGCCCCGACCCGTCGACGACGATGCCGTTGTGCAAGAGGATCATGCCAGTACCTCTTGGTGGTGAGTGGAGCGTACGATGCCAATTCAGAGGTCGATAAATTGAGCCGGAATGTGGCAAGCGTCAACAAAGAGGTGGGACGCAAGCGCGGTGATCCGATTCTACCCGTGTGCGTGGCAGCATGCTGGTCCGGGACGAACAGGTCCGGCCGAAGCCTGCGCTACGGGATACCCGTCGCCCCTCCGGTAACCGAACGGCGTGAAAGCCCTGAGTTCCATGGCGCTGGCGCACCAGAGAGTGTAGTATATGCCGACCCCCAACCTGCCCAGCGCCGATCGATCGATGGGCGCTGGGGTGACCTCGGGGAGCCGATTCAATCGCGCCCCCCCGCGCACCCCTCAACACCGCCTAAGGGATCGCCTTGTCTGCCAGTGATCTCACCGTGATTCACATGTCCGAATTTCACTTCCAGGCAGAAGGCGCCCGCCATCTCGAACACCTGGACAGCTACGGGTCATGTCCTAAAGTAGCTGTAGAATGCAAAACGGCGTATGGTTCCTTGAGGAATTCATACCA
>PBRM01000003.1 GCA_002725915.1 Gemmatimonadota bacterium
CTGTTGCATCACCTCAATTCGCACATCTCTCTCCTTGAGCTGATGGAGCAGGTTCTCAACACGATCCTTCTGCTGATGGAGCAGGTTCTCGACACGATCCTTCTCGTGCCGACGACAGTCCCCGCATCCGTGAGTGCCCTCAAATGCATTGCGGAGAATACCGACGTTTCGAACGACCATGTCCTGCAGCCTGTCGATCTTCTCCGCGCACGTCTTGCAAAGGACGGTGGGCGGAGGGTTTTGCGCATCTTTTTCAACCTGTTTCGACATGGTTGATCGAGTGCTAAAATTTTCGGACTAAAAACTTCTGCGATCACACCTCTCTTTTACCGAGAGATGGACTGCGAAAAGCGCTCTTCATAGCCCTGGTTGTTGGGAAACGATGATGTTGGATTGGGGAGTCGATACTGCTTCCTTCTCTACTGCAACTCCACGTTTCAAAAAACAATTCTCCAAATCATTTGCCAACTGCACTCCAAACTAGAACTCCAAATCATTTGGTATTGCCATACTCAGGATTTCGAATCGAACTTACAGCATTATTTGCGTTTTTCGAAATCTAAATTCTCAGTCTTATTATCGGCATTTCTCCACCGGCGAACGAATTCGGTGTCGAGATGTCAGCATTCTTGTTTCTCCATCACGTCAGATTATTCGTTCAACCAACTCTTTATTTTTCTTGGCTATTGCATTTATCGGCAATACTCCATGATCAATTCTCCACGTTGTTGTTTCGAACTGATCGGGCGGTTTGTGGTACCCTCTTGTCTGGTTTGTGCGGCCCTTTCCAACGACCACGGTGTGCTTACACTTCCTTATGTAGGAAGGGGGAAGAGACTGGTCCGCCGCTCACGCTCTTCGGTTTGCCTGCCCGTAGGCAGGCGCGAACCGACACATCGACTTCGTCACGTCTTACGATTGTCTTTTCGGAAATGACGACGTCACATGCCCTTGACATTGACACCTATTTTCCAGGAAGGCTTCCCGGGGGAGCCCTTCTCTCTTGCTCCACACGTTCACTCCAATTCCATCTCGATGCACAAGTTGTGTGGGGTAACGGTCCGTGCATGACTGGCATAGAACATACACGGGTCGCTTGATCATTTGCGACAATGTGATCATTTTCCCGTCCCTCCAGAGCTTTCCTCAGTGTGACGTGCTTCTCCCGGGGGTGTATGATTTAAGTTCTTCCTTACCTCATCGAATGGTTCCTAAGGTTGTCTCCTTTGTCTCTTCTAGACCCGTGGTAGTCGCCTTTCGCCTTGGAGGCTGCCAGCAGTTAATACTCCATGGGCCGTGTGATTTTTGTCCTTGTACTTGATGACTTCCTTGTACCCGAATCGCGGATAACTCTCCCTCGACTGTTCCACGATCGCGGCTCCGCAGACAGGTTTAGCGGCTCGCGTCTTCTCTTTACCTTCTCCTTCTGATGCCGTGCTCCTCGTCGAATCTCCATGCGGCAGATGGTGTTGTGTCTTGAAGATTCGTCATGGTTCTCAGAAGGGTTGGCCGTCTAACCTACTGCGTTCTTGTTATAGTAGGTAAAGCAACGGTATCATACCGCGGAACCCTGCTTGTATACTTAGGCATATTGGGCTCATATGTCTTCGTAACCTCTACTCCGCTACCACTGCGAGAATCGCGTAAATCCTCAGTGGTAACGAACACGTAACTCCTCGTTCTATACACGTGTTCACTCGAATAGGCATTTGTACTGCTGATACAACCCCGAGATTCCAGAGGTGGAATCTATGCATTTAATAGAACCTCGTTCTTGCAGAACCTTCCCGTTCACGTCTGCTCGAGACGTGGGGTATTCATTACGACACAACACCATGAGAGGCACTCAGCTGCCTCTCTCCACCCTGCCTAACCACACATGGGAAAAGGGGAATGATGTTGTTCTGCCAGACACCGATAGCGGACTGTCGCTCCTGTTTGCGTACGCGGACTCGGCACGATCGCTCCGTACTCCTCCTGGACTGATCTCTCCTGGTAGACGAACTGCGGACTTTCTCTCCTGTCGAACATACTATAGCAACCTCTTAGAGCGGAACTTCTCGAGTGCTGGTCTGGCTTGCACTCTCAGTTCCCTCTTTTTTTTTGAAAAAGAGGTTGATATAGTCCTCGACACTCGGTCCGCGCACCGTTCCTTGTTTCACCTTGTATGATACCTTGCCTCCGCGTGGTGGGTCCAGTTCTCCTCAACTGAGCTTTCCAGCTAAGTTCTCCGTAACTGAGCTTTCCTGCTAAGAACTCATTCTCCTCAACTGTCCAAAGACACGATGTGCTCCTCTTTTGACACCACATCACGTGCCCTATCTGCGCTCCTCAAATGACACCGCATCACGTGCCTTATATTTCTCGTTCATAAGAATTCAGCTCCAACCCGAGCCCTGGGATAGCCGATCCTTTCGTATCTCCGCTCCGTTTGAGATACATCAGATTGGTTTCACAGGCGTCCCGCAACAGAAAAAATTTCTCCGCATTTTTCGCCGTCAACTTCCCTAGGGGATCGGCGAGATTCAGTGCGTCCGACAAGTGTCCTAGAAATTCTTCCTGCGTCTGAATAGCGTGACTTATGCGAATCAGAGCTTTAAATCCTTTAAAATCACTCTCCTTTAAGCAGTTGAGTCGTGCTGCGCGTGAAATGAGACCCTTATTGTCGCCCGCGGTCACACGCGTTCGATGTCTCCCTGACATGAATGTCATCTTATGACTCGTGAAGGCAGCATGATCTAAAGCGTTGTCGCACGCCTCCGCCTCGGCACCGTACGAACTCCCAACCAAACCCGGTCCTATCTCCAGTCCCCAATCGGTCACGGTCACGGGAATGTAGAAGTCCTCTCCTCCTTCTCCACGCAGCCACGCCTCCAGATCCTGCGTTTCCACGAGCAGTGTCAGCCATGTCTTGACCGGACGTTGTGTGCCCTCGGCCACGATACCTGCCCTCAGGTCGACGTTCTCATCGGTGAGCTCCTTGTTCATCCAGGCTTCTCGAAGAGTCTTGAGACTAAGACTCTCTGCGGTTGGGTTGATCAGGGAGTTGTCTTGAAACGACGCATCAAACAGATTGAGCACGGCCGAGCTCTCGAATCCGTAGAAGAGACTCAGCTCGACGTCTGGGTCTGCCTGCACAATCTCTACGACACCGTTGTGATCCTTCAGTACTCCAATGGGCTTCTTGGCATCGTTCCCGACTGATAGTCCCCGCATCGGCATCGTTAACGAAGGGAGATACCATCCAATGATCCAGAGTAGTGCTCCTCGAATACCTTTTAACAGAGTCTGCTCCTCAGGCCGTGCCAGCCTGCTTAAGCCTTCCTTCGATCCCTCGGCTCCAGACGGCAGCTCGTGCAAGGACAGACCTCTGATCTTATCTGGCATTGAAATCGTATGCCGCTGATGTTGTATGACTTGCCTGACAATCTTACCGCAATATCTCTGGGTAAAGAAGTCGAACCTTTTTAGACGAAAGAGCTCCACAAGTCGAGCCAGGACGCAGAAGAGTACTCGAAATTCCACGAGCAGCATCAGATCATCCACGTGCGCCGGAGCCAACACCAGTGGCTTGTCTCCTCGCTCCTCCGCGAACACCTCCTCAACACAGACCTTGAGGTCCTTCACGAGGGTAGCGTGTCCCAGCGTTTGAATGAAACCTCTGTACTGGTCCCTCATCTTCTTGAAGCGAACCGTCCCAGCCTTCCATGCCTTGGAATCCTGCTGGTCCTTCTTCTTCTGTCCCTCCTGGATCTGCTTCATCACGGGATCGTCGGTCTCTTCGTAGACCGGCACATCTGACAGCAGCATTCTCCTGACTTCTTCATATCCTTTGGACGCGTCGGACTCGATTCCGCAGCACTGCTCCAGAAGCTGCGGGGTGGTGTCCATCAGCCACTTCTTTCCGGCGACCGACCTCGCGCCAAGACGAAAGACTGCAGCCGCCACAGGACTCTGCGTGTATCCCCTGCAGATCAGCTTGTGCTCCAGCGTTCTTTGCCAACTCAGTGGTGCTGTCGTCGATCCATACAGATCGATATTTAGAAGCATGAAGGTCCCATCAATCCATCCTACATCCTCCAGACAGCGCACCATCACGGGGCAGTCACGCATTTCAGTCGGTGGTCGAATGCGCAGTCGCTGCTGCGGAGCCACTCCATAGGCCGCCAGAAACGCCCGTGGAATGTCTGTCGATACCAGAATCGCCAAATCGAACTCCTCAGCTCCCAGCAGTGCGGCATAGAGATCGGTTCTCCCGACTGTCGCTGACGCCACCACTCTCAAAAGCATCGAGAGCTGGTTTCCTTGCACAACAATCCTCACTTTCAGAAGACCGATCGTTCCTCCCAGATACTTGGCATCGAAGATTGCTCGACATCCTACCGGCTTCTGGGTTCGATCACAGACCGCAGTATCGTTCCCAATTTCTCCCACAGTCATCCCTGCCAACTGAATCAGCACGAGAATATTGTTTAACTCCTCTGAGAACGCAAACCTGCGTGCCGCTGGAAGTCTCCTCAGCGGCCCGCGCACGTAGTCAAGTTCCTTAGCCGATCCGACCCTGTGCAGATCTCGCAGGATTTCTGGATCAAAGCCGTGTTGGGAAAAATCAATGATTCCTCGATTTAGATCTTCTACCAAACCGGGATTAGCCTGGACACTCTGCTTAGTGAACCGAAGGACAACAACTGTCTCTGTCGGCAGAATCGCGTCTCCCGGGTTGAGCATGAGCACTGTTCCATCCGTCGTCGGCTTCAGATACATCGCATCGTATTTTGCAGCCTGTGCTGGTTTCGTCTCCAGCACTCGGATATTACCTCGTTGGAGAGAAACGTCTTTCAACAAGGTTGCCTTGATGCAGTATGGCAGGAGCGCACGAAATTTCGTGTCCGAAGGTGCTGGAGCAAATCGCTGTTTCTCGATGGCCCGAAGTTTCTGATGCAGTCGATCCATACTTCCTGAAATCATATAGACCTCACGCGCCTCTTGAGTCGTCATCTGGACAGCTCCTTCGACTTGATCTGCCTTCATCGCTTGCACCATCAGCTCGACCTCTCCGGGAAGATCCAGGTTATACGCCAGAGTCCTCGAGTCATCATCGTTCAGCGCGCACAGGAAGGCATCCAGTTTCTCCCCAGCCGCTCCTGGAATCGATCCCAGCTCGTCCTCTCCCAGATCGTGCTCCTCGTTCAGCCTCAGCTCTTCTTCGCTGACTGCCTGACTTGACGCGCCGGCCTTCGCCTGCGGAGCCGCTCGCCCCGCCTGTGCTCGAGCCAGCGCCACTTTCCGATTCTTCTTCTCGGCCTTGGCCTGGTACTCTTCCAGCATCAGCTCCCTGGCCCTCTCGGGATGTGTGTCGCTCTGGATCACTCGAGGATAGATCGGAATGCCATGCAGCAGGCACTCAGGATCGCCCAGCGTCATACAGACGACGTCCGTCTGATGACACACGAACGCATCCTTCTTGTCCCCGGTCGGTCCATAGTCTGCATGCTTCGGATGAAGAAAACGCGCTCTCCCACACAGACGACACCTTGCCCTCACATAGCGCGTCCCCTCGTCCGAAAACTCCAGTTTTTCCTCCAGCAGCTGATCGAGCTCCTCCTTCTTTCGATCAAGTTCTTCTGCAGTTCTGACTTGCAAAATTGCTCCTATATCCAGTAGATCGTGTTGACTAACCACGGGACGAACCTGATCTATGTTACATTCCGACTCTGTGTGCTTTCCGTCGAACTGAACTACGATCTTCGTACCGTGATGTCGCAGATACCTCCCCTTTTGCGTCACGTCCGCACCGATCTTCTCGTTGATGACCTCAACCTCCTGCTGCTCGGTGAACCGGAAAGGTTGCATCTCCATCAGGGCCATGCGCTTGATCCGCTCGAGCTCGAATGCCCACTGCTTGTCCGCTGCCAATGCCCAGAGCTCCTTGGTCATCTCCGTTCTTGCCCGTGCCCCTGCATACCGCGCCATCTTCAGCTCCAGATCGTATGGTAACTGTTCGTCAAGTGGCCCTGGCTCCGGATCCCAGCGACCTGTGACCATCTCGGGCGTCTTCCCGTCCAGTGCCTTGGTAGGGATACCGTCGTGGGCTTCAGAGATCACCATGTCCAGCGTGTTCTCGTCAAGGCTGTTGAGAAAGGCATTCCCGCGCGTCTTGGCTCGCAGAATGCGGCGCAGCCTGATACGCGTCTCGGCTAGGGCGACGTTTTTCCGACTGCGTCGTCTTGCAATGTAGAGATCCCGGCCAAGCATCTGTAGAGCAAACACAAGAAGACCGTTGACGAACTCACTCCCGCCGTCAACTATCACCTGTCGCGCGAGAACTCTCATACATTTGAAGAAGATCAGCGCTCGCACTACTCCTACTCCATAGGGCCCTCTGGCCTCAGCAGCTTTCTTTTCTCCTTGCTCCTCCTCTGGGGTTCTCTGGCTTTCTTGCTCCAGGTCTGCGGGGGGGAGTGCCTTTGCCGCTCGAAACTTCTTGTTCTTTCGAGATTTAGATTTCGGCTTCTCTGTTGATCCTCCTCCATCGGTCTTGTGCCACAGTCCAGGAATCTGTTCATGCATAGGTCTCCCTCCGACTTCGTACTTTCCCATCAGATCCTCAGCTGCTAATAGAATGTCCTGGGGCGTGACTCTCGGTGCTCCAATCGGAATTACGGCATCCTCTGGACCCTCAGCCTCGAGAATCTTGTCTTTCCCGTCCTCCGAACGCACTCTTCGCGCAATCGTGAGCGCCGCACATCTCCTTCCCGTCAGTTCCACGCAGATTAGTTTCACATACTGCACTTGACCTATCACGGGATGCTTGGGTTCATAGAAACAGTCAAGAAGGCATACCATGCCCACCTGAAGACCAATGTATGATCCGCTGAGATACTTACCATATGGCTTGAGTCCCCACCTCAGACTCCAGGTAGGATCCTTGGTCACTGCTGCGAGAACTCTTTCCAGAACCTCGGGTTTGATGTGACGCAACCGATTTCGAGCTTCACGTATAAACTGTTCAGATGATCCCCAGAGCCTGCAGACTGCTTGATTCCGAAGTTGTAGATAGAGGTCCTTCTCGGCCTGCGTGTAGGCAACGTCGGGAGACCTCACGTGAGTCAGAAGACTGAGGAGATACTTGTGTTCATCGCTGGTGTTTGTGGGTTCAATCAGAACAATATCTCCGTTCGCTGCAAGACGTGCTCCCCTCTGTTTCAGCTCCTTCTCCAGACTCAGATGCCTGACTCTGTTTCGAAACCCGGTTTTCCTCTTGCATCCGTAGGCCTCTGCAACCGCAACACTGTCACGTATTCCGGTCGCACAGGTGATAAACAGTTTTTGATGATGATTCAGCAGAGCGTCTATTCTCTTGCATGCGTTGATGAATCCTGCCTGCTTTAGAATAGTCTTACCGAGTTGGTCATGCATTCCGCTCATCTGCGCCAGACGGTCCTTGTAAGGGATCAGGCAGTGACCCAGTTCGGGAAATATCTCCTGCACTCGCTTGATCACGTGGTTCACGTTGGTGCGCAGAGCCGCGGGAAACCCCTCGCCTTCCTTGATCGTATACACCCTGCCGCGCATGAGGTCCTGATCCGATCGTGGCTCCTGCCCTCGAAGGTGAGCCGGCCATGCCGTCGACTTGTTGTGCCCCGTGTCGCCAGTTTCTACTTGATGAGGAATGAGATCCTTGAATTTCACCGCGGTGGTCAGCAACTCCCCTTCCGTCACTTCACTGGGCCGAAGATATCGATACAGATCCGTGCACAGATTGTAGGGCTCGTCCAGCTTGCGCCGTGCATCGTGCGACCTTAACGGAAGTGTGATCTCTTTCAGCGTTACTCCTCTGTCGATGTCCATAACTACCATGACCCCGACTTCATCTTCACACGCCACCACCTTGCTCGTGCCAACCTCCACTCGCCGCATAATGTACCATACTCGATCATCGATGGAGTTACTCCGAGCATTTACTCCAGTAGCAAATCGGGTATCGACCGATGGCAGGTTGAACTCGGAGATGATCCTCAGCTGTTCTCCCGGGCTTCGAGCGTCGTAGGGTACCGGCTTCGCCTCCGGAGCCGGTAGGCTTTCTTCTTCTCCAGCCGATTGCAGTGAATCGCCAGGCTCCGCCATCTCCTCTTCCTTTCCGGAGTCCTCCTGGTTCTCGTCCTCCTCGGCATCCGTTACATCTCCACCTCCTGTCTCCAACTCTGCGTTCGCATCCTCGAGTTCTGCGTGCTCTCCAGATTCCTTCTCCTGCTGGATTTTGACCGGATACGCTGCTCCAGACTCCTCATCCAATTTGACCTCCAGCACACACGCTTCGACTCCGAGACGCACCTGTAACTGTTTCCTCGATGCACTGTTCTCCGCAGGACCCCAGTCCAGCTCCTTGATGGCCATCGGATCCCGATATCCTCTGAGGACCGTGCGACAAATCTTCTCCACACTGTCCCCTCTGGTCAGAGCTTCGCGGATACGTTGACATATCGACGCGTCCTCCAGGTAGCCGTAGGTCTTATAGTCAAAGGAATTTCTCCGAGGGTTGTCGTAATCGGCGAAAATTACCTCGCCTGTGACTCGTCTTTCGAAGAAGCGACTGTCCCTCCTGTTGTTGAGAGGAACCTGCTCTCGATTGACTGGGCCGTCCGCTTTGTGCTTTTTCTGTGCCAGCTCTCCATAGAGTGCTGCGTTTGACCGAAGTGCATCCGCCACTCGCATGGGCTCTGCACTCGAACCAAAGATTCCTGGCAACTCCAGAAAACCCCGAATGATCGTAGCTGAGCCTGCCGTACCTGCTTGTATCTCCTTTTCGAAGTACGGTAGACCTGGTAGCAGCGCTCTTACTGCATCGATCCACAGACCAGGCATGAATCCCTCGTAGTTATAACCTGTGTCGACCAATACGATAACTGTCCCGGGATTGTCTCCTGCTCGGTAGAGCCTCCTCTCCCCGTTGCTCTCTAAAACCTGAGCGAGCATAGCATTTAGTTCACCCGAGATAACATGCTCCTGGGCTGTCAACCATCCCTTGTCCTGGGATGATTGTTCGGCGATCGATCGCCCTCCGTCGACCGCCTTCATCAAAAACCCAGCATGGCCTCCGCCTCGACCTCGTAGCAGTCCAGTTCCTCCTGCAGCTCGGTCAACATCGCCTTGAACATCTCCTTCTTCCCTTTCACTTTCTCCATGCTCGATTTGACTCGCTCCTGCCATTGACCTTTCACCGCGTCGGTGGCCGGACAGGAATCGCGATTGTGTCCGACCTCACCACAATCCCAACACAACCCGTGTTCCTTCTTGCAGTCCTTCGCTTGATGGTCGCACATGCCGCATCTCAGGCATCGAAACCGCATCGGGAGTCCAGCAAAGAACACGTCCAGATCAAAATAGTCGACCGCCAGCTCATCTCCAAAGTCCACTTCGAACGCGCCAAACTTCCGCTTGCCCTTTCCCTTTCCTCTCTTGGGCGGCACGGTCGCGTCTGACGAGCCTTTCTTCCCCTTGCCCTTGCGCAGCCCAGCATAGCTGCTCAGTCTGGCCTCGCCGTTCGTAGCCCCGGGAAACGTGGTGCGTCCGCCCGACTTTCCTTTGCCAGAGCCTTTCGCTGCCCGGCGTCTCGGATTGTACTGCCAGCTCTTGATAGACTTTAGATTGAGGACACCTGCCATCAGCTCTTCGTCCTCCATATCCCAGAGCTCCGTCTCGATTCCACAGATCATCGCGTCGATAGCTGTTTCGGCGGAGACGAGGTCCTGCTCGACGTCGATCACCTCCTGCTGATTCTCATCGGCCAGGTCCACTTCGAAGACCAGCAGGTCATCGTCCTCCGTCTTGAGAGTACCTCCAGTCATGTGCGGCGGCCTCCCAATCCTGCGGGGTTCCTCCGTCTTCACGTCGCCAAACACGTCGAGGGCCGGGTCTTGCAGTGACCTTGCTTTGCTCAGTCCCAGTTGATTGATCATTTCCGTAATCGTCGGCATGTAGATCGGAATGTTCCTCCCTTCTTCACCGGCGGACAGTCTGCACTCGTCCAACAGCGCCTTCGGGATTCCAACCTTCTGTTGTAACATCCGGAAGTAGAACGGTTTGCTGGTGTTGAAATCCAGTTGTGCTTCATGGGCCGAAGTTCTTACCGCGCATAGTGCTGCTCGTAGATCTTTTCCCTTGGGAACCTTGCAGTTCAGGAATCGATCCAGATAGTACGTGTCGTCTCCGAGCATCGTCGGCACAACCTGCGCCAACGCTTGCAGCAAATTAGTCCAGTTCAGTGTCTCTGGATTGCGGAAGTGAATGTACTCTCCAGTCAGTTCCTGCTGATATTTACTGCTCTGCGCGTTGATCACACCTCTGACCTGCTCCTGCTCATCCGATGTGCTTACCATCTTCCTCCCGGGACACTGGAATTCACCTGCCAGTTTTATTGCAATCCGATCGCAGAACTTCTCCACGGTTGGACAGTGTTCCACTGTGGGCCACGCTACGGTCGGACCTCGATCGCGATTACTCTTCGGTCTGTCGATGTGGCGCTCCATGTCGTACCATTGATGGACTCTGATGGCATCCGACTCGAAGAAGATTCGACCTTTGAATCCTTCGTACCTCGCTGTGATGAATTTTAGATCTCGCCCTCCGCGTATTGGTATCGGCACGAACACTGTGTTGTCCTTTGTCGCCAGTGCTCGATCGTCGTACCCATCGGGAAGTCCAACCCAATATCCATGGTAGTCAAATCCTGACTGAGGAAGGTAGTCCATCGACGGCCCCTTTCCTCCAGACTTGCCTTTGCCCGATTTTCCGTAGCCCTTCTTACCTTTCTCCTGGTTGTCATCGGCTGTGGATTCCTCGAGCGGCCCGCGTCCGCCCTTCGCGTTTCGAAAGCCTGGCTCTCCCTGCTCTGCATTGATCTCGTCGAGAACGGCTTTGGCAGCCCTCATGGATGGCATCGCTTTTTTCATCCAGGTGGGAGGCGGCCTTCCCATCGCCCTCCGATACTCATCCCACAGATCGGGCTCGGCACTCCACTCCTCCGTGCCCCCCGTGCCCTGGGAATCTGGTGTCCCTTCTCCGTCTTCCTCACGTGGCGTGTTGTAGCTCTCGAGTTCTCCACCTTCCGCAGACTTCGGTACCCACTTGCAGCTGGAAGAAGACTGTTCCTTGTTCCCCTGCTGTACCTGAGGAGTCCAATATTTATCCACCATCCGCTGCAGAAATTGTCTGTTACTCTCGAGCTCCTCGCCTTGATCTCGCGCTATCCACTCTGCCTCATTTGCTCCAAGCTGTGTTGTCGTTCTCCTCTGAGGTTCTCCCCTGCTGCCTCTGTCCAACACTTGAGGTTCTCCCCTGCTTCCTCTGTCCAGCTTGTGCAGTTCTTCCACATACGAAGACACGCGAGATCGTTCCTGATCCGAGTGACGCACACCAGACTGTCCATACATGGAGAGACGCTTCTCCATCGCACTCTGTCTGATTTCTCCTGCGATTCCTCCATGCCATTGACCTGCGGGGTGCTCTTCCTCCTCGAGAGCATCACCACCGGCGTCGACATACGATTGTCGGTTCCTCACCTCATGCTCATCTGGAAAGTCCGTTCTTCTCTGGGACTGCACGAACGTTTCTGTGGTCCTCGATACCAAGTTCACGTCCGGTTCCACTGTTCTCATTTCACACCACCGCGTGTGACCACCAATGTGAGATTTAAAATGGAATCGTGCGCAATATTTGCAGATGCTGTGCTTCTGAGCATTATACTGCAAGTCTTGAGGAAGAGCCACCACCGGTCTTACACAGACGTTCGCCATGATGGAGGTATTCGCTCTTTGCTACGAAGGAGAATGGGATTGGATTGCGGACTGCTTCGCTCTATTACCAGCGTTTTGCCTGGAACATGAACTTCGCTCCCTCGCTTTGCTTCATTGGGAAACATTAGACAGGATATTCAACGAACCCATCAGAAAATTTTTGTTTTTGATCCCCCTCTCCCCTTTTTAGAAACAGTGTGCGAACACGTTCACTTTCGCTTGAATCTCCTCGATTTTCTCTCATCCTCGTTCATCGAGCCGAGCCTGCTCCACTCACCTACTGGTACTGGATGACCTTTTTCACCTTCTTGGTCTCTCCGGTACCTGGCGTGCTGCTTTTCACCCCAGTTCTCGAACTCGGCGTGTCGAGCAGTTCGTGGGATGCGACAACAGACTTGTTGCGCTTTCTCCAGAGTTTCATCGCAGCCCAGTACTCCGTCCACTTCTTCGGCGCAGTGCGTCCGCTCAGAGACTCGAGGCCAGTCTCCCCTGAGGAATGTCGCGTACGCGCTGGAGGTGCATGACTCTCCTCCGACGAGATCGAGGGGGTTCTCGGTCGGACTGGCTCGCCTGGATGAAAAGAAGACTTTGACGGTCTCTCGAACCTTTCTCTCTCGTCGAAGCTGACCACTTGATCACTCACGAAGTCACCGTCTTCCTCCGCAACCGATCTGACTTCCGCCCACGACATGTCCAACTCCGCAGTCGGCTCCGGGAGAATTCTCGCCGACGACGACGCTTGTTCCTGAACTCTCTGCAGAGCGCGCCTCCGAATGACCTCCACAATCGGGTTCGACTGCTCCTGGGTGTCGGACTCTCTGCCATGTTCGTGGATCCAGGCTTTCCGCTCCTCGTTGCTCAGCTGCAGATCGGATGCTGTGATGATCGCTCGGATATTTGATGCATTCCGCTGCTCCTCTCTAGTCAGATACTCCACGTGAGCTTCGAGGTTCGATCGTCTCCTGATACTCCAGATCGTCTCCCGATCGTCTCCACTCGCATGTGCGAGTGTCGCAGAGTTGACCAGAGGTTCGAGTGTCTCCTGATCGTTCGAGAGTAAGTCCTCCACGCGAGTTATGACTCTGGCAAAGACGTCTTCCTGGGATGACATGACGGCACTGTTCCCCTCTTCCACCATTCTCCAGGATCCCTCCGCGCCTTGCGGACCGGGAATGAATTCCTCAATGATAATTCCCGCCTCCTGAACGAA